>CAZDWM010000234.1:0-3519 GCA_964509145.1 uncultured Eubacteriales bacterium | reverse complement strand
GTCAAATAAATACATAATTCTTCGCATCCGGCTTTTTTCGGACTACGCCTCGCGACGGATACATAACACTTCCTGCTGCCAAGCGTGTAACGGACTTTCACCGTCAAGTTTTCGTCCATGTCGAGCACACACAAGCAACGCCGGAAACATTTAACGTTTCCGGCGGTTGATTTTATTCGGACATCTGTTTGATGATTTCAAGAAGCTCTTCCGGCGTGTCGGCTAATATCTTTGCCCCGTTTTCTACGAGGTATTCACGCGGGCGGAAACCCCACGTTACGCTGATACACAAAAGCCCGGCGTTTGCGGCTGTCTGTATATCCACCTCGGAATCTCCGACATAAACAGCTTCTGTCGGAAAGCAACCGAGCAGGCGCAACGCTTCAAACGCCGCGTCAGGCGCGGGCTTTCTCCGGATATCGCCCCCCTCGCCGACGGCTGCGCCGAGCAAATCACCGAAATACTGATTGCAAAGCACCTTTACAGCGCCGTCAAATTTGTTGGACACCACCGCGAGCATGAAGCCGTCCTTTTTCAGCGTTTCGAATAAGGTTATGACGCCGGGATATGGAGCTGTTTTAATTTCCATATGCCCGGGATAATACGCGCGGAAATCGTCGTGGCATTTTGAAAACAGCGGGTTGCGTTCGCCGTCGGGAATGGCGCGAGCTATAAGCTTCGCCACACCGTTGCCCACAAAACGACGCGTCTCGTCGAGCGAACGCGGCGGGTAATTGTTTAAAACAAGCGCGTGGTTGAGGCTGTCGCACAGGTCTCCGAGCGTGTCGAGCGCGGTGCCGTCGAGGTCGAACAGGACAGCTTTTATTTTTTTATCCGTCATATTTTCTTTTTGCTCTGTACGACGCCGATAATCGTGGAGATGAGCGTCCACAGAGCGGTGAAAATAATAACGGTAAACACGCCGATACCGTTTAATCCGGAGATAAGCAGCACGATGAACAGCATTAAAACACCGAGCGCCGACCCGGCAATCCCGGCGAGCGCAGCGATACGGGAAATGTTGTTGATGGTAACGGCGGCGGCAACGCATCGCAGGAAGCTCTCAGTCCGGCCGTCGTGCATGACGGCGCTGCTCGCCGAATTCTTTTCGCGTTCCCTGTTCTCCATATAGATAGCGCCGGAATCCGGGTTCATGATTTTTACACCGCCACTGACAAGGTCGAAGCCCTCGTTGACGAACTCCTCGTTTATGTTGCAGTCGGTGGAGTTGACAAGGATGTTGATGCCGTCGCTTTGAATGCTTTGGAGATAAGGGCGCACGGCGTTGTTTTCCATATAGCCGACAACAAACATAATGGCGATTTTATTCTCAATTGCCATGTAAAGCACGCGCTTGCCGGTTTCAAGATATTTCATTTCCTCGCTCTTGGGCGGCGCTTCAATGCTATGGTTTAAAAGCAGGTTTCTGT
Organism: uncultured Eubacteriales bacterium; assembly: GCA_964509145.1. Taxonomy (GTDB): domain Bacteria; phylum Bacillota; class Clostridia; order Oscillospirales; family Acutalibacteraceae; genus UBA1425. The sequence continues at coordinate 2,089 of CAZDWM010000234.1, read as the reverse complement.
TACCTAAAAGCACCTTTTGGTTATGTATCCAGGCGCTCAAGCCCAGCTTATCCTCGTAACGAAGGGATTTAACAGGCGGCAGAATATTGCGGCTGCCGACGATTTTTTCAAAGGCCGTTGAGAGCGGTCCCTCGGAAGCGATGACCATCGCGGCAGCATAAAGCAGCACATCGTCGATGCGCACGGTCTTGTAGTCCTTGAAGCCGTAGACGTTGCACAGCTCCCTGTCGAACAGGTCGACGGCGTCGACCACAATGGCGTTGGTGCGTCCGCACGCCGCCGCCGACTCGGGCGAGGCAATCATAGCGCCGCAGGCGTTTAACTTTTTAGCCGCGATGAGCATCGGCAGCGTAACCGTTAAAGCCGCACCCGCGGGCATTGCGACACACAGCGCGCCCGTGAACGCCGTCAACGCACCGAATGCCGCGCCGGATTTTATCCAGCCGGCTGCGGCGAGAATCAGGGAAGCGCCGACGCCGATGGGGACGATTTTACGGCACATCCTGTCGACGGACGTGAGTGATTTTGAATTTTTGATAAAGCTCGAAGGGAATTTGGTTTTGCAGGAATAACGCAACTCCGGGTCACCGAGTAATAGATTTTTACCGATTTCCATGTTCTCGCGTTTGGTGTCGAATCCGCGGATACTGTATAGCGAATCGGCGCAGTCCTCGGAACAGAAACGGAAATTTCTAACCGCTGTGTCGTTTGCAAAAAATTTGGACGCCATATTTATAAGCAGGGTGAAAACGGCGGCGGCGCAGTATACTCCCGGTATACCCGACACGTTGGGGACGGCAACTGCCGCGACCGATTGAATAAACGCGAAAACAATCGTCAAAACGGCGGCTGTATCGCAGGTAGGCTTTAGCTTGACAGCGGCTTTGACGCCGGAAAGAATAACCGGGTCTAAACCGATTGCGACGGAAATTGCGAGGACGATGACGGAGGCAGCGTAATAGATGCCCGACTTGTCCGCTCCGGACAGCACCGCGAGCACAATCAGCGCCACTTCCATCAGTAACAGCAACACGGTAGCGAACAGCGCTCCGCGCTTTTTATCGGCCAGATGGCGCGCGACTTTGCCGCGCTGGCTGAAGTGGCGGTATTCAAGGTCGGTCTTTTTCTTGCCGGCAGTCTCGTCGTCTTCCTCCTCGCCGGGGTCGTCTTCCTCCTCCTCGTCGTCAAACTGGTTGGGGAGATCGGTTTCATATTCCTCCGCGAACTGGTAGAGCGTGAAATCACGCGCTTTTTTCTTGCGCTTTTTGGCGAGATCCTCCTCGACTTCCTCCTCGTCCGCCTGTTCAGGCGTTTCGTCGTCAAAGCTGAAGTCCTTAAAAACAATTTGACCGTCGACCTCCTCGGCGTCGGCTTTTTCGGAAGGCTCGCGCGGCTCGTCCGGCTTTTTGCCGAAGCCGAAATCGGGTGCGATGATGGTTTTACCCTGCGCGGCCGCCTTCTCCCAGTCGGAGGTCAGGCGAACCTCCGGCGCGGGTTCAATTGTCTCCGCCGCGCTTTCGTTTCCGAGCGCCCTGATGAAATTACTTTTTTTCTGTGTGCTCTGCTCCGCGTCGCCATATTTTAAAAACGGGTTGACACGCTCCGGCTCATCAGCCTCGGCGTCGTTTATGATTTCATCCTCCTCGGTGCGTGCCTTTTTGCGGCGCACCTCGCGAATATAGTCCTCAAATACGCCCTCATCTGCGTAGCGCTTTGACACCTTGGGGTCGTCGAACGATTCGGCTTCAACGGGCTTTTCCTGCACGGGAACGCCGTTCATTTCATCCGGCTCATCCTCGTCGGGTTCCGGCTCCGCAGCCATCTCCGGCGTTGTTTCGGGGACGTAAATCAGCTCCTCGTCGCCGGCCGCGTCATAGTCTGAAAAACCCGCCGCCGCGCCCTCAATGCCGAGCAGCGTATCGACGTCGTCTAAAGACCAGTCCTTTTTCGGGGCTGACGATTCGTCTGTTTCGTACCTTTTGGAACGTTCCTTGATGTCTGCAAGGATGTCGTCAATCGACATGTCCTGCCTGCCGCTGTCGCTGCTCATCAAATCTTACCTCCCGTTATAATGACCATCCTTTAACTG
>CAZDWM010000233.1:832-3571 GCA_964509145.1 uncultured Eubacteriales bacterium | reverse complement strand
TGTTCCGTTGGGAATATCTCAATCCAATAATTATGGTATAATATAAAATAAATAGCTTTATTTCAATGTGTTCATCTTCCTGAAAAGGCTCTTGTTTGTGCGGTAAAGCTTCTTATAAACCTCAAACGATTTGTCGTAAACCTCCTTATTCGCCGCGTTGGGCTCAAATATTCTGTCAGCGGGAATCAGCCGTTTGCAAGCGACGATGTTGTCTATGACGCCTAAGCCTACGGCCGCCAATACGGCGGCGCCGACGGAACCTGCGTTTTGCGGGCTTTTTACAGTCTCGACGCGTCTGCCTGTGCAATCGGCAAGAATCTGGCAAACAAGCGGCGACAGCGCGCCGCCGCCCGCGAACCGAAGTGTCGGCGAGGTTTCAACCTTTTTCTCCTGTCTCTCGATAAACCAGCGCAGATGATAGCATACGCCCTCAATGACGGCTCTTATAAGCTCTGCCTCGGTTGTCTCAAGGCTGAGGTTAAAGAACATGCCGCGCGCGTCGGGGGCCTCAAACGGACAGCGGTTGCCGTGAAGCCACGGCGTAAATATAACGCCGCCGCTCCCAGCGGGCGCGAGCGCTGCCGGTTCGGTCATTTTATCGTATACAGAGTTAACTTCCTTTTTATCACAGTAGACGCCGATTTCGTCGAGCGCGATTCTGTCCCTTGCCCACTCAAGGCACTTTCCGGCCGTTTCCAGCTCGGCAAAATAATTGTACTTGCCCTTTTCCGCGCCGACGATGGCGGCAATCATGGCCGAAGCGTCGACAATGCTTTTATCAACAACCGTCCCGACCCATCCGGACGTTCCCCAATATACATGCGTGTCGTTTGTTTCAACAGATCCTGCCGCCACACCTATGAGCGACGCGTCGCCCCCGCCCCCGAAAACGGGAATGCCTTTAACAAGTCCAAGCTCCGCGGCCGCCTTTTCGGCTAATGCTCCGACCTTTTCGGAGCATTCGTTGATACGCGGCAGATGCTCGAAGTTCACCTTTAACATGTCGCACATTTCGCGGCTGAAGCATTCCTTACCCTTTCGGATATCGTATAACAGCGTCGCGAAGGCCGAGTCCGGCGTCATAATGAATTCACCCGTCATACGACAGATGATGCTTTCCTTAACGTCGAACCACTTATATACCTTCTTGAAGTTCTCCGGCTCGTTGTCCTCAACCCACTTGTATTTCCAGACGGGGTCTTTAACGCTTGCCGACACGGCGCCTGTTATTTTAAGCGATTTTAAGAGTTTAGGCACATTTGCGCCGGCAATCTGGAAGCCGTGCGCCATCCCCTTTTCAAGCTGCTTTTGCGAGCGCTGATCCATGTAGCTCATCGCGCGGCGGATATGACGCCCTTCCTTATCAACAAGCACAACGCCCTGCATCTGTGAGCAAAATGAGATACCGTCTATGTTCTCCGCCGTTTGACCGCTGTTTTTTAAAACCTCGCGCGTAGTGGCGCACATCGCCTCCCACCACTCATCGGGCTCCTGCTCGGCGCCGCCGTTTGGCAGGACATAAAGATTATAGTTCGCCGAGGCAAAGCTTAAAAGCTCTATCGTTTCGCCGATTTCAAACAGGCAGGTTTTTACCCCTGTCGTCCCGATATCATACGACAACACCGTTATATGTTTGCTCACTGGTTCGCACCCCTTTCAACGATTATTATCTTAGCATACAAATACAATAAATTTCAATATTTTTCGGAGGTTTTTATCATGGACACAAGATTCGCAATTTCAAACTATCCCGATGCTAAGGAAATTACCGAGCAGCTCAACCGACTTATTAAGCAGCCCATCTACTCCATACCTTCCGACAGGCTCGCGAAGTACGAGGAGGAGTATTTTGACGGAAAATGCACAAAGAGCAAAGAAATGATTGAAGAAGCCAAGCAAATTATCCCCGGAGGCGTCCAACACAACCTTGCGTTCAACTATCCGTTCCCGCTCGTGTTCACCAAGGCGGAGGGCGCTCTTCTTTACGACCTTGACGGCAACGTTTATTACGACTTCCTTCAGGCCGGAGGTCCGACGATTCTCGGCAGCAACCCTCCCGCCGTCCGTGAAAAGGTCATTGAGCTGTTAAACGAATGCGGTCCCTCAACCGGGCTTTTCCACGAGTATGAATACAAGCTCGCGAAAAAAATCGCCGATAACATTGAGTCTGTCGACATGTTCCGTATGCTCGGCTCGGGAACTGAGGCATGTATGGCCGCCATCCGTGTGGCTCGCCTTGCTACAAAGAAAAAGAACATCCTTAAAATGGGCGGCGCGTACCACGGCTGGAGCGATCAGCTTGGCTACGGCATCCGTATACCCGGCTCCAAGTTCACACAGGCGCACGGCGTACCTATGTATATCTTCCGGCACACACAGGAGTTTTTCCCCAACGACCTCAACGACCTTGAGAAGAAGCTTAAGTTTAACCAGCTCAGCGGCGGAACTGCCGCCGTTATGATTGAACCAATCGGTCCCGAAAGCGGAACAAGGCCGCTCGACAAGGAATTCAACAAGGGCGTCGAAAAGCTTTGCCGTAAATACGGCGCATTGCTTATATTCGACGAGGTTGTCACGGCCTTTCGAATCGGTCTCGCGGGAGCGCAGGGCTATTTCGGTGTCTCGCCCGACCTTACAATTTTCGGCAAGGTCGTCGCGGGCGGCTATCCCGGCGCGGGAGGCATCGGCGGCAAACGCGAATATATGAAGTACCTCGGTGCGGGCCTCGACGGCAGCACA
>CAZDWM010000233.1:0-822 GCA_964509145.1 uncultured Eubacteriales bacterium | reverse complement strand
GATTAAAAAGGCCTTTATGGGCGGCACGATGGCGGCCACACCAATTTCCTGCGTTGCCGGATACTATACACTTTGCGAAATCGAACGCACAAACGCCTGCCAGGTTGCCGGGCAGATGGGCGACCGTATCACCGCCGGGTTAAACGACATCATCAAGAAGTATGACCTGCCCTTCGTCGCATTCAATCAGGGTTCTATATGCCACCTCGAGACAGTAGGAACGATGCACTTCTCAATCAACTGGAAAAAGCCGTGGAGTATACCGTCGGTGCTTAGCGCCACATCGGTACGCAAGAAGGAAATGGAGCATATGGGCGCCGCCTACATGGCAGAGGGTCTTGTCACACTTGCCGGAAGCCGCCTTTACACAAGCGCCGCTTACACTCCAGAGCTTATTGACGACGCGTTGACCCGCTTCGATAAGGTGTTCGCCAATGTCGAAATCAAACACGACTGATTTACAGTCCTAAGAAAGGAATAGAGATATGGACATCCTTGAAGCAAAAAAAGCCGTAATTGAAGCCGGGCATCTGCTGCTCGAAACGGGGCTTATCGCTCGCACATGGGGCAACATCAGCTGCCGTATAAGCAATACACAGTTTGTAATCACACCCAGCGGACGCGCATATGAGGGACTGACGCCCGACGAAATTGTCGTTGTCAACATCGCCGACACCTCCTATGAGGGCGACGTTAAGCCGTCGAGCGAAAAAGGCATCCATGCCGACTGTTACAGGCTTCGCCCCAATGTTAATTTTGTGATTCACACCCATCAAACAAACGCCTCCGTCATGAGCGTCCTCAACAAGGATGTCGTCGTTA
>CAZDWM010000232.1:0-3573 GCA_964509145.1 uncultured Eubacteriales bacterium | reverse complement strand
GCTCAATCGGTTCTTTTTTTGGTTTAATCAATAAATGAACATGATTCCCCATAAGGCAATAAGCAAATAATTCAAATTCACTTATTGCCTTACATTCTATTAACACTTGGATAAACTTTTCGCAATCTTCTTCATCTTCAAATATTTGCTGTTGATTTATTCCTCGCAGCATAACATGATATATTTCGCTTTTCTTTCTTGCATGCCTCGGCATATTACATCACCAATGTCAATATATCACTTTATGTCGCATCTGTCAAGACATAGAACCGTCCCCTGTCTTCCCGAAACCTCTTTCATTGGAATATTACCCCGGCTCAATCCTAAGTGTTCATCGCATACACCGTGATTTTGGTGTAAGTGAACATATTTTATTTGACTGTTGAGTTGTCTAATCCAATCCAATACAGATAAGTCACAATTACAATGTGCATGACCAATGTCTAAATTAATACCCAATCTGTCACATTGACAAGTATCTATAATTCCTATTAGTGTTTCAGGGTTTTGCTCACACTGGTTTTCCATAAACATTCTTATTTCGCCCGGATGTGCATCAAAGAAGTTCTCCCAAAAAACTGTTGACCGTCTAACCCAATTTGCGGGGTGTGAAGTATGAGGAACAAAACCGTGATGAACAGTTATGCTTGAACAACCTAATTCATCAGCTACAGTATAAGCATAATCAAAGAAATAATTAGTTACTTCGACGATTTTTTCATTTGCACTTCCCAAGCATAAATCCGCAAACGGAGCATGAAAATGCTTTTCAATGCCGGATGGTAAAATGCTATTATACAATGAAAGCGTGGCGTCTGTGTTATCGATTTTGTTTGCATCGTAAAAGCCCTGTATTTCTATGCCAAAACCATATTTATCACATAACGGCAAAACTCTTAACGGTTCTGAATCGTCACATAAAACAATTGATTTCATCGTTTTATCCCTCTCTGGTTAAATGCTCCAACAAGTGTGACACAGGGACGGTTATCCCGTCACACTCGGGTGATACGCGTCCCTGCGACACGTTAGCAACCATCGTTCAGCGGACGCCATACTAAAATTGAACAACCTCATTGTAATCTATTGGAATATTATTGTCAAGGATTAACTTAAAAATGGATTGAATCAGAATACTCTTTTCGCAACGGTAATACCGTTTCCTACATCATGCTGTCAATGTCGTGTGACATAATCGCGTTACACAAAAAAGGCAAGACTGTCCCGAAATAAGGACAGTCTTGATTATAGTACAAATAGTAATATAATATTACGTTTTCCCTGCCAGCTCCGGCAGTACCCAGATGGGATTGCAGCGCACGCCGTAGACCCTCAGTTCAAAGTGAAGATGCGGGCCTGTCGACCAGCCTGTTGAGCCGACGCGGCCGATGGTTTCACCCGCCCGGATGACTGTACCCTCGGTGACAAGAATCTTGCTTAAATGGCAACACATTGTCTCTACGCCGTTGCCGTGGCTCATGACAATATAATTGCCCTTGGCCTCGGTGCAGCCCGTGTCGGTAATCACGCCGTAATAAGCCGCCGCCACCCGTGTGCCCTCCTTCGCCGCGATATCGATGCCGGTGTGGAAGCTTTGTTCGCCGGTGACGGGATTTTCACGGTAGCCGAAGCCCGACGTGATTTTTCCGTAAACGGGCATCGTTGCCTTGACGGACAGTGACACAGGGGCAAAGGAGGCTTCGGCAAGCGCGTCAAGTACCTTGATGTCCTCGCCGCCCGACGAGGAAACGGTTGTAATTTCGGCGCCGTCCTCAATGACGGCCGTTGCGGTCTCGTCCGATGCGAGTACGCTCTCGTATTCCTCGGTTTTGCTTTCGTCGGCGTAGACAGCGTTTTCGTCGTCCTGCGGGGTACCGGCTTCGTCCGCGTCCTGATCAAGACCGTAAAGGCTGAAAATACTTTTAGCGGACAGCCATATCTCGTGCGCGCTCATGTCGACGCTCATAATCCTGTAATACTCCTCGCAGAGCTGACGGTAAAGCCCTAAGCCGGTTCGGCTTAATCCGAAAATCGTCAGCACAAGCACGGCGCAGACGGCGGTCTGGACGAGTATTACCCGCGGCATGACCTCCTTCTTTTTTGCTTCCTCCTTGGCGACTGCCGCTTCACGTTCCGGTCTGCTCCTGCGCACATGCTGCGCGGTATAGCCGTTTTCAAGCTCCTGCATAATTCGAGTTCCTTTCATAAAAAAGTAAAAGCCCCTGCAAATATGTATGCAGGGATGCTTTTTTATATGATTCTTTTATATGTTGTACATAACCGCGTGACAATATTAGGATTCTTGTGCGAGCTCCTTTTTTATCTGACGCCTTTGCTTTCTGTAAAAGGTGAGCTGCTTGTGAAACCATATCCCGTTGACCGCCGCGCCTGCTAGAAGAACCGCCGCAATCAGTGGCAGCAGCGGCAACAGCAGCAGGATGATTATAACAAGCGTTATCAGTATAGGTACTCCCTTGCGGCTCTCCTTGACGGATTTGTTCTCCATTGCCGGGCAAAGCGCGTCAATTTGCGCACGGGTCGGATGAAGCGGTAAAACAGCGTCGGCGTCGGGAATGCCGTTATTCCACAGCAGCGGCTCAATGAACGCGCGAGCGCTGCTTTTACCTGTCAGCTTCGCGACAGGGTTAAAGTGAATCGCCTTGAAAAACGAGTCGACGATGTTTAAAAAGCCTACGGATATTTTGTAATAGGCCGTGTCGGGCGAATACGGCGCGTCGCCCTTGAACGCGCAGACGGCTAAGGACAGGATAAATTCTGTCACGGGCACGTCGGCAATGTCGGCGTAATCTGCCTTTTCAAGCCCTGTTTCGGCGCGTGTCAGCTTGGCTATTGTGCCGATTTTAAGGCTTGACAGTAGCCTTGCGGCGGGCTTGATCAGCCATCCTGTCTTGAAAATTAGGGCGGGGCTGACGCTGATGGCAGTCACCATGTCGGCCAGCCTAACAATACTGTCGGACGCGGCGGCAATCATATCACGCACAACGCCGACAAGTTGATTTTCGAGGTGTTCCGCCAGTGTTTTTTCGCCCATGTCGAACTCAAGCGGCTCGGTTATGTAAAACGAACGGACATCAAGAGTGTCGCTGCCTCTGTCATATGTAATTCTACGCATCGCGCCCGGGCAGCCGCACAGCGCGGAGGTGGTGATATCATAAATGCAGTTTCCGCTTTTAGAAATATGATACGAGATGTCGTGCATGTGTGTATGACCTGTTAAGATGAAGCCCATACCCGCGTCGGCGAAAAAGTCGAGGTGATTGACACTGTCGGCCGGCATGTCGGTTTTGCCGACGATTTCGTAGATAGCGTTGGGGGCAATCATCGGGTGATGTGTCATGGCAATGACCTGCTGTCCGTCGCGCCGTGCCGCATAGAGCTGCTCGGTTATCCACTCGAAGCACTCGTCTGAAAAGCCGCTTCTGTGGTTTAAATTGGTGTCGTCGTTGAGGGCGAACAGGCGGCAACTGTCGGGCAGCTGGACGATGTAGGACATACTCGGTTGATGGACGGCGATGGCTTCGTCGGGACCGAATTCACGGTACATCTCGTAAA
>CAZDWM010000231.1:0-3574 GCA_964509145.1 uncultured Eubacteriales bacterium | reverse complement strand
CCGGCCTCACCATCAAGGGCGACCCGACTGCCGCCGTCAACCTTGAAAAGCTTGCCGAGTCGATAGGAATCAAGCGCGTCAGAGTCGTAGATCCCTATGATTTGTCGCAGACTGAAAGCGTCATCAAGGAAGAGCTTGAGGCGGACGAGCCGTCGGTTGTGATTTCACGCCGTCCGTGTGCGCTGCTTAAATATGTCAAGCATAATCCGCCGCTCAAGGTCGATAAGGACAAGTGCAAGAGCTGCAAAATGTGCATGAAAATCGGCTGTCCGGCAATCAGCCTTGACGAAAACGCGAAGGCGTCTATCGACTTTACTCAGTGTGTCGGCTGTAATGTATGCAGCCAGCTGTGCAAGTTCGGCGCCATAACGGGTTAAGGGAGGATTATGTATGTCAGTTAAAAGCATTATGATTGTCGGCGTCGGCGGACAGGGGACGCTACTCGCGAGCCGAATCCTCGGCGAGGTATTAACCGCCGAGGGCTACGATGTCAAAGTCTCCGAGGTGCACGGAATGAGCCAGAGAGGCGGTTCGGTTGTTACCTATGTCAAATACGGCAAAGAGGTCTGTTCGCCAATCATCGAAAAGGGTGAGGCAGATATGATTCTCGCCTTCGAACAGCTTGAAGCCGCGCGCTGGCTACCGTACCTCAAGCCGGACGGAAAACTGATTCTCAACACCCAAAAGATAGCGCCCATGTCGGTCGTCACCGGCAGCGCTATCTATCCGGAGGGTATCATAGACGATTTAAAGAACACCGGCGCGGACGTCACCGCGCTCGATGTACTGTCACTTGCCGTGGAGGCAGGCTCCGCAAAGGCTGTAAACGTTGTGCTGATAGGCGCAATGGCAGCAAAGACCGATATCGATAAGGATGCCTGGCTCGCGGCGGTTAAAAATACTGTGCCGCAAAAATTCCTTGAGCTTAATATTAAAGCTTTTGAGTTGGGATACGCCGTACGGTAAAATTACGAAAGGTTCGTGTTAATTTTATGAGTACAAAATATTACGATGAAGCAATAGAAACAGCGTCAACAGAAAAATTAAGAGAACTCCAAAACGAGCGTCTTGTTCAGACGGTTAAAAGATGTTATGAAAACGTACCGTTTTACCGTAAAAAGCTTGACGAAGCGGGGCTGAAACCTGAGGACATCAAGTCAATTGACGACATCACAAAAATTCCGTTTACCGTCAAGCAGGACTTAAGGGACAATTATCCGTTCGGTCTGTTCGCCGTACCCAAGGAGGAGCTTGTACGCATTCACGCCTCGTCCGGCACAACAGGCAAGCAAACGGTTGTCGGTTACACGGCGGGCGACGTCGACCGCTGGGCGCAGGGCGTCGCGCGCGCTATCGTCGGCGCGGGCGGCACAAAGAGCGACACCATTCAAATTTCATACGGCTACGGTTTGTTCACAGGCGGTCTGGGGCTGCATTACGGCTCCGAAAAGATGGGAGCGACGGCTATTCCCGTCTCTGCTGGTAACACAAAACGTCAGGTACAGATTCTTCAGGATTTTGAGCCGGACTTCATCTGTTGCACGCCGTCATACTCCCTTACAATAGCCGAAACGATTAAAGAAATGGGCATAGACCCCGCTTCCTTAAAACTGCGTGCGGGCATTTTCGGTGCCGAACCTTGGACAAATGAAATGCGCAAGGAAATTGAGGATAAGCTGAAAATCAAAGCATATGATATTTACGGGCTTTCTGAAATTGCGGGTCCCGGCGTCGCTTACGAATGCTGCGAACAAAACGGTATGCATGTCTGCGAGGATTTTTTCTATCCCGAAATCGTCGACCCCGACACGCTTGAGCCACTGCCCGACGGTGAATACGGCGAGTTGGTGTTCACCTGCATCGGCAAGGAGGCTCTGCCGCTGCTGCGTTACCGCACACGCGATATTTCTTGTTTAACTCACGAAAAGTGCTCCTGCGGCAGGACGCTTGTCAAAATGATGAAGCCGAGGGGCAGAAGCGACGATATGCTCATTATCAGGGGCGTAAACGTGTTCCCGTCGCAGATTGAGCATGTAATTCTAACGCTGGGCATGGAGCCTAATTATCAAATTATTGTCGACAGGATAAACAATTTAGACGTTCTGACGGTTTGCGTTGAGATGTCCGACGCTCTTTTCTCGGATGAAATCAGGCAGATTGAAAACAAAGAGCGCGAAATAGCGTCCACAATGCAGTCAATTCTCGGCGTCTCCGCAAAGGTCAAGCTGGTTGAACCGCACACTCTGCCGCGCTTCGAGGGTAAGGCGGTCAGGGTGATTGATAACAGAAAATTATAAGGAGGAAATACCATGTCGATTAAACAAATTTCCGTTTTCGTCGAAAACAGAGCGGGAAGGCTTGCCGATATAGCCGGCGTTCTCGCGGACAACAAAATTGACATCAGAGCCCTCTCCATTGCCGATACGACGGATTACGGTATTCTGCGCCTCATCGTGAACAGTCCCGACGCCGCCGTTGCCGTGCTCAAAACAGCGGGTCTGACCGTGTCGGCCACCGAGGTGCTGGGCGTCGAGGTTGAGGATGTTCCCGGCGGCTTCGCGCGCGTTGTGCGCGTGCTGTCCGACAAGGGCATCAGCGTCGAATACGCCTATGCTTTTATCACACCCGAAATCGGCAGCGCTTTTGTTATCCTCAGGGTTGAAAACAACCTCACCGCCGAGGAAGTTTTAAGCGACGCCGGGGTTAAGCTGATTTCGCAAAAGGATATCTTTGAAAAGTAAAAACCGGAGGTTTTTAAATGCAGCTAAAAATGTACTGGAAGGTCGTTCCTAAGGAATTTCCGAAACCGTTCGGAACAGTCACCTACAGGAAGTATAACGGCACATTACAAGACAGGCTTGACTGGCTTGAAATCTGCAAAAACGGTCTTGTCGGAGACGACGCGGGCGAAGAAAAGTTTAACGAAAGTTTTTACGGCAGACCGGATTTCGCCGACGACGACCTGTATTTTGTATTCGACGACGGTAAACCGGCGGCGACCATCTGCGGTATCTACGAGCAGGGGAGCGGCCTGGGTTACGTCCACATGGTGTCGGTTCACAGCGACGCGCGCGGCAAGGGGCTGGGTGGCTATGTCAACGACATAATTCAGGCGCACCTTTCTCTCGACCCCTGCAAGCTCGTCTTCCTCACAACAGACGAATGGCGTGTTCCGGCTATCAAGAGCTATTTAAAGAGTGGCTTCTTGCCCGTAGACCACGCCGAGGATATGGAGGAACGCTGGACAAAATGGCTGACGGAGCAGGGTTACCACGACATCCCGCTGCTCGACGAACAGGGGAATGTTAAAAAGCTTCTCTGCAAGGAAGACTGATTTAAATTATTAAAGCACGCTGACCGAGGAAAAATGGTCAGCGTGCTTTTTGTAATTGATGATATTGAAGACGGACACGGCACGTTGTGTTCCTATAATGTATTAAGTTTCTCTGTGAAGCAATGCTATTAACTTAAGGTAAGAATAAAATATGCTATAGATACAAGGTGTAGGGGCGACCCTTGCGGTCGCCCGTGGTTCATTATACATACGGGACGTCGGGCGACCGCAAGGGTCGCC
>CAZDWM010000230.1:0-3585 GCA_964509145.1 uncultured Eubacteriales bacterium | reverse complement strand
TTATTTCTATCCGAGAAAGTTCAACAGCCGTCACAGTAACCGCGCATGTGTCGGTAAAGCCACCGTCCGTTGTCGTTACGGTTATTGTCGCCGTACCCTCCGCAACGGCGGCGACTAAGCCTGTGCTGCTGACCGTCGCAACGCTTTCGTCGCTCGATGTCCACTCGACAGATTTATTTGATGCATTTCCCGGCTCGACCGTCGCCTCAAGATTCGCTGTCTCGCCGGCAAAAAGTGAGCGGCTTTCTGCGCTGAGGGAAACACCCGTGACCGGGATGGCTTCCAAAGACGATATATTTGAAAATCTAAAAGCCGGACGAACGCCAACACCCGTATAGTGTACATAGTTGTAGAAGTAGACTGAGCCTTCTTCGAGGGCGGCACACTCTGTATAGGAATAGTATCCCGGCGATCGGAGAAACCAATAGCTGTTTCCATCGAAGGAGCTTCCATGGGAATTATATACACATAGACCCTGGCACTTCGCGTAGTCGCTCCCCTGTGCATATCTTGTGTCGCTTTCAAAGGGACTAGAACTGAACCCGAAGGCGGTATTGCAGCAATCGTTGCACGAGAGGAAAAACATCATGTCGTTTGTGGATGCGCTGTCAAATTCGCTGAAGTCCGGCCATGCGCTGTTGTCAAGGGTCGTCGTCGTCATGGCGGACTGCTCCGCGATTGTGAACGCAGTCTGGAGAAACTGCCCGTTAAGCCACGTCCTTATGGAACTTGTCGCGTAGTCGTTGGCGTAAACCGTGCAAGCGGAGTTGTTGTAATACTCATCGGTGCTTGAATTATAATAAATCGTGTTGCTGTACGCCTGACTGTCGATAAGCGTCTCACACATCACAAGCCCCGTGGAAGGGTCGAGCACACGCCACTGCAAAGGCTCGTACTTGAACCAGTAGGTTGTGTTTGTTGAGTAGCCGTTTTCATCCTGATATGTATTTGAGGCTGAAGATGAATTAGTCGTAAAATATGGTCTATAGGACGTAAACTGCACCGCTCGGTATTTGCTGCCGCCGTAGGTCACATCGGTGTATTTCATGTAATCGCTCTGCGTCATCGTGCCTTCACTGTCCGTTCCGGTGTAGTAGCCATACGACACCCAGTTGAGCGTCTGCGCGTCCAGCGACGTCAGTAGCACTTCGTCCGTCACCTGCGTCTGCGGATATGAGCCGAACGTGCCGATGTCGCCCACCGCCCAGGTGTGGGCGGCACTCGCCTCCATATTAAGACCGCCGAGCCAGTCCGTCAGCCCCATTAACGCCCCCAAAGGCGCGCCGCCGAAAACCATAATCACCGCAAGCATAACGGCTACAACACTTTTGAACATCTTTTTCAAAGCGATTCCTCCCACAGCAATAGTACAAGAATATTCTACCATGTAAACTCTTAATAATCAATTAATTATTTGTTATCTTCCTATTAATATATAATTAATTGATTTTCCCTGCTCTAGCAGGCATGAAGCATAGCGGTACAACACCGAATACAACAAAGGCGGTGAAAAGAATTGAAAGTCGCGGACGCAGCCTCTTTTTACTTTCGCTCGTTTTCTTGTTTATTCTTATCATAATTTCCTCCTGTTTTTTATGTCTTGTATTACAAGAATCATAGTATGTATAATATTAACTTACTAATATGCCTCTTTAATTGTTATCGTTACAGACTTTTATGCAGAAAAATGAACAGGCCATGGGCAATATTTTGCGGTAGAGCGGGTTATTGGGTTTTGCGGCGGTACAGGAAGTATCCGGCGGCAGCAAATATTATAATGCCAATTGCAATGAGTATGGCTACTACTATCGGTGACCTTTCTGTAGCTTCTTCAATTGCCGATTCTGTCGTCTCGCCGGCGTTCAGAGTCTCATCAATATAGACGTAACGGATACCGTTGTCTGCGGCGTAGCGTTCAGCTGCCGAATTTGGTGAACAAACAATTCGGATACTGCTTCCTGTGTCCTCACCGAACGCGTTTTTGCCAAGGTCGACCACGGTGTCGGGTACACGGACAACTTTAGCCTGTGTATTTTCAAACGCGCCGCCGCTGATGCCCGTCACGGTCATGCCCTGTATTGTCTGTGGTACCGTCACGTCACTGTCGCCTCCGATGTAGCGGTAAATATTGATTTCTCCGTCAATGACTATGTACTGAAAATAGTTGTTTACCACATAGACAGTCAGTGCCGCGTCGGGTTGGGCTGTGGTGCCTACGACTGGAATCGCGTTCGTTGTTGTTTGCTTCGATGTCGTACGCTCGTAGTACACAACAGATGATGTCGTTTGGTTTATTGTAGTATTTTTCTCTTCTGATGCAACTTTTGCCACGCAAAAACTATAGTCTTCTCCTTCTAAATCATCGGAATTTGTGATATTGAATTTAATATAGTTTTCTCCGGATTTTAAGTATAACCGCTTAGAATCATATGATGGTTTTAAGCATTGATGGTTAAAATAGTCCGTCTGCTGTCCGTTGTCATCAAAGACAGTGACTTTGATATAATCATCTGCTATGGTATTGTTAATACTGACCTGATAGTATCCGCTGTCAGCAATATTAACGCGAAAAAAGTCTGCATCATAACAAGTTTGAAAAGATGCATTAGTAGTTTTATCAACAGCAATATCAGTTGCCTTTGCAAGCGAATCATTCAATTCTTTTTCCCATGAATTGGATCGCACATAATTAATGCAGATTGAATATTTTTGCCCAGCTTCAATGTTATGAATATCTCCGGAATTATAAACAAGATAATATTCACCTGATGCTAACCCGATTTTTAGGGAAGTGTGCGTTTCCTTAACATAATTAAATCCAATTCTATCAACTCCTTTTCCTGTTGAATCTAATATGTCAAGGTACACGGTACCGTCATATCGTTCGTTTGAAAGATTTATGTATATATAACCGTCTTCGGACAAAGAAAATGAATAATAATCTACATCGTAACAGGAATCGTGCATACCATAAATAGTTTCGTTTACAGAAATTCTGTTCGCATTCGCTATCTTCCCATTTTCTTCAGTTTCTTCTCCGGCAAATGCAGATAAGCCGAAGAATGATACCAGAGAAAACGCTCCTAATGTAATCAGATATATATGAGCTAATTTTTTCATTTTTTCACGTCTTTCTTATATTTATTTAGCATCAAGGTTACTTTGCCTCGCTTCAATACCAAATCCACCCGAACAGTAATATTTTTATAAGCCACTGCCACCAGGCAAGCTTGACGGTCACATTGCAGGTATCGGCTATCTCTTTACTGTCTGAATCCTTGACAGGGTTGCCGTTTTCATCAACCACCTTTGCTGTGATAATCGTCGTGCCGTAGCCCTTTGTCGTGATATTACCGTTGGAATCCACTGTGGCAACACGCGGCTTTGACGACGACCACTCGATATAATATCCTTCGGCCGACATTTCCGCAGATAGCGTAGCGGTTTCGCGGTATTTAACCGTTATATCGTCACTGTTGATTATGATAACGTTGCTGTTATAATTAATCGTCATGTCGGTAAAGCCGTTGTAACCGCCCGTCTCGACAGCGCGCCAGTCCGCCTCAGAGGCGGCATAGTAGATGT
>CAZDWM010000229.1:2557-3630 GCA_964509145.1 uncultured Eubacteriales bacterium | reverse complement strand
GGTGCCTCTGCCGGCCATGTTGGTGGCGATGGTAACGGCGCCCTCTTTACCGGCCTGCGCGATGATTTCGGCCTCCTTGTCGTGGAACTTGGCGTTTAAGACCTCGTGCTTTATCCCCTTATGGCGTAACATCTTGCTTAAATGCTCGGACTTTTCAATCGAAATGGTGCCCACAAGCACGGGCTGACCCTTTTCGTGGCAGTCGATAATCTGTTCAATGACGGAGTTAAACTTCGCCTGCTCCGTCTTGTAGACAACATCGGAGTTGTCCTTGCGGATCATCGGTTTATTTGTAGGAATCTCAATGACGTCGAGCTTGTAAATCTCCTGGAACTCCTGACTTTCCGTCTTCGCGGTGCCGGTCATGCCTGAAAGCTTATTATAAAGGCGGAAATAGTTCTGGAAGGTGATAGTCGCGAGCGTCTTGCTCTCATGCTCAACATTGACATTCTCTTTTGCTTCAATCGCCTGATGCAGACCCTCGTTGTAGCGGCGCCCGAGCATGATGCGCCCGGTGAACTCATCGACAATCAACACCTCGCCGTCCCGCACGACATAGTCGATGTCACGGTGCATGACACCGTGGGCTTTGACCGCTTGGTTGATGTGGTGCTGGATGGTCATGTTGTCGGCGTCCATGAGGTTTTCGAGGTTAAAATATTTTTCGGCCTTTTCGACACCGTTTTTAGTGAGCGTCGCCGTGCGCGCCTTTTCGTCGACGATGAAGTCGCCGTCGGTGAGGTCGTCGGCCGTCTCCTTTTTGTCGATTTCCTTGACCTTTGTCATTTTAAGAGTGTGGGCAAAGTCGTTGGCGAGGCGGTAAAGGTCGGTAGACTGGTCGCCTCGACCGGAAATGATGAGCGGCGTGCGTGCCTCGTCGATGAGAATGGAGTCAACCTCATCCACAATGGCGAACGAATGACCGCGTTGAACCTTTTGCTCCTTATAGGGCACCATATTATCACGAAGGTAGTCGAAGCCCATCTCGTTGTTTGTGCCGTAGGTGATGTCTGCCTCGTAGGCGAGCTTACGCTGTGTGTTGTCGAGGTCGTGGACAATCAGCCCGACAGAAA
>CAZDWM010000229.1:0-2547 GCA_964509145.1 uncultured Eubacteriales bacterium | reverse complement strand
CGGCAGGGTGGCGACGAGCGTTTTGCCCTCGCCTGTTTTCATCTCGGCGATTCTGCCCTGATGCAGCACCACACCGCCGACAATCTGGACGGGGAAGTGCTTCATGTTCAGCACGCGCCACGACGCCTCGCGGCAGGCGGCAAACGCCTCAGGTAAAATGTCGTCGAGCGTCTCGCCGTTTGCCAAACGCTGCTTAAACGCCGGCGTTTTAGCCTGAAGCTCGGCGTCGGTGAGCTTTGCGTACTCCTCCTCGAGCGCGAGTACTTTGTTTTTAATCGGGTTGACGCGTTTGACTTCCTTTGAGGAATAATCTCCGAAAAGCTTGTTGATAAAACCCATGTTTAGAACCCCTTTAGATGCAATTAAATTAAAATTGACAATTGAAACCTGATGATTACAGCAAAATAAAAAATACTTGAGACAATGGACGAAATATGTTAATATTTGTTGGGATACATAAAGATTAAGGAGAGATATTATGGCCAAGCGTAAGGACTATATTTCGTGGGACGAGTATTTTATGGGCATCGCGCTCTTGTCGGCGAACCGCAGCAAGGATCCCAGCACACGGGTGGGGGCTTGCATTGTAAACTGTGCGAATAAAATTATGTCCGTCGGCTACAACGGGCTGCCGCGCGGATGCAGCGACGACGAGTTCCCGTGGGAACGCGAGGGCGACGACTTTGACACCAAATACCCCTATGTCTGCCACGCCGAGCTCAACGCGATTCTCAACAACGGCGGGGGCAGCCTTGCCGGATGCAAAATTTATGTCGCGCTGTTCCCTTGCAACGAGTGTGCGAAGGCCATTATTCAGAGCGGCATAAGGGAGGTCATTTACCTTTCCGACAAATATGCCGATTCGGTATCGGTTAGAGCCTCCAAACGCATGTTTGACGCCGCCGAGGTTAAGTATACACAGATTGAAATGTCGCTTGACACGCTGACACTCGACTTCCGCAGCGAAAACGTTTAAAACGCGCAGAGCCTGTAGCAGTAGTCGCCGCTGTCGGCCTTGTATTGGGTGATGTATTTACCCGCGCCGACCCAGCTAACAGCTTCAAGCCTCGGCTTAACCAAATTGTCGCCGACCGAGACGGTGAAGGCACCCGTATCAAGGCTGCAAAGCACCACTGTCTGATTGGATTGTCCGGCCTTGAATATCACAGCCTTTTTACCGTCTGGGCTGACAGAAAATGATGTCGGATTAATAATGTCGGTGCTCAAGGTTACCCGGTCGCCTGTCAGGAGGTTTATAAGCTCTAGCGAGGTTTTGTTAAGCAGCCAGTCGCCGCTCATCAGATAGCAGTTCTTATCCTCGGTAAAGCTTGTGATAACGGTTTCGGTTTTGTCCTTGTTGATGACGGACTCGAAGCCGTTTTCGGTTTTCTTAAGGTAAACAAGACCATTTTCGGTGACCTTGAGGTAGGTTCCGTAAAGACCGCTGGCGACCCATGTCGGTTTTTTGGAGGTGTCGTTAATGAGCAACACATCGCACGACGTGTCCATCATACCGAGGTTGTAGTTGCGGCCCGACAGGTAAAGCTTGTCGCCTCCGCAGGAACGGAGTAAATCGTCTGTCATCACGGCCCAGTCGGTGCGCAGCCGCCCGTCCTTGCCGACAAGTCGTCCGTTGTCGCCGGTGAGCTTTGTCGTTTTGCCGCTGCCGAGGTCGAGGCTGAATACCTCCGAATAAGACTTTTCTGCCTTGGTAAAATCGTCCTTGTCAAAATCGACGAGCAGCATGGCGTCGCCGCCGCCGTAACCGTCGGGCATGGTACATATCTTAAAGAAGGCATAATCGTAAAGCTTGACTTTAGCGTCGCTGATGGCTGTGGTGAAAAGACCGAAGCCCGCAACCTCGCCGTCGATGTCGACATAATAAAGCTTAGCCGGAATATCCTGTGAGCTGCATGTAGCGGTGACTTTAACGGTTTTGACGTCGTCGTAGGGTGACAGAGCGTTTTCATCGGTGTATTGATAAAACCCGAATTCGCCGTTCGGGTTCAACCTCACAAAAACACCCTCTATATTCGTTTGAATGATAGGATATTCCGTGACACCCTCGGAAACGATATATCTGTTATATCCCACAACAGAAACCGCTGAAGCGTCGTCCGTCGTCTCCTCGCTCTGTTTGCCGCCGGAGGACTGCCCGCGAAGCTGCGTGACGAGAAACAGCGTCATGGCTGCCGCCGCGAGCACGGCGGCTATCGACATGAGATAGACATACTTTTTATTTTTGCTTTTCCTTGTTTTTTTTGACATAAAAGCGAAACTCCTTTACGGAATAAAATGCCGTTCTTAAACAGAAATAGATTATACCATGTTTTTACCGCAATTGCCACTTATAAATTGAACTTTTTTAAACTTTCACGAAAAATTCACATAAAATTGATTTTTATGGAATCTTAACAAAAGTTCATCCGAAAGATTTACGTAAAAACTCTTGACACAAACGACAGAGTAATATACATTTATAGTGTAGGTCAATAAGGCAATTAATTTGCATGACCGTACCATCTATCGAAAGGAGAAAATAAATGA
>CAZDWM010000228.1:0-3635 GCA_964509145.1 uncultured Eubacteriales bacterium | reverse complement strand
CGACTGCATGTCCTGTATGCGTTGTTCGCTGGGCGAAACGCGAACCAACCTCGTCTTCGGCGTCGGCAGCGAAACAGCCGAGGTAATGTTCATAGGCGAGGGTCCGGGCGAGCAGGAGGATTTGAGGGGCGAGCCGTTTGTGGGGCGTGCCGGACAGCTCCTTGACAAATATCTTGTGGCCATTGACCTTGACCGGAAAAAGAATATTTACATTGCGAATATGGTCAAGTGCCGTCCGCCGCAAAACCGCGACCCGAAGCCCGAGGAGCAGGATGAATGTCTCAACTGGCTTCGCGAACAGGTGAGGCTTATCCGCCCGAAAATAATAGTCTGTTTAGGCAGGATATCCGCTCAGCGTCTCATCTCACCGGACTTCAAGGTCACACAGGAGCACGGCGTTTTTATTGAAAAAAACGGTACCTTAATGATGGGCACCTTCCATCCCGCGTCCCTGCTTCGCAACCAGAATCAGAAGCCGCTCGCGCTTGAGGACTTTATAAAGCTGCGCGACAAAATCCGCGAGGTCTGCGTGAGGACTTACGAAGATTGACTTACTCCCTCGCGAGCAAACAGGCAAGCAGATACAGCGCTATGATGAGCATTGTAAAATTATAACCGCTTTTAACCAGCAGCGCCGTGCCCGCGGTTGTGAGCAGAACGCTGCCCGCCACGGTTGCGGCTTTTGTGATTTTATCCGCCGCGCGGCTGTCGGAGCGGACACTTATAAGGCAACGCAGCAGCCGCCCGCCGTCGAGCGGCTCTATTGGCAGGAGGTTAAACAGCGCCATTAAAAGGTTTATGTATATCGGTCTTATCAGTCCTCCGCAGAACCTGTTTAAAACGGCAAGCACGGCGGCAAGCAGCAGATTTGCTGCCGGTCCCGCGGCGGCCTCAAGCGCCTCGCCGGAATACGACGAAACGGGTTTCGACCTTTCAATTCTCATCCCGAACGGTGTAAAGCTGATTGCGCGCGGCTTATCCGACATCGCGGTCATGCACAGCAAATGCCCGAATTCATGAAAAACGGCGGCGCACAGTCCTGTCTGAGCGCTGCCGCTTTTATCAAGGATGAACATCAGCGTAACCGCGCAGGCAAACAGCGTGCCGACCGACAGCTTTGTCCCGCGTATGTTTGCCGTCACGTCGCGTCGTCCGTCTGCTCCGAAAACACGCTTTCGACAACCTTATCGCAGCTTTCCGGCGAATAGACCCATCTGTCCATATGCGCACAGTCGGTAAAATATCTGAGCGGCGACGGCTCGAGCGGTTCGTTGAACGCGTCGACGATGATAAGCTTTATTTTCATCCGCTCCGGCAGGATGCTCTTGATGTAGACACTTGCTATCTGACCGGGCGCAATGTTCTGGGCAAATTCCGCAAGCCCCGCGAGGTTGGGCATAAGCTCGACGAAGACGCCGTACTTTTCGACGGAGCGTACCACGCCCGGCACCGTCTGTCCGGGCTCAAATTCCGCCGCGTTTTGTTCCCATGTGCCGAGCAGTTCGCGGTGTGTCAGCGTCACCCTACCCTGCGCGTCGACACTGCGTACAACAGCGCGGATATCCTGCCCCGTCGTAAAGCGCACATTAGGATGCGGAATGCGCGAAACGGAAATGCTGTCGATTGGCAGCAGCGCGGTCACCCCCGCGCCGATGTCGGCAAACGCACCGAAGCTTTCAAGGTGGGTCACCCGCGCGCCGATTACGTCTCCCGGAACCATTTCCCTCACATAGCGGTCAACACAGTCCTTCTGCACACTGCGGCGGCTTAAAACGGCACGCGTCCGCCCGCCGGCGTCGGTATCGAAGCCGATTATTTTAAATATTACGGGCTTGTTGACGCGCGAAATGAGCGCGATGTCGCGAACCGTGCCGTCGTCGATGCCTAAAGCGCCCTCCTCGCGCGGAATTACGCCGCGCATACAGCCGAGATCCACATGCAAATTATGACCGTTGTCGCATAACACGACACGCGCCTCAAGCACCTCTCCTCGCGTCATCGCGTCACGGAGCTCCTCCGGTGACACCAGTGCGTCGCGGTTGTGCTGTGTGTTAATCAATTGCCCCTCCGGCTTGTAAAGCACCGTTTTACCCTCCGTATTCCGCTCGTATATTGTTTTCATCTCAGGCGACAGGCTCATACGAACGCCTTCCTTTCATGAAATTCCGCATGTATTTCATCTATACTCGTTAAATCGGTTGTTTATGTCTCAAAATAAATTGATATTTAAACAACCGTGTGCTATAATTTGGTCGTTGTTTAAGCAAGCTGAAAGGACGCGGCACAATGGATATCAAGGTCGGCGACGTCATCCTCTGCAAGAAAAACCACCCGTGCGGCGGCTGTCGTTTTGTCGTGCTGCGTGTGGGCATGGATTTTAAAATCCGCTGCGAAAAGTGCGGTCATGAGGTGATGCTGCCTCGCGCAAAAATCGAAAAGAATATTAAGCGCGTGGAAAGCGCGCCCGATAAGGAACCGTAGCGGTAATATAATATATAATGTGCAATAATTTCTGTTCAATTCATTCAAGGATGATGATAAGTGTTAGATAAGTTAAACAGCATCGAGGAAAAATACGAGCAGCTCAACACCCAGCTCTGCGACCCGGAGATTGTCGCCGATATGGGATTGTATACAAGAATCATGAAGGAGCTTAAGCAGATTACGCCCGTCGTCGAAAAATACCGCGAATTTAAGGCGGCCTTGAACAGCGTTGAAGAGGCAAAAACGCTAATTGACGAAAGCGGGCTTGACCGGGAGCTTCGCGAGATGGCACTCGAGGAGCTTGACGCCTCTCGCGCGCTGGCTGAAAAGACGCAGGAGGAGCTCAAGGTTCTGCTTTTACCTAAGGACGAGAACGACGACAAAAACGTCATCGTCGAAATCCGCGGCGGCGCGGGCGGCGAGGAGGCCGCTTTATTTGCCGGGGTTCTTTACAGAATGTATACCATGTACGCCGAGCCGAAGGGCTGGAAGCCGGAGATTCTCAATATCAACGAGACGGAGCTCGGCGGCTTAAAGGAAATCAGCTTTATGATTGAGGGTGAGGGCGCCTACTCCCGCTTCAAGTTTGAAAGCGGTGTCCACCGCGTCCAGCGTGTGCCCGAAACCGAGAGCCAGGGGCGCATTCACACCTCCACCGTCACCGTTGCGGTGCTGCCCGAGGCGCAGGAGGTCGAGTTCGACATAAACCCCGCCGACCTAAAAATCGACACCTACTGCTCCAGCGGCGCGGGCGGACAAAAGGTCAATAAAACATCGTCCGCCATCCGAATCACCCACCTGCCCACCGGCGTAGTCGTAGAGTGTCAGGATGAGCGCAGCCAGTATAAAAACAAGGACAAGGCCATGAAGGTGCTTCGTTCGCGTCTACTTGAAGCCGAGCGCGAAAAGCAGGACTCCGCCATCGCGGGCGAGCGCCGTGCGCAGGTTGGCACGGGAGACCGCAGCGAGCGCATCCGCACCTATAACTATCCGCAGGGACGTGTCAGCGACCACAGGATTGGTCTCACGCTTTACCGGCTTGAGCAGATTCTAAACGGCGACCTCGACGAGCTCATCGACGCCCTCATTACGGCCGACACAGCCGAAAAGCTGAAGGCGCAGACGACATAGCAGCAATTGTTATTGATACG
>CAZDWM010000227.1:0-3643 GCA_964509145.1 uncultured Eubacteriales bacterium | reverse complement strand
AAGGTCGATTTTGAAGATTTATTAAATATGAAGATAGTCTCTATAATGGAATTACAATAGAACAATAAAATCCGAATAACAACAAAAAATCACCCGATTTGACGCGCTGTCGAAAAATCGGGTGATTTGCTGTAAACAGATAACAAATAGGCTATTCCTCAGGCTTTTCGAACTTGTAAATACTCTGCGACTCAATGTCGATGGTCGGAATTATAATCGGCGGGATTCCGGCGTTTGCGGTGACGGTAGTTATCAGAGAGCGCGCGTAAGGGAACAGCATTTTAAAGCTTTCAACGTGGATGCGCTCCTTTTCGGTACCCTGATTAAAGACGAAGATACCGGCGATAACAACCTTGACATTAAATTTCTCAGGATTGGTTTTATCGGAGACCTCGATGGAAAATTCACCTTTGCAGGTGTTTGTGGCTGAATAACCAACGTTATATGAATATTTATTCGCCAGCTCGACGCGGGTGCCGTTTTCAAGCTTATTAACAAAGGATATCTCGGAAGCCTGATAAGCTTTGAGTTCAATGTTAGACATAATAACACCTCAATTCAGTTTATATCTTTATTTTATCACAATAATCCGTAACATACAACTAATAAAATGTAGCTTTTCAATTTTATTTGTTGTATAATGCTCTTAGTTTATAGGGGGAGTATATTTATGTTAAAAGTAACGGTCTGGAACGAAAACGATAAGGCACATACGTCAAAGGATGTGCTTGAGGTCTACCCGGAGGGTATGGCAAGGGCGGTCGCCGATGGTCTCGCGAAAAACGATGATATTACTGTCACAGCGGTTACACTCGATGACCCCGAACAGGGGATGAGCGACGAATTGCTTAACAATACCGACGTGCTAATCTGGTGGGGACACGGCAGGCACGGAGAGGTAGACGACGTTCTGGTTGAAAAAATATACAACCGCGTTATGGAGGGCATGGGCTTCATCGCGATGCATTCGGCGCATTTTTCTAAGCCGTTTCGAAAGCTCATGGGCACATCCTGCTGCCTACAGTGGCGCGAGGGCGACCGCGAACGCCTGTGGTGCGTAATGCCCGGTCATCCGATTGCCGAGGGTTTCGGCGGCGATTTTGACTGGCTTGACATTCCGCAGGAGGAGATGTACGGCGAACGCTTCGACATCCCGCAGCCCGACGAGCTGGTTTTTATCGGCTGGTTCAAGGGCGGAGAGGTGTTTCGCTCCGGCTGCTGCTGGTACAGGGGCAGGGGAAAGGTGTTCTATTTCCAGCCAGGGCATGAGACGAACCCGACCTATTATATCCCGGGAGTTCAGAGGATATTGGCAAACGGTGTCCGCTGGGCGGCACCGACGGCACAACGTCAGGCACCCGACGCGCCTCACGCGAAGCATGTGCCGGAATCGGACTGGGCATAAAGTAAATATCAACAATATACGGCAATCTGCAACTGGATATAAAAAATTCTTGAATATTGCGGTACCTTATGATACAATGAATAATAACATTTTTCGACACGGAGGGCTGAAAGGTGCAGAGCATTTTGTCTGTCGGCATCGACATCGGCACCTCCACGACACAGGTTATTTTCAGCCGGATTTCGATGGATAACACATCAGGCTATTTTTCGGTTCCGCATATTTCAATTGTTGATAAAAAAGTCGTCTATAAAAGCGACATTTACACAACACCGCTGATAAACAGGACATTAATAGACGGCGAGGCTGTGCGAGTGATTGTCGAGAACGAGTACAAACACGCCGGATTCAAACCCGCCGACATCGATACGGGCGCGGTGATTATCACCGGGGAGTCGGCACGAAAGGAAAATTCCGAGGTTGTATTAAATCAGCTTTCAGGTTTTGCGGGCGAATTTGTCGTTTCGACGGCGGGACCCGACCTTGAGGCGATAATAGCGGGAAAGGGCAGCGGTGCCTTTGTGTATTCCGATGAAGGGGCGACGATAGCGGTTAATTTAGATATCGGCGGCGGGACAACAAACGTCGCGCTGTTCGACAGCGGCGAGGTCATCTCAAAGGGCTGTGTAGATATCGGCGGCAGGCTCGTGACGCTGTCACCCGACATGACGGTTACCTATATAAGCGACAGCGCGAAGCTCATTGCGTTGCAAGTCAGGGCAGACATTGAGCAGGGCAAAAGGACGACGCTCGACGACCTGCGGCTATTATGCGGCGGCATGGCGGAGCTTCTTGAACAGCTGCTCGGCATAGGAGAGCGTTCGGCGCTTTTAGAAAAGGTTAAAACGTCCGGCAGTTCGGAGTTCGACATTAAAAAAACCATACACGCCGTCTGCTTTTCCGGCGGCGTAGCCGATTATATTTACGGTAGCGAGCCGGACAAGCTCAAGTTCAGCGACATCGGCGTTCTGCTCGGTGAGGCTGTCCGAAAAAGCAGAATTTTCTCTGCGTTTAAGGTCATCAAGGCGACAGAAACAATCCGCGCGACGGTCGTCGGCGCGGGGACATACACAACCTCCGTTTCCGGCAGCACGATTGATTATACCGAGGGGCTTTTTCCACTTAGAAATATACCTGTTTTACGGCTCAACGAGGATGAACAAAAAGCCTGTTTTAACGGCGAAAGCGATGTCCTTAAAGAACGTGTCAGGTGGTTTCTCTCCCAGAGCGACAGCGATAAAGTAGTTCTCGCCATGCGCGGCGAGCCGGATCCGTCGTTTACGGCGGTTCAGCGGCTCGCGAAAACAATCGCGCAAACAATGGATAGTATATTACCGTCCGGCGTACCCGTTATTGTCGTACTTGAGTGCGACATCGCTAAGGCATTGGGACGTCAGATGAAGAGCATTCTCGGCGAAGGCAGACCTGTTATTTCAATCGATTCGGTTAAGGTTGCCGAAAATGATTTTGTGGATATGGGCAGGCCGCTCATGGACGGTCTTGTTATTCCGGTTGTCGTCAAGACGCTGATATTCGGTTAAGGGGGAAAGTAATTGTCATATAAAACCTTGCTTTCCGGGCAGTATTTCACCTTTGACAGCGTTAAAGAGGTACTGGCAAAGGCCAACGAGGAAAAATCGGGTGATATTTTAGCTGGCGTAGCGGCCGGCTCCGACATTGAGCGCATCGCGGCCAAGGAGGTTCTGGCGGGAATGTGCCTGTCAGAACTTCGTGAAAATCCTGTGGTTCCCTATGAAGAAGATGACGTAACGCAGATTAATCAAGACGGACTCAACGAGCATATTTACGGTGAAATAAAGTCGTGGACGGTTGCGATGCTGCGCGAGTGGATTCTGTCAAACGAGACGACCGAGACT
Source organism: uncultured Eubacteriales bacterium (assembly GCA_964509145.1). GTDB lineage: Bacteria > Bacillota > Clostridia > Oscillospirales > Acutalibacteraceae > UBA1425. Next base: position 361 of record CAZDWM010000227.1, on the reverse strand, counting down.
GACATTCGGCGCGTTTCCAAGGGGTTAACGGCGGAGATGGTCGCCGCCGTCGCCAAGCTGATGACAAACCTCGACCTCGTCTACGGCGCGGCCAAGGTACAGGTGCCCGCACGCTGCAACACCACCATCGGCCTGCGCGGAACATTGTCCACAAGGCTCCAGCCCAACCACACCACCGACAATGTCGAGGGAATCACGGCCTCGTTGTTCGAGGGCTTGAGCTACGGTTGCGGTGACGCATTGTTGGGGCTGAATCCCGTAAACGACACCGTTTCGAGCCTTTCAGAGGTTTTAAAAAGGCTTGATGAAATTAAAAATAAGTTTGAAATCCCGACGCAGATTTGCGTTTTAGGGCATATCA
>CAZDWM010000226.1:0-3681 GCA_964509145.1 uncultured Eubacteriales bacterium | reverse complement strand
GTCTATCAGTCTTACGATGGCTGCATGGCTTACGACGCCGACGAGTCTCTCAGCGGCTGCGCTACGCACAACCTGCCGATATTAAGTTCTGACGGCACAAAAACAGCGTTCAACCTTTGGCTGTTTGATTCCGGCGATTACTGCACTTATGACGACGGCGTCAACGATTACGACCGCGTCCGTCAGGATCAGATTGAATGGTATATGAACAAGAGCGAAGAGCTTCAGCAGGCAAACGGCGGTCAAAAGGTGCCGTCGCTCGCGTTCCAGCACATCATCGTGCCTGAAGTGTACGACGCGTTGTTCTTCAAGGTACCGTTCTCTCTCGGCAAGGCGACAAAAAATTTCGCCGACGGTTCGCACTATTTTTACATCCCCAATCTTTTCAAGCTTAACGGTCTGATGAATGAGATGCCCTGCCCGTCCTACGGCAACGACGGCGAATGGGACGCGTTCGTCGAGCGGGGCGATGTGCTGGGCTGCGCGTTCGGCCACGACCATGTTAACAGCTTTGTTGTAGATTATAAGGGCGTCGACATGATTCAGACACCGGGCTCAACCTACAACTCATACGGCGATGATCTCGTTAGGGGCGTGAGAATCATAAACCTTGACGAAAACAATCCGTGGGCATATGAGACACATGTCCTCACATCCGCCGAGCTTGCGCAGAAGGAAGGCTCGAAGTTACCAGATATCACCGGCACAAGCGTCGCGAAGTATTCGTTTTTAAGTATAGTCAGCAAGGTACTGTTCTTCTTGATGGAATTATAATATCTGGAGGATAAAAGTTTGAAAGATAAATCTTTCAAACAGGAAGTTCCGACCTTTTGCGCCATACTGGATGGCGCAAATCGGCTTTGCCGACCGGTCAAAACTTCCGGCTTTCAGCAAAAGGATGGTCATAAAATTGCGGACATTCGGCAGCCATCACCCGGCCGTACTGATGCTCTATTTCGCGTCGGTCATTGTCACCGTGATGTTCACATCTAATCCTGTCATCTCAGCGACAGCGTTATGCGGAGCGGCTCTTTTCTGCTTGGCAACATCCGGTGTGCGCGGGGCGGGGCGGCTTTTAAAGGTTTATCTGCCGCTGTTGCTCCTGTTTTCAGCGACCAATCCGCTTTTTTCTCACAACGGTGCCACAACGCTGTTTTATTTAGGCAACAACTCAATCACGCTCGAGTCGCTTCTTTACGGGGCGGCCTCGGGCGTTACGATTATATCGGTGATGCTCTGGTGCAAGGCATATATCGACACGGTGACGAGCGACAAGTTTCTGTACCTGTTCGGTAAGCTGACACCGAGGGCGTCGCTTGTCATATCGACAGTCTTCCGTTTCATTCCAATGTTTTTAAGGCAGTCAAAGCGTGTGGCGGCGGCGCAGAAGACGATGGGACTTTACGCGTCCGAAAAGCGTTTTTCGCGGGTGCGCGGCGCGATGCGTGTCATGTCGGCGATGATAACATGGTCGCTCGAAAACGCTATGGACACAGCAGCATCTATGAAAGCGCGCGGCTACGGGCGAAAGGGACGCAGCGGCTATTCGCTCTACCGCTTTACCCGCGGCGACACAGTGATGCTGGCGCTATGTGTCGGACTGACGGCGGTCATGCTTGCATGCTCTGTCCTTGAGAAAATGAGCTACATTTATTATCCGATTGTCATCGCGCCCAAGCCAAGCCCAACGCTTAACGCTTTTTACGCGGCGTTCGCGGTACTGACGCTGCTGCCGTATTTTTTCGAGCTCAAGGAGAAGGCCGAATGGAAATTCTGCGCACTGAAAATTTAAGCTTTTCATATCCCGGCTCGGATAAAAAAGCGGTTGACAATATATCGCTGTCGGTGTCCGGCGGCTCGTTTATCGTCGTATGCGGCGAGTCCGGCTGCGGCAAAACGACGCTTTTAAAGCTTATAAAACGAGAACTCGCGCCCTTCGGACAAAGAGACGGACAAGTTTATTACAAGGGTGTCGCTCAGGACGCAATTCCCGAACATGAAGGAGTATCACAAATCGGGTTTGTGCTCCAGAATCCCGACAGCCAGATTGTCACCGACAAGGTATGGCACGAGTTGGCGTTCGGGCTTGAAAATCTCGGCGTCGAGCAGCAGACAATCCGCCGAAGGGTAAGCGAAATGGCCAGCTATTTCGGTATTCAGGGCTGGTTTCGCAAAAATACGGACGAGCTGTCCGGCGGTCAGAAGCAGCTTTTAAACCTTGCCGCCGTGATGGTGATGCAGCCCGAAATTCTGATTCTCGACGAGCCGACAAGCCAGCTTGACCCCATCGCGGCGTCGGACTTTATCGCTACGCTTCAAAAGCTTAACCGTGAGCTGGGGCTGACCATCATTTTATCCGAGCACAGGCTTGAGGAGGTCTTTCCCGTGGCCGATAAGGTGCTTGTGATGCGCGATGGAGGTGTCCTGTGCTTTGATTCACCGCGTGCCGTCGCGTCAAAGCTCGCCGCCGATAAAGACAGGATGCTTTTCGCGATGCCCGGCGCGGTGCGCATATTCAGCGCTCTTAATGCGGACGCACCCTGTCCGCTGACAGTTCGGGAAGGACGCGCCTTTATACATGAGCATTTCAAGAATGACATATCAAAATATGAAGCAACACAATACACTCATGGCACTGAACCGGCTGTCGAGCTGAAAAACGTATGGTTCAGCTACGGACGCGGCGAACCCGATGTGTTGCGTGGTGCGGAGCTTACCGTCTACAAGGGCGAGTTGTTCTGCATCCTCGGCGGCAATGGGACGGGTAAGACAACGGCGCTCGGTGTTATATCGGGGCTTTTAGACGCCTACAGGGGCAAAACGCTGCTGTTCGGCAAAAAGTTGAAGACCTACCGAGCTATTGAGCTTTACCGCGGCATGATAACTTACCTGCCGCAGGACCCGAAAACGGTGTTTGTGCGCGAAAGTGTACGGGACGACCTCAACGAGATGGGCGAGAACGACGGCACAAAGGATTTTTCTGCGCGTGTCGCGACCGTCGCCGAACGGCTCGGTGTTACCGACCTGCTCGACAGGCATCCTTATGATTTAAGCGGCGGCGAACAGCAAAAATGTGCCCTCGCGAAGCTGTTGCTGCTTGACCCGAAGATCGTGTTGCTTGACGAGCCGACAAAAGGGCTTGACGCGTGGTCGAAGCGGGAATTGAAAAAAATTCTTAATGAGCTATGTGAAAGCGGTGTTACCGTCATTACGGTAACCCACGACGTAGAGTTTGCCGCCGAGACAGCGGACAGGTGCGCGCTCATGTTCGACGGCGAGTTTGTTTCTGTCGATACGCCGGAGCGCTTTTTCGCGGACAATAATTTCTATACAACCTCCGTCAACAGAATCGCGAGAGGTCAATACCACGGCGCTGTGACATGCGCCGAGGTTGTCGAGATGTGCGGGCGAAACGGAGCGGTCAATGACTAGTAAAATTCTGACATATGGTCTTATTTTAGCCGCAATCCCCACCGTTATAATAGCGGGGGCGCTTCTGTTCGGCGACAGGCGGTACGCGTTCGTATCGCTAACCGTGGCGTTGCTTGCCTGCGTGCCGTTTTTCGCTGCGTTTGAGCGGGGCGGACAAAAAAACGGCACACAAAAGCTGATTGTCGTCGCAGTGATGACGGCGCTGTCTGTTGTCGGCAGGATTATTTTCACACCCATACCGGGCTTCAA
>CAZDWM010000225.1:0-3704 GCA_964509145.1 uncultured Eubacteriales bacterium | reverse complement strand
CGAGGTAAACGTTAACAGTTCCAGAGACGTTGACATAATAAGAGTCGCTGTAGGTGTTGTGTGCGCCGATGAATACTGTGACGACACTTCCGTCGGAAACGGTGAAAAAATAGGCTTCGTTTGGCTCCAGCAGACCGTATTCGGCAAAAGTATCTGAGCTTTCGCTTATGAGACGTTTGGCTGTGAGACCTGCGGTCGCCGTGACCATTGTCGTCGGGTAGGCCTGATTGACGGGATAACCGCTGTCCGACTTAAGCTGCCACTTGTCTGACATTTTAACAAGCTCTATGGTCTCGTCGCCGTAAATATAACGGATGCCTGTGACATCGTCGGCGTTGAAGGTCTTAACGGACAACGCCGATTCTGTGCTCTCCTCTGTTTCTTCGTTGCCGACGAAATGGCTGACCGCAAAGTAGCCGCCGACCAGCAACGCCAACGCGATAACAGCCAACAAAAGCTTTAAACCCTTGCTCATCAGCGCTTCTTCCTCCTTACCCAGATGGCCAGACCGGTGATGAGGCAGGCAAGAGGCAAAACGCCGATGAAAATGCCGTTCCAAAGAATGCCGTCGCCGGCGGAAACCTCAAGCCGTTCCGAGTTTGCAAGGCTCTTTGACTCGATGACGGAAATATTTTGCTCAAGATTACACATCCATTTGAGTGAGTTGAGCAGCAGGTTCATGTTGCCGACATAGAGAAAGTTGTCGTCTATAAAATAACCGGTTGAAATCCAAACCAATCTGGTTGTTGTCTCACCGTGTGTTTCCGACATGGCATAACCGAGGTTGAACGGACCGTCAAGGCTGCCGTCGGTCTTCTCATAATTTCCATCAGAAATATCGTCTTTTGTGAAAGCCGAACCGGATGTCTTCAACAGGCTTGTCAGTTCAAGCGTACTGCGGTGAGACGCGGTTTCGACAATGCTTTGCGCATAGGGTATCAGCACTGCGTAACCAGATTCCGTGATAGGATCGGTTATTTCATGGCTTTGAATCTCAGGGATTAACGTTACAACATTGCTGTAATAATTGTTTTCATTGCCTTCCAAAACAACGCCGTCCTGCCTTTGCAGACCGTAGCTTTCAAGGAGTGCGTCGAGATTTGGCGTTTTTGCTTCCGAATAGGTGGTCATGACGAAAATATTTCCACCAGCCTCAAGATAACTCACAACCATGCTTTTCTCGTCCGCTGAAAAATCGGAGGCGGGCGAAGATATGATAAGGCATTCGCAGTCGTCGGGCACCGCCTTTGCCTTGAGCAGGTCAAGGTCGGTTATCTCAATGTTTTCGTCCGCAACAGAGGAAACAACATTGTCGCTCAGAGCGGTTTCACCGTGACCTGTCAGCTCATAGACCTTTGGTAGAATATCGGTTGTCACATAACTCAACGCGCTTGTGATTTCGTTTTCACCGTCAAAAATGTCGGGACTTACCTGACTGCCATAATAATACTGTTGCTGAGCTTCCTCACTGTATTCGTACAGGCTGTTGTAATCAACGGTCTTGCTCCGCTTATCGCTTACAAACATCAAGCTGTTTTCCGAAATCTCGCTGTCGCCGGACAACTGGTTGAGCTCAGGATCCTTCTGGTCTACCTTGATGTTGTCGTTAAGGCTCGCGTAGCGTTCAAGCAGCGTTAAAAGCATTGCATCTTCATTACCCTTAGTGGCGACAAGATAAATGGTGACCTGCTCGTTGATGCCTTCTGCAATCTTCTTGGAGTAATCGCCGATGGAATAAAGGTCGGTTTTTGTGGTGTCGATGCTTTTGACGGACGCTGGGAGCTTGCCGACAATCATGTTCAACAAGATGACCGCCGCTAATGCGATGGCGCACATGATGAACATATACGTTCCGGCTTTGGAGCTTCTTGTCTTGAAGGAGTTTTTAAAGCTGCCCTTTTTGGGAAGCTTTTTTGCCTTTTTAGCCTGCCTTTTTTGCTCCTTTTTACTTAAGGACACGTCGTCTGCATTTTTCGCAAGATTATCGTTTTCGGTCGGAGCGGTGTTTTCGACGGTTTCGTTAACTTCATCGGGGACTGTTTCGCCGTTTTCATTCTTATCGAACTCGTTATCGTTAAGCGACAGCATTAGCTCCACCTCCTTTTCTCGACGGACTGGATGGTAAAGAATAAGAACAGCGCCGCAACGGAAAGGTAGAAAATCAACGCGGTTATGTCAATAACGCCCGACGCGAAGTTCTCAAGCTGCTCGAAAAGCGATATTTTCTTAAGCATCGCCGGCAGCGCGCCCTCAAGCATATCCGATTTAATGAATCTGACGAGAACAAGCGGAATGTCCAGCACGACAAACACAATCAACGCCAGATTTAAATTTTTTGTTAAAAAGTAAATAAGCAAAGAAATCAGTAAAATAGCGACTATAAAACCGAAGAAAGAGGCGTTGACAGAGCTTGGTATATAGCTTGCCAGTGAGCTCATCAATAAGCTTAAAAGCATGGCGGCAAAACTTAATATAGCGGCGATAATCTGATTTTCCGTGAGCGATGACATGAACAGACCGACAGCTATAAGCGCGGCGCCAAGCAGGAAAAATGCCAGTATCGTGCCATACACCGAAGCGTAGGAGATATAACCGGACGGGTCGTATAACGAAAGAATAAGCGGATAAACACTCGTCACCGCGACAGGGATGGCAAACACGGTCAGTATGGCGAAATATTTGCCGAGCACGACCTTTGACATCTTTACGGGCAGCGAGTAAAGAAGCTGGTCTGTTTTTTGGTGGCGCTCCTCCGACAATGTTTTCATCGTTAATAACGGTACAACAATCAAAAAAATGAAATTCATGCTTAACAGCACGTAACCGAAGTTCGGATAGGCGTTTGCGAAGTTAATCATCGCGGCAAATATGCCGATGATAGCGAACATAAAGGTGAGGAATACGAAACCGGTGACATTTTTAAAATAGCCTTTCAGTTCCTTTTTGTAAATAGCATTCATCTTACTTCGCCTCCTCTTCCGCTTCTTCGTTTTCGGGCAAGTCATCTTCGCCCGTGTCCTCGTCCGTCGCCTCTCCCGTTACGTCTTCCTCAGGAATATCGTCGGAAAAATCAGCTACTACGTCGCCGGGCATATGCTCGTCCCAAACGCTCATGACAGTTCCGTCAAGCAGCGCGTCGGCGTCGACCTCAAAGTCATTTTCCGCTTCGTCTGCGCCAGTAATATCGGTGTCGACCTCGGCGGCAGTATCGTCGGTATCATGTGAAACAAGCTCCATAAAAACATCCTCCAGCGACGCTTTTCTTGTTTCAAGCTTGAGAATGAGACATTTTTGCTGGAGCATGGAATAGGATAGCGCTTCGCTGATGTCGGCACCCTCCTTGCAGGTGATTTCGACATTTACCGTGCCGTCAGCGGCGGTTTCGGACGCCGTATAGCTTTCTATGCCGTCAATAGCGTCAAGCACTGTGCAGACGGTTTCGCGGTCGCCCTTAACAGACAGGCTGATGACGGTGGCTGCGTTGAATCTTGCTTCAAGACCTTCTGTCGTATCCTCGGCAACAAGCTTGCCGTTTGAAATAATCAGAATGTAGTTGCAAATGGCACTGACCTCCGACAGGATATGGCTGCTGAAAATGACGGTGTGCTCCGGCGCGAGACGCTTTATTACATCACGGATTTCAACAATCTGCAAGGGGTCGAGGCCGACCGCAACGCGCCCATCCAGGTCGAGGCGGACCACAT
>CAZDWM010000224.1:624-3728 GCA_964509145.1 uncultured Eubacteriales bacterium | reverse complement strand
CGGTGTCGTCGTCAACGGTATGAGCGAATGGGCGCGAGACGCCGAAAACTCAAACTCCGCGCTGCTTGTGGGTATCGACCCCGCGGATTTTCCTTCAGAGCACTTGCTGTCGGGCTTTGAGATGCAGCGCGGAATTGAACAAACGGCGTTTAAAATAGGCGGCGGCAGCTATGCCGCACCGGCACAGCTCGTCGGCGATTTTCTCGGAGGCAGGTCGTCAACAAGGCTCGGAGGCGTCAAGCCGAGCTGCCCGACAGGTGTCGCATTGGGCGATATCCGGCAGGTTCTGCCCAAAAAGGTCACCGACACGATGACCGACGCTCTTTTTAAAATGAACAGGATGCTTGAGGGCTTTGCCATGGCAGACGCGGTGCTCACCGCGCCGGAAACGCGCAGCTCATCGCCGGTCAGGATATTAAGAAACGAGTTTTACCAAAGCAACATAGCGGGGCTTTACCCGTGCGGCGAGGGCGCGGGCTACGCGGGCGGCATAGTCAGTTCGGCTGTGGACGGCATACGGGGTGCGTTTGCCGTCATGGAAGATGAAAGAGAATATTAAGTCTTTGAAATGGCTTAACGTTGGAGGCGGCGGGATGACAGCATATGACATCATCAAAACAAAACGGGACGGCGGAGCCCTGACGGAGGACGAAATACGCTTCTTCGTCGGCAGCTTTGTGCGTGGCGATATCCCGGACAGTCAGGCTGCCGCACTATTGATGGCCGTCTATTATAAGGGCATGACCGGCGCCGAAACAGCGGCGCTCGCGTCGGCATTAGCCGACAGCGGCGAAAAGCTCGACCTGTCCGCGCTTTCAGGCGAAAACACCGACAAGCATTCAACCGGCGGCGTGGGCGACAAAACGACGCTTGTCGTCGCACCGATTGTCGCGGCGTGCGGCGTCAAGGTCGCAAAGCTGTCCGACAGGGGCGGTACGCAGCTGATCGGTACGGCGGATAAGCTGCTGTCCATTCCGAACATGCGCGTTGAGTTCACCGCAAGGGAGTTTATGAACATCGTCAAGCGCTACGGGCTTTGTTTGGCCGCAGGAAGCGGCGAGCTTGCTCCTGCTGATAAACGGCTTTGCGCCCTGCGCGATATAACCGCTACGACGGACAGCATTCCGCTGATGGCGGCAAGCATCATGAGCAAAAAAATAGCCGCCGGCACAAACAATCTTGTACTCGACGTCAAGTTCGGCAGCGGCGCTTACATAAAAAGTATTAAGGACGCTAAAAAGCTGGCGCGCGAGATGGTCTCCATCGGCACAGCCAACGGCATGTCCGTCACGGCGCTCGTCACCGATAATAACGCGCCGCTCGGCTACGCCGTGGGCAGCTCGCTTGAGGTTATTGAGGCAGTCAATACACTAAAGGGCGTGGGTCCAGAGGACATGACGGAGCTTTGCCTCGCGCTTTCGGCGCACATGCTCCATCTAAGCGGCAAGGGGACATATGAAGAATGCCTTGAAGCGGCTAAAAACGCGATGTTCAGCGGCCTCGCTTTCGAACGCTTCATCTGGATGGTTAACGCGCAGGGCGGCGACAGCGGCGTTTTGATAGATACTGCGCAATTCCGTAAGGCGCGGTATTACAGGACACTCACATCAAAACGCAGCGGCTATGTCACGGCGATAGACGCGGAGGGCTGCGGCAAAGCGGCGGTGATACTCGGCGCGGGCAGAAGAAATACCGCCGACCTTATCGACACGGCGGCGGGGCTGATGCTTGAGGTTAAAACAGGGGCGTTTGTAAAATCCGGCGACATCATCGCAACATTGTACGCCGAGGACGAACGGCTGTTCGAGGACGCGGAGCAGGTTGTGTTCGAAGCGTTCGAGCTGTCGCGCGAGCCCGCCGAGCCGACAAAGTTGATTGTTGACAGGATATCGAACAAGGACTGATATTTTAAATTAAAACACCCGATTTTGCGCACGATAACGCAAAATCGAGTGTTTTTCGATGTACGCTCGTCATGGGCGACAACTTGGTGGCGAAAGTCCGCTACACGCTTGGCAGTAGGAATTATTAGCCGAGGGCAAGGGCATCCGTCGCGAGGCGGAGTGTGAAGGAAGCCGGATGCAGATTAATATCTGGAAACAGCGGAAGAAACCGAAAACAAGGGTTAAGAATCTGCGAAAGCTTGGTATCCCCGAATGGGCGGTGTACAGCTACGGAAATTCACGCAAAGGTTATTGGAGAATGTCGGGAACGACAACGCTGAACAACTCCCTGTCAAACGAAAGACTTGCACAAGCGGGATGTTTCGATATATCCCAAAAGTACAAGTCTCTGCATTTATTCGGTTGAACCGCCGTGTATCGAACGGTACGCACGGTGGTGTGAGAGGTCGGCTACTCAACGTATGGGCAGCCTCCTGCTCGATTGCTATTTAATTAAAGGACATAAATCCTGACGCCTCTGATGCCGAAATTGACGCATTCGCTTTCGGTGTTCATATAGAGGTCTACATCCGCCCAGCCGCCCTCGACGAATCCGCCCGTATCAGCCGCTATACAGTAGCCGTAGACGTAATTGCCGTCAAGCGAAACGATATAAAGCTTGCTGCCGTAAGGGATAACCTTTGGGTCTACAGCCACATAACCCTCGGATGCCGGAATACCCGACGCGGTAATACCTCCGCCTGTGTACGCCGTAGCCACGCCGTCAAAGTACGCTGTGTAATTTTCGGGCAGTCCGTTTTTGTCAAGCTCAATTGAATCGGCAGACCTTAGATTTGAGATGGAGCATTTTTTGCTAACCTTAATAGGCTTTGTGCCTACAGCCTTAACGGCGTTTACAGGCTCGACAAGGGTAGTTATGCTGACACAATCGGACTGTACGAGCTTATCTCCGATATATTTGTCCCTGTAAGTTCTTTCGGCTTCGCCGTTATGACCCTTTTTTATGATTTTGCTCTGACCTATAAACAGGGATTTATCCTTTTTCTCGACTGTTGAATATTCGATATCCTCTGTTTCCGTGCGTTCCGCATAGCTGCATCTGAGTACATTGATTTCCATTCCGTCATAAAGCGTGTCGCTCAGCTCGCAACCGTCAAGCTCATCCTCTTCATTTAGCATAACGCCTGTAGCTGTGAGAGC
>CAZDWM010000224.1:0-599 GCA_964509145.1 uncultured Eubacteriales bacterium | reverse complement strand
TGACCTCAAACGCATGGACAACCTCTATTTCCATCCCGTCGAAGGTGATTTTGTCGATAGGACAGCTGATGTAGTCGCCTTCGCTGATTTCTACGCCGTTTCTTGTCAGAAGCTCGCCGACTGTTCCCTCGGTGAAGACGCAGCTTTTTTGACCGTCGACGGTAAGCTCCGTAACACCTGACTTATAGACCGTTATTACACTTTTTTCACCGCCGCCGGCGCCGGTTACGCCGAGTATGTCGTCGGAGTCAACAACAAGACCTACGTCATTGACAATTTTGTTCAAATCGGAGGTGAAGGTTTTAACTTCCGCTACTTCTGTTTCGCCTGCTACCTCAACCTTGTAGACGGGAGCCGCGAGAGCAGTGAACGTAACTGTGAGAGAGATTGCGAAGGTTGCCGTAACCGTTGCCGCAACGCCTATTTTTTTGGAACGTGTTGAGGTTATGACGTTATTGGCATTATTCGGTTTTTTGAACACCTTGTTTGTCATTACCGTTTTCTCCTTAAAAATATGATGTAGGATTGCTCTTTTTACATCCCGCATCCATGCACCTACATGCAACGTTGCCTATTATATTGTCCATTTTTTGGTTTGT
>CAZDWM010000223.1:0-3759 GCA_964509145.1 uncultured Eubacteriales bacterium | reverse complement strand
CGACGCCTTTTTCCTTTAGTTTCCGTACTGTAGTAAGGCTGTCCACCGTATTCCTGGCGAAACGACTGACTGATTTCGTGAGGATGAGGTCAATTTTTCCGTTCAGTGCGTCTGTTATCATCCGCTTGAATCCTTCGCGGTGTTTCGTGCTCGTACCGCTTATGCCTTCGTCATTATACAAACCTCCATTTTGCTTAATATATTAATGAAATTATACAAAACATTCAGCAATAAGTCAATACTAATAGCTATAAATCAATGGTTGTTATAGCGGAAAGTTTCTATAATAATTGCAGGAATTGGTGGTGAACATGTGATTGATTATAGGATAATTGGAAATCGGATTAAAAAAGCCCGTAATGCTTTGTGCTTAACGCAGGAAGCTCTTTCAGAGAAAATTGGAGTTTCTACGAATTATCTTAGCAAAGTTGAAGGCGGGCACGAACATCCGAATCTTGAATTGCTTGGTAAAATCAGCGTTGCCACAGATGTGTCTTTATCTGAATTGCTGACCGGTGTTGTTGAGGAACGGCAATACTTACAAAAGGATATTGCCGAAATTCTCAATTCCTGTTCACCGGAAAAAACGCGGTTGATTTTTGACATAATATTACACATTTCACAATACGAATAGAAAGAAAAGAATGGTCGCCTCCCTAACAGGGGAGACGACCATTTTACATCAACATTAATCTACGCTGACGGACACGGCGCGCCGTGTCCGCACAAATCTGCGATCGTCATCGCCAGTCTATTGGCCGCAGCCAGAAGAAGTCGAGCTCCGACTTGTTGGGCATCGCGTCGCCAACCTCAGTGACGTGTGTCAGACCATGTGAAATAAAATCGTCATAGAGCTGTTCATTTTCCGCGGCGCGACCTAACAGGTTGAAGAAGCTGTACTCGCCCAGCCAGAGGTTGGCTTTATAGTAGCGCCATGAAAGCTCCGATTTCTCAACCTCGAAGCGCTCACGCTCGCTAAGGTTGCAGGCCAAAGCGTTTTTCCAGAAGCTGTCCATACGCGCAAGCTCCGAAAGCGAGAAGTAACACGACTGATAGTGCCACTCAAAGTTGAACGCATGCGTTGTGGCCGATACCTTGGCCGTGTAAAGGTCGAGGTATTCCTTGATGTACGGTGCGGCATCCTCACCGTAAAAGGCCTTGAGGAAGTCCATCATGTGGTACTCAACGTCGCAGTTGACGTCCCACTCGATTTTGCTCATTAAATAGTTGCGCAGGTCGTTGAACGCCGCCTCGTGACCGTCGCCGCAGGTGTAGGTGATGCCTGTGATGCCCTCGTCCATCATCCACTTGGCGTTTGGCTGGAGCGTCGCAAGGTTCGCGAAAAACTGCTGGCTGTTGAGGAAGTTTATCGTATATTCATAGACATAGGTGCGTTCGGCGATGTCTGTCCACGTTTCAACGGCCTCCTTGAACTCGAGGTGCCCCTCGCCGAACCGGCCGATGAACGTCGTGTCCTCGCCTTCGATGTGACCGCATTCATAATACGGGTGGCTGTGGCACGCCTGGAAGCTCCCGCAGATGACGGGAATGACGCGCTCGTTGCAGGTCAGGTCGTTTTTTGTCGGCGGGTTGCGCGTTTCGTTATATGCGTAGAAGGTGACGTACATGTCGTCGTAGCCGTCCTCGGCCAGCGCCTCTTGAAGCTTGTTGGCGAAGATGATGGTAGGTGCGCAAACGCTTCCGTATTCTTCGTAAAGCGCCTTGCAGCGTTCACACTGGCAGTAGTCGGTGTTGTCCTTTTGCCCGATGTGGATATGCTTGGCGTTTGTCTGGTTCAAGTCTATGTAATGCTCCGCGTTTTCGACGGCGATGTCAAGAATGTCGGGATTTGAGAGGCAGACATGCTGTTTCGAGCGCGCGCCGGTTGAGGGCAGATATGCAAAATAGTCGGGGTGTTCCTCAAACAACGCGTCGGGTACAAGCTTGGTCAGCGTGACATCCCATAAGACATAGGTCAGCGCGCCGCCGTAGACGGGGTTGTTTGTCCAATAGGAAACATTGCACTTTTTCTGGGCAAGATACGGTTCGGTGCTGCCGATAGCGTAGTTACGGCGCAGCTCGAACGAGGGGTTTTGCAAGTCGCCGAGAACCGCGTTGATTTTAACCGACGTTTCGTTCGGGATATAAGACAGCTTGGGCGTATACCAGCGGCAGCCAAGCTGTTCCTCAAGGAAGGTGTAGACGCCGTAAAGCGTTCCGCGGGCGCTTCCGCCGGCGATGAAAAGATTATTACCGACTACCTTTAGAATAAAGCCGTCGCTCTTAAGCGAGGCTCGGTCGAGCGAAACGGACAGCGAACCCTCGCGCGATGTCTGCCCCACAATAATTTCGTGACCCGAAGCGGTCTGCTCGTTGTCGCGGACGATAGGCAGGGTGACACCGCTGATTTGCTCAAGATAGCTCGACAGCTCGTTCGCGGCGGTCACCTCGGCGGGCTGTGCATCCTGCGGGATAATGATGGTATAACCGCTTGCGCCACCGTCGATGAGTGTCAGCCAGCTTGTGACGACAGGCTCGACGTAGGGCGTGCCGCCGTAGTCAATATCCTTTTCGTAGGGGAGAACCCCGACAGAGGTAAACACAAACTGCAAGAGTGCCAGGAACGCCGCAAGATACGTCTTCATTTTTATCTGACCTTTCTTTGCTTTTATAGTTTGATAAAGCGGGAATATTGTCTGTCATTTTTATCATATATGATATAGCGTTATGAATATATCTGATTGGGAATAATAACTAAAATATTTTAAGGTATAACATCACGTACTGTTCGCCACGCATAATGCTGGAAACGACGCTGACGACAGGAGAAAATCAAACGCTTGTAATTCCTATTAAGACATGATATAATAACAATATGTCCAAATGATATCATTATGAATCGCGAGGTTATTAACATGAAAAGCCATAAAATTAAGAGAAATCTTTCACTGTTGTCTGCCGCCGTGTTCGTGCTGCTGTGCGCCGCGTCATGCGCGGGCGGTAAAGACACAACAAACAAAACGACCGAAGCAATCTCCGAGGAGACGACCGAGGGCGTGTCCGAAATTATCGCGGACGGTATTCTGATTGTTGGCACAGGTATGGATGCCGCGCCGTTCACCTATGCCGATGAAAACACTTATCCCGCCGGCTTTGACATCGCCATGGTTAACCTAATCGGCGCGCGGCTCGGCGTGGATTGTGTCATTGAGCCAGCAGATAAAAACGAACCTGTTTCCTCAATGGGAAAATACATTGAGGTCGTCATTTCGGCGCTGCCAATTGATGACGCAAATGACAGTGTTGATTTTTCGAAGGCTTACTACACATCCAAACAGGCCGTGCTTGTCGCCGCGAGCAATAAGGACATCACGTCCGCAAAGGCACTCGACGGTAAAAATGTCGGAGTGCGCCCAGGTCAGGAAGTTAGCCTTACACAACAGAAAATCACGGCTAAGACAAAGGCTTACGGTGACAGCACTGCCGCTGTAAAGGATTTGGTTGACGGAAAGCTCGACGCCGTGATTGCCGACAAAGCCGTCGCCGCCGCTCTCGTCAAGGACAACGCCAAAACGGTCAAAATTGCCTCCGGCGTCAAGATTGCCGACGTCGGTTACGGCATTGCGCTTCCGAAGGGCGACACGGCACTTGCCAATGCCATCAACGGGGCGATTGACGCCATCATCGCCGACACACAGGGCGGCGCGTACAATTCCATCATCAAGCAGTTTTTGGTCTGAGCCGTTTTGACCGCCCGTT
>CAZDWM010000222.1:0-3786 GCA_964509145.1 uncultured Eubacteriales bacterium | reverse complement strand
TCAAGATAGAATGCCTCCTTTTAGACTACCTTGTTTTATCAGTAAACAGACTTTGTGCCAGCTCTTTGAAGGCTTCAACTGTTATCGCACCTGTTTCCCTGCCTACGGATGCAAATTCCTCGTAGTGTCCCTTTGCGAATATGCTGCCGTAGTCGTTGTCGGGCAGAATATAGCCGATAAGGTCGTTGCAAAGTCCGACAATTTTGAGTGACACGCCTTCGGGCAGTAAATCACACATAGGCGGATATATCCACTCGGTGCCGTTGTAGCTCTCGTCCTTGCCGAAAGCGCCGCCAACTACAATTTCCGGCGCCAGCTCACCGGGAATCAGTGCCAAACAAAGGTTCCGGCCGAGCTGCGCGAGCCCGTATTCCGTCACACAGCGGGTTGACAATTTACGGGAACCTGTCTTGATAACGAGATTATCTATTACTCCGGTTCCCATTAGTAATCTTATTATACCGTTTGTCGGCGGGACAAGCTTTTCTAAGTGTATTATGTTGAGAAGAGGTTCAATTTCTGTCTCTTTTTCGCGAGGCATTGCGAGAATGTAGTCGCCCAATGCGCTGCCGTAGCCGCTGTATCCCGACTCGCTGTAATTATCGGGAATTACGCCGCCTCTGTCTGTGGTGACGGCAAGCTCCGCGCCCTGGATGAATAAAAAATTGTTGCCCGCCGCGCTGATTTTTTCATCCATATAGTAGATAAAATCGCCGCTAATTTCTGTGTTGCTCTCTCCGAGCGCCACGGCGTGCGCGGCAAGCAGGACTGCCATGGTCTGCGCTGTGCCGTCGTCAGGAGCGAAACGCAGCAGCGACAAATCCTCCGTCACAACATAAGGCGGGCGCTTGTCCTTGGAATATTTCAGCTCGTTTGTCTCCCCAATAAACAGCCTTCCCGGTCGCCTGTCGTTCACGGCGCGTATGACAGTATCGGCGGCTGCGTCATAAAGCCTTTCCATAAAGTGCGGATTTTTACCGGAGTGAATCTTTTTGTATTCGTGCCGGTACGCCGCTTTGATGTTGTTCTTGATGGTCTTTTTCAAATCCCCCCACAAACCGAAGGTATCAATAGCACTGTGCGTGTGTGTTGCCGAGATATTTATGCTTACAATGTTGTTTTTCTTTGCGAAAGCGTCAAGCCGCCGCCGGATTTTACGGACGTCCGTTCCGACAACCGCCGCGGTGTCGATTACCGCGAACACAACAGCACCACGCCCCGAGCCGTCGTCGAGGCAAACAGCCCTTATGCGCTCATCGTCTACAATTCCGCTGACTCTGTTCGGCGGCATATGCAGGTAGCCGCCAAGGTAATATTCATCTGTTTCATAGTCGAGCGGCGTGATTGAGCATTTGGCAAATCCGACGTTCCATTTCGCACCGTCCGCAGGCTCTGTGAGCAGGGTTTCATGGCCTGTCATAAAGCCCTCGCTTGTGAATTCGTCGGCATTCTGCCAGTTCATGTCGGGCAGCGCGGCGGCGACACCCTTCGCGGCGGCGTTTGCTCCTTTGTCCGCCGCAATTTCGACCTTTTTGCGAAATGACGGGCTGGTTTTGAATTTGTGATATGCAACCGCACCTGCCGTGCTCAACGACGCGAGGGAGCAAGTGAGGAAAATACAAGACTTCTTCATGGATAACACCCTTTCTTGTTTTAGCGGTATGCGGTGCGACTCTCAGCCAACAATTAATACTAACATGATATTTACGACATTTCAATACCCTGAGACCTGTTCCGGATATAATTCTCCCGTTAGTTGAAATCGGTTCAAGAGATAAGTTATTGCCAAATCCTAAGCAGTCGGTTATCATGTAGTTAACAACGGCGCCGTTGATTATGCTTTAAGGATGGTAACATGACGATTTATTTCAGCGAAAACCTCAAACGATTGCGCAAGGGACGGGAGTTGACACAGGAAACGCTCGCCGATTTTCTCGGCGTGTCCTTTCAGGCGGTCAGCAAATGGGAACGCGGTGAGAGCTATCCCGACATAACCATGCTGCCCGTCATCGCGTCGTTTTTCTGCGTGTCGACGGATTCTTTGCTTGGCGTCGACAAGGCGGAGCAGGAAAATGCCATACAAAAGCATCTCGACGAATACGCCGGACTGATAAGAAAAGGGGATTTTGAAGGGGCTGTGTCGGTAATGAAGACCGCGACGGCTCAGTTTCCGGGTGACTTCCGTCTGCTCGTCAGGCAAATGAACGCCATCATATCGGCGGAAAACACAAGCGACGAGGGCGCTCTTAAAATCCGTCCGCAGGTACAGTCTATTTATGACGGTATTCAGGGCTACTGCTCGGACGACGACATAAGGATGTGGGCAAAAAGACTGCTGTGTACGCTTTACAAAAGCCTCGGCAATATTCCTAACAGCGGTATCACGTTCGACGACATGGAGAGGATACTCAAGCAAATGCCGCTGATGAGAAACAGCCGCGATTATATCGCGACCTTCCTGTACCGCTCGTCGGAGAAGCAAAAAGAGGCTTGCCGCAACGCTATGGATGAGCTGCTGTATCTGCTTAACGGTGCCGTCGCGAATTACTGCTATTACGAAGAACAATTCACGACGGAATTCAAGATAGATGCCGTCAACACAATGCTGACAGTACAAAACGCTGTTTATCCCGACGGCGATTACGGAAGGAACTGGCTTCATGTCATATATAACCACGGACATCTCGGGTACCTGTATTTCACCGCCGGAGACATCGAAAAAGCCTTGACGAATCTTGAAAAATCCGCAAGGCTGGCAAAAAAATTCGACGGGCTTCCCTCAGTTTCACAGCGCACCTCTCCGCTGATGAAGGGTCAAATCTTTGAAAAGGAGCCGGTGCCGAAATCGCACGACGAAACGATGACCGAGCGCATGAAACGGTTTATGCTCGGAAAATATCCGCTTTCGGAGGACTTCAAAAACACGGAGGCGTTTAAAAAAATCATCGGAATACTGAGCTGATAAAAAAGCGCGTGCGTTTTAATAACTCGGGAAAAGAAAATTCAGCTACGGCTATACATGTTCCTGCCCCCTTGTTTTACTGCTTATATTATATCATATTTAGGTGAATATTGGAAGAATATTTCGTCGTTTTTCAACACGCCCAAGATGTATATCTTCCCGTTCAGAACCTTTTTGTCGAACTTTATTTTTAAGTCGCTGTTCAACAACCAACATATCGAAGCGACATTCTCACAACAACAGTCAAGAAATATCTGCATTCTGCCGGGAAAATAAAAACAACGGTTGCTATATGGTAAAAATAGTTTTATAATCTGCAATGTGATATACTATTGTGTAAAATGTCCTGGTGAAATATTTGATGACGGTGAGCGGCTATGATTGAAGTTAAGGGTAACAGAATCGTTGAGAGTATCGTCAGTATGCTGAAAATGACTGCATTTTTAGTATTAGCGACGATTATCGGTTATATCTTTTGGCATATCGGATTCCCTGAAACAAACATTGTTCTGGCATATCTCCTCGGCGTGTTGATGACGGCGCGGTATACGAAGGGTTATGCCTACGGCATCGCCGCGTCTGTCATTTCTATTTTTGCCTTCAACTTTTTCTTCACCGAGCCGTTATACACCCTTGCCGTCAATAATCCGAGCTACATCGTCACCTTCGTTGTCATGATGATTGCGGCGCTTTTCACGAGTACCCTGACGTCACACGTCAAGAAAAACGCCTTTGAGGCACGCGAAAAGGAATCGGAGACAAAGGCGCTTTATATGCTGACGAATCGGTTAACCGACGCGCAGGATGTTCACGACATCGCCGGA
>CAZDWM010000221.1:0-3794 GCA_964509145.1 uncultured Eubacteriales bacterium | reverse complement strand
GATACCACAGCTATATCAAACCGTGGGTATTAGGCTGGACAGCATGATAGCATATGTTTTTAACGACAAGAGCTCCGACAGCAGCCTTGCCCTGCGCAAATTGTATATTAATCTGGCCGAATCATTCTTTCTTGAAAAGCCGTGGCTCGGACACGGCGTCAACAATTTCGCATACCTCAACAATCTTTCCGGGAACAGTTTCTCTTACGCGCATAACAACTACCTTGAAATTGCCGCCGATCTTGGCATCGTCGGCCTTGTCACATATTACTGGTTTTATATATACATGTCCGTCAAGCTCATTAAGCAGGTGTTGAACGGGAATAAAACTGCGCTTCTATATTTACCTCTCATCATTCTGCTGTTGGTGTTTGAATACGGTATGGTTAATTATTATAAAATGCAGGTTCATTTAGTATTGGCCTCAGCCTTCGCCGCGAGTATGTTGCAATATGACGTAACAGATGCAAGCAAACATGCGGCAAAGGTGAAGAGCCGCACATAGTAAGGTTTGGTTTAATATTGGTTGGGAGTTGTGAATATTGGAATACAGAAATGATGCGTCAAATCGCGGCGGGGTTGAGATAAACGTTTCATACCTGCTTAAGATTATATTTATCAAATGGTGGGTTATTCTACTCATAGGCGTTTTGGGCGCAAGCAGCGGTTTTGCGTCTGCCGAGCTTAAAAAGACGCCCACCTACACATCCACTATATCCTTCGTGGTTTCCAACAGGGCGTTGTCAAACGAGGATTCATACTCCAGCAGCGACATCAACGCATCCATCACCATGGCGAACACATATAAGTATATTTTATCCAGCCGAACCCTCTGCGAAAAAGTCGCGGCGACCTGTGGTATTCCGAACATCACGTTGACTGATGTCAGCAGAGCAATCAATATGATTAGCGTCACTAACACCAATATAATAATTATGAAAATAACAACCATCAGCAGCGCCAGATCTTATAATTTGGCCGTCTCCGTGATTGAAAACTTCGGTGCCGTTGTCGAAACCGCAGGCTTTACTAATTCGACGCTCTCCGTTTGCGAATTGCCGAACGTGCCGCTTCAGCAGGATGTGAACACATCTTCAATACGTTCCGCTGTTGTCGGCGGATTTGCCGGTGTCGTACTGGCTTTAGTAATTATTCTTATTACTAATATTATGAAAGATACCGTTCAAAGCGTCGATGAAATAAGCGCGCGACTCGACCTTAACATTCTCGGAATTGTATCAAAAACGGACGGGAGAGATAAAAAGCGTAAAAAGAAAAGTATCTATGATAATCCCATTATCATGAGCGAACGTAACGCCGGCTTCGCCTTTATTGAGACATACAAGGCGCTGCGCACAAAAATAGAAAACATTTCTGCGAAACAAAATTATAAGGTGTTCGTTGTATCCAGCACCGGTGAGGGCGAGGGTAAAACAACCGTTTCCACCAACATAGCAATTGCGCTAGCCCAAAACGGACGCTCTGTGCTGCTTATCGACGCTGATTTAAGGAAGCCTTCGGTCTGCCGGATGCTGTCTCTCACAAACTCAAAGGATAACAAAGGACACAGCCTACCCGACGTTATACTTGACGGAGGCAGCTACGAAAAGTCAATTCGATACCTCGATAAGCATAAAATATTTATACTTGCGGGAACCAGTGTTGTTTCGGAGCCGACTGAGCTTCTTTCAACCTCGACAATGGAAAAGGTTATCAAATCAGTCCGCAACGAATTTGATTTTGTTATTATCGATACCGCTCCCGCCGGAGTAGTAACCGACGCGTCAATAATCACAAACTATGCCGACGCGCTTATAATGGTTATCCGTGAAGACCATACGCCGGTCGAAAAGATACGTTCTGCGCTATCCGACCTGTCAAACGGCAAGGCCGATATAATAGGCTGTATTTATAACAATGTTTCACCGACAGGCGCGAGGCGGCTTTATAACCGTTACAGCAGACGGTACGGCTATAGTCAATACGGTTACAACGGCTATGGCTACGGGTATGGATACGGATACGATATAGGCACCGGTTTGGACAAGCCAAACCGTTTTGATGATGATAACAAGCAGGAATAGTTAAATTCGCAATATTTATTTGCAGAAAATGATTTTGTTCATTTTCTGCTTTTTTCGTTGTTTTTATCAATATCGCTGTAATACCTCTTGATAATCCTGCCGACAAGAGGTAAAATAGGAACGTATGTAGTGTTCATTATCTAAAAATCGGCGCGCACAATTTATATATAAAGGAGTGAGCAAGGGTTTGAGCATGGAGAAGGAACCGGCAAAAAATGTGCATGAAGATCATCGCAAGCGTGTACGCGAGCGGTTCATGAAAAGCGGTCTGGGAAGCTTTCCTGACCACAATGTGCTGGAGTTCGTGCTGTTTTATTCACAGCCCTACGGCGACACCAACGAAACCGCCCACCGTCTTATTGATACCTTCGGCTCACTTTCCGCCGTTTTTGACGCACCGTACGAGGAACTTGTCAAGGTCAAGGGTGTTGGTACATACACCGCAATTTTTCTTACCATGTTGCCACAGCTTTCCAAACGTTACATCGCTGACATGGTGCCTGACAGGGTTACGTTCACCGACCGCCGGTCACTGCTTGATTACATACGCGCTGAGTTTGTAAGCGAAACAAGTGAAATCGCAAAGCTTCTATGCTTTAACAACGCGGGGCTGCTCATCAACTGCTGTAAGGTTTCTATCGGTTCTAAAAACAATGTCAACATCGACAGGCGCACGCTTCTTGAGACTGCCTTTCGCAACTGTGCCACATCGGTCATTCTTGCGCACAACCATCCGAATGGGTTAGCGGTTCCGTCACAGCATGACATCGCCACGACGAAAGAAGTTTTTAAGCTCTTCGGTGATATGGGAATCAAGCTGCTCGACCACATCATCGTATCCGGCAACGATCTTTTCTCGATGGCTGAAAGTCCTAAATTCAACGTTATTTTCCTCTGATTTCCCCGGCGGTTATTTTAACATAAATTCGAAAGGTTGCTGAAACTATGAAAGCGATTGTCTACACATCCCAAAGCGGTTTCACCAAGCAATACGCCGAACTGCTGTCGTCCGATACCGGTTTACCTGCCTATAATATGAAGTCTGCTAAATCAGCGCTCGCGAAAAACGATGAGATAGTCTATTTAGGCTGGCTGATGGGCGGATTTATTAAAGGCTATAAAAAAGCCGCCAAACGTTATGCCGTTAAGGTAGCTTGCGCCGTCGGTATGGGCGTACCGGGCACTCAAACGCCCGAAACGCTTATGAAGCAAAACCACATCTCCGGCATCCCTGTATTTTATCTTCAGGGCGGTTTTGACATCAACAAACTGCACGGGATAAATAAATTGATGATGAGAGCCATGACGAAAGCGCTTAACAACAAACCTGACAAAACACCGGAGGAGGTCGAAATGGTGAACATGTCGGTCAACGGCGGCAACCGTGTCAGCAGAGAAAACCTAACCGAGGTGCTTGCTGTTATTAAGCCATAAATATTATCTTATAAATCTTATTTCGGAGCTTCATATGGACAAATTCATCTTACATTCCGAATACAAGCCCACCGGTGACCAGCCGCAGGCCATTGAGACGCTTGTTTCAGGGCTTAATCACGGCTACCATGAGCAGACGTTGCTAGGAGTTACAGGTTCGGGCAAGACATTCACAATGGCTAACGTTATAGCCGCCGTTAACCGCCCCACGCTTGTGCTTGCCCACAACAAGACGCTTGCCGCCCAGCTTTGCAGCGAGTTTCGCGAATTTTTCCC
>CAZDWM010000220.1:0-3823 GCA_964509145.1 uncultured Eubacteriales bacterium | reverse complement strand
GCCGACCACTTTATGGTATACTAACATGTAGTCCTGTTTCTCGGGTGAGGGATTAAGCCGCTTAACGCGGCGTTCACCTGCCCCACGCTGGGTTTCAGGCGATTATTAAACGAGGTGAAAACAAATGACACAGGAAGAAAAAACCCAGATCATGAAGGAATACGCCCTTCATGAGGGCGACACGGGTTCGCCGGAGGTTCAGATAGCGGTTCTCACGAAGCGCATCGCAGACCTCACCGAGCATCTCAGAGAAAACAAGAAGGATCACCATTCGCGCAGAGGTCTGTTTAAAATGGTCGGTCACAGGCGCAACCTTCTCGCTTATCTCCAGCAGGTTGATATCGCGCGTTACCGTGCGATTATCGAAAAACTCGGCATCCGTAAATAAGTTTCAATACAGGGGCGGTTTACAGCCGCCCCTGTAGGCAATTTTTCACGTCTCTGACGGCCTGTTACTTTAGCAGTGAATCGACCGTTTTGCGTTAAGGCGAAAAACGGCGGATTTATTGCTAAAACATGCAGGCTGCGGAAATAATAACGGTGACGAATGTCACACGAAAGGAATTGAAGCATGTTTTTCAAGGATTTTAAAAAATTCGAAACAGAAATCGCCGGCAGACCGTTTGTGGTCGAGGTCGGCAAAATGGCGCAGCTTGCCGGCGGCTCCTGCCTCGTCCGCTACGGCGAAACGGAGATACTCTGCACCGCTACCATGTCCGCGAAGCCCCGCGAGGGCGTGGACTTCTTCCCGCTGTCGGTCGACTTTGAGGAGAAGCTTTATTCGGTCGGTAAAATTCCCGGCTCCTTCCAGCGCAGAGAGGGCAGAGCGAGCGAAAAAGCGACGCTTGCGTCGAGAGTTATCGACCGCCCCATCCGTCCGCTGTTCCCCAAGGATATGAGAAATGACGTCAGCGTCGTCGCGACAGTCATGTCGGTCGACCCCGACTGCTCTCCCGAATTCACGGCAATGATCGGTGTTTCAATAGCTATCTCCGTTTCCGAGATTCCGTGGGACGGCCCCATCGCGGGCGTTTCCGTCGGCCTTGTAGACGGCGAGCTTGTCATCAACCCCAACGCTGCTCAGCGTGAAACTTCCGACCTCCAGCTCACCGTCGCGTCGACCGCAGACCTTGTCGCGATGATTGAGGCTGGCGCCAACGAGGTTTCCAACGACCAGATGTATGACGCCATCATGTTCGGCCACGCGGAAAACCAGAAAATCGTCGCCTTTATTGATGGTATCAAGGCGGAGGTCGGCAAGGAAAAAATCGACTTCCCTTCAAACGATCCCGATCCGGCGATGTACGAAGCCATCAAGGACTTTGCCATCGCTGATATCCGTTTAGCTCTCGACACCGATGACAAGCGCGTTCGTGACGAGCGTTTAAAGCCCATTTACGAGGCTGTTCACGCCAAGTTTGACGAGGTTTATCCCGAGCAGTCCTTCAAGATTGAGGAGTGCCTTTACAAGATTCAAAAATACGTTGTTCGCCGCTGGCTGCTAGACGACAACAAGCGTGTCGACGGCAGAGGCATCAACGACATCCGTCCGCTCAACGCCGAGGTTGACCTGCTTTCAAGGGTTCACGGCTCGGGCATGTTCACCAGAGGTCAGACACAGGTGCTCACCGTCACAACCCTCGGCGCCATGAGAGACGCCCAGATGCTCGACGGCATCGACAACGAGGATACCAAACGCTATATGCACCATTATAATTTCCCGTCGTTCTCCGTCGGCGAAACAAAGCCGTCGAGAGGCCCCGGTCGCCGCGAAATCGGCCACGGTGCGCTCGCAGAGCGTGCGCTTCTCCCCGTCATTCCGTCGGTTGAGGAGTTCCCGTATTGCTTAAGGCTCGTTTCAGAGGTGCTTTCGTCTAACGGTTCCACGTCTCAGGGTTCAGTATGCGCGTCCACACTGTCGCTTATGGCGGCGGGCGTACCCATCAAAGCGCCCGTGGCGGGCATCTCCTGCGGACTTATCACCGAGGGCGACCGCTTTATGACTATGGTCGACATTCAGGGTCTTGAGGACTTCTTCGGCGACATGGATTTCAAGGTCGCCGGTACGCATAAGGGCATCACGGCTATTCAGATGGACTTAAAGGTTCACGGTCTTACCCCCGCCATCATCCGCGAGGCGCTCGACAAGACCTACACGGCGAGGCTTTATATCCTCGACGAAATCATGCTTCCCGCCATTCCCGAGCCGCGCAAGGAGCTTTCGAAGTACGCGCCCAAGATGCTCATCACCAAGATTGCGCCCGAGAAGATCGGCGACGTCATCGGCAAGCAGGGCAAGGTTATTCAAAAGATTTGCGCCGAGTGCAACTGTAAGATAGACGTTGAGGAGGACGGCTCCGTCTTCATCAGCGCCCTCGACCTTGAGGACGCCCAGCGCGCCCTGACGATTGTCGAGACCATAGCGAGAGACCCGGAGCCAGGCTCATTCTACAAGGGCGTGGTCACGCGTATTATGGACTTCGGCGCGTTCGTTGAAATCGCGCCCGGCAAGGAAGGTCTTGTCCACATCAGCCGACTTGACATTAAGAGGACAGAAAAGGTTGAGGATGTTGTCAGTGTCGGCGACGAGGTCATCGTTAAGGTTACCGAAATCGACGATCAGGGCAGGCTTAACCTGTCGCGCAGAGACGCCCTCATCGAAATTGAAGGACTAACGCCAGAAAACGAAATTTCCGACGCCCCCAGACGTCCCGCTCCCAGAAGGGACGGCGACCGCAGAGGCGGCGGCGGGGGTTACAGAGGCAACGACAGAAACAATAACAGAAACAGATAAGAATAACCAGCAACGCCGCAGGAAAAGACCTGCGGCGTTTTTACGTTGAGATGTCTTTTTGTACTATTCCTAATTAAAACTGTCGGTATGTTTTCAGTCTTTTTGCATCCTGCCGCGTTTTCCTCCTCGCCATACGACAGTATGACTTCGTCGTCGCCTTGCATGACACAAAAATCCTCAAAAACCTTACCAACATTTTTTACTGAAAATAGTATTAGTTTAGCGCTCTTGAGGATAGCAGACTGATGTAGGTTCATAGTCTGTTCCTCATCACCCCAAACTGTTAATTGCTTGGATAATATCACCGACGGCGATGTCGCCTCCCGTGATAACTCTTGCGAATACTCCTTGAAGAGGCATTACGCATTTCCCGATTTTCCTGAAAATTTCACAGTCCTTGTGACATTCCTTGCCGATTTGCGTTATTTCAATCTCACACGCACCGATACGAAGATGTGTTCCGACGAGCAGAGTGTGAAGGCTTATGCCCTTTGTTGTTATGTTTTCGGCAAAGGTTCCGAAGGGCAGATCGCACGCGCCGAGCGAAATCATTTCATCATAGCTTTCAACCGCAAGCAGGCTTAGCTGACGGTGACCGTCGGCGCAATGGGCGTCGTCGCAAAGACCGCCGTCCTCAACAAGTGTACCGGAGCCTTGAGGGAGCTTTTTCGTTCCCTTCACAGAGCTTTTGTTTATTGAAACTATTACAGCCATAATTAACCCCCGATTCTGTTCATCTTGCGGCTCGGCTCAAAACCAAATCCGAAGTTGTTTTCCTTCGGCTTTTGACTTATTGCCTTAATCATCGCGGATTTTAGCAGCTCTTCGTTTTCACTGAAAATCGCCTCACGTAGAGAAAACTCAAGGTTTGAGCCAAGACATGGACGCAGAGTGCCGTCCCCGGTGATTCTTATTCGGTTGCAGTTGCGGCAAAAGCTTTGCGATATGGGGCTGATAAAGCCTACTCTGCCGCGAAAATTCTTGCCGCTGTAATAAACCGCCGGTTCATTTCCGCTTTCTGCTTCGCAG
>CAZDWM010000219.1:0-3926 GCA_964509145.1 uncultured Eubacteriales bacterium | reverse complement strand
GCTGTTCCCGTAACTGCCGGAACTATCGTGCAAATGGCGAAAGATCAGGGGTGGTCACCGGCGCGCGAGGATCGTGAGCTTGACTGGAACGATATCATCGGAGCTAAGGAAGACTATGTCGTCGTTAAGAAGGGCTGGCTGGAAGGCCGTGAGGTCGTAGAACCCAATGACTGGAATCCAGTTAACCAGCTTGTACAGTATCTCGAAAACCTTTTTGAAGCATCTGAAAACGTCGGGTATGTAACTGAAAGCTGGGAAAAAGACGGTAAATATATGCCGTCAAAGGGTTGCTGTGACCGCACAGCAGGAGAAATCATTCAGCAACTTAACCAGTGTAAGGGCGATATCGGCGCTGTTCTGGGGGACTATAAGCCCGAAGTAGGGGCGTGGATTCGCTTCAATCCATTGGACGGTAAAGGCGTTAAGAATGAAAATGTCACCGACTTCAGGTATGCGCTTGTGGAATCCGATGCAATGGATATTGACCAGCAGAATGCCATCATCCGAGAGCTTGAGCTACCTGTTGCTTGTTTGGTTCACAGTGGAAAAAAGAGCCTCCACGCCATTGTAAAGATTGACGCTGCCAATTACGACGAGTACCGGAAGCGTGTAGATTATCTGTATAACGTCTGCCAGAAAAACGGTCTTAAAATTGACAGTCAGAACCGGAACCCCTCACGTCTTTCCAGAATGCCGGGAGTTATGCGTAATGGTCACAAACAATTTATCGTTGATACTAATATCGGAAAAGAGAACTGGAAGGAATGGCAGGAGTGGATTGAAGGTGTCAACGATGACCTTCCGGACCCCGAAAGCATGGCCGAAGCCTGGGACAACCTGCCTGAACTCTCCCATCCGCTAATTCACGGTGTTCTGCGACAAGGCCATAAAATGCTACTCGCCGGCCCGTCAAAAGCCGGTAAATCGTATGCTCTTATAGAGCTCTGTTGTGCCATTGCCGAGGGACAGAAGTGGTTTACATGGCAATGCGCCAAAGGCAGAATACTCTATGTAAACCTTGAGCTTGACCGCGCGAGCTGTCTGCATCGTTTCAAAGATGTTTATACCGCTCTCGGTTGGAAGCCAGACAATCTCGCAAATATCGACATCTGGAACCTCCGCGGTAAAGCGCTCCCTATGGACAAGCTTGCCCCGAAGCTTATTCGCCGGGCTACCAAGAAAAACTACATAGCTATCATCGTTGACCCTATTTATAAAATCATCACCGGCGACGAAAACAGCGCTGATCAGATGGCTCAGTTCTGCAACCAGTTTGACCGTGTATGCACCGAATTAGGCTGTGCGGTAATCTACTGCCACCATCATTCTAAGGGCACACAGGGGCAAAAGCGGAGCATGGATCGCGCCTCAGGTTCCGGTGTGTTCGCCCGTGACCCCGACGCACTGCTTGACCTTATCGAGCTTGAACTAACTGAAAAGCTGCTCAAGCAGGAATCAAATAAGGCCGCCTGTAAAGCCTGTATTGACTATCTGAATGATAATGCTCAAGGATGGAGCGACGAGGTATCCCAAGATGATTTGTGTAGCGAAAAGGCAATGCTTGAAATATGCGAAAAGCTTCTTCTTTCCGTGCAAATCCGTGAGCTTCAACATATTATAAGCGCCGCGCAAGAAACCGCGAAAGCCCGTACAGCATGGCGTATAGACGGCACCTTGCGTGAGTTTCCAAAGTTTTCGCCGGTAAATCTCTGGTTCGAATATCCTGTTCATCATGTGGACACAGTCGGCAGCCTGAACGACATCGAAGCCGAAGGAGAAGCGCCGCCGTGGCAGAAAGCCACAAATAAGCGAAAAGATAGTGCCGAGAAAAAGCGTAAAGACATCAAAAAAGATTTTGAAAACGCTGTCGCTAACTGCAATTTTGGAGAGCCTCCAACAGTAGAAATGCTCTGCGAAAACCTCGGAATCGCAAAGCGAACCGTAGAAGATCGTATGACAAAATACGATTATTGGGTGGTAAAAGGTAAGGTTTATAAGAAGCCGCAAATTCCGCAATAACCATAGTTTTATGGTGGGCGCGGATAATCGTACTAAACATTATTATTATGGTTCATACGGAATCACGCGGCAATCGTAAATTTATAATTACTGCGTTCCGCATCCGCAGACCTATATTACTTACGTAATATATAACTGCTCTCCGCTTACGCGTCGTCACGTGTGTGTACGTTAGGTGACCTCGTAGAGGAGCGAGGTCACCCCTACCCCACACATGACAGATGACATCAAAGAAATTCAAAAAAGTAGGTGAAAATATGACACAATGCGAAATATGTGAAGAAATGGGATGCAATGATCATTGCGATAATTGTGGTTATGGTAACCCGTGTCTCGATTGCGAACATCGTAATGTTGACTGTAACGGTCAATGCGCTCTACCACCGCCTCTTGAATTTTTCCTTCAGATCCTTCCGCCGACCAAAACGCATCAGGAAAAACAGGTCAACTGGGATACTCGCACATTTTACGAACCGGCCGAGCTTAAAGCTGTCAGAACAAAGCTTACCGCTCACCTCGCACAACATAAACCGGAAACACCTTTCGAAGGCCCCGTCAGACTACTTACAAAGTGGTGTTTTCCGATTACCGGTAAACACGCTGATGGAGAGTATAAAACCTCCGCCCCCGACTGCGACAACATGATCAAAACTTTCAAGGACTGTTGTACAGCGTTAGGTTACTGGAAGGATGACGCGCAAGTAGCGTCAGAAATCACGGAAAAATTCTGGTCAAGCGTCCCCGGAATTTATGTGAAAATCGAAAACTTATAGGAGGTTAAATCTATGACTAATAAGCTCGCAGATCTCAACAACTATCTTTTTGAAGCCCTTGAACGCGTGACCGATGACAGCTTGTCGGACGAGGAGCTCCGGAAAGAGATAAATCGGAGCCAGGCGATCACGTCAATTGCTGAAACAATAATCGCTAATGGTACCTTGGCCCTTAAGGCCAAACAGCACATGGACGAGTATTACGGCGACGGAGATAAACACCTGCCGCCGATGCTGGAGGCGTAGACGATGAGGTATCCGAAAAATATACAGGATTTTATTGCCCAGAACGTACAAGGCCGAACTACGAAAGAGCTGGTTGAGCTCGTCAATGCCACTTTTAGCGATGCCGACTTCACTGAGTCGAAAATGCGTGCTTATAAAAAAAATCATAAGCTTAAAAGCGAAACGCCAGTAGGTCTCCCAAAAGGTCACGCTTCGGCTATATTTCCACAGCCTGTCGTTGATTATATACTCGCTCACTACCGCAGTTGCAGCTACAAAGAGATGGCCGAACGCCTTAACAATGAATTTAGCACCGCCTACAAGGCCTCGCAAATAAATTCGTTCTATGGCAATCACCATCTTAACAGCGGACTTGATGGTCGCTTTCAAAAAGGGCATGTATCATGTAACAAAGGCCGAAAAGGCTGCTGTGCTCGGGGGTGTGAAAAAAGCTGGTTTATCAAAGGACATATCCCCACTAATCACAAACCGGTCGGTAGCGAGCGGATTGATAGCAAGGACGGGTATCACCTCGTTAAAACAGCCGAGCCTAACGTCTGGGAGCTCAAGCACAGGGTACTCTGGGAATCTGTAAATGGCCCTATCCCCCGCGGTTATGCTCTCATATTTCTCGATGGAAACAAGGATAATATCACACTTGAAAACCTTGCTCTGGTTACGCTTGCGGAAAATGCCCGCCTCAATCAGTCCGGACTACGAAGTAAAGATCCGGGGCTGACCGAAACCGGAATTTTAATCGCAAAAATTAAAACAGCGTCAGCGAAGGCGCAAAAAAGGAGGACAACTTAATGAAAATACTCGTCTGTGAACCAAAAAAAGCATCTTACCTAAAAGAAATTGACGGCAGCCTGGAATCGATGCAGATGGTTGTTGGCGGATATACCGAGG
>CAZDWM010000218.1:0-3984 GCA_964509145.1 uncultured Eubacteriales bacterium | reverse complement strand
CGTTAAAACGCTGACGGCACCATATAAATATCCGAGAAAAATCATCTACATCGATGCCATTCCGAAGACAACTTCCGGCAAGATTATCAGAAAAGATCTCCGTCCGCTCGTTATGGATTAACTTCAACTGAATATTTAAATAAAAATCCGCCCATACTTTCGTCACGAAAGCCGGGCGGATTTTTATTACAAGGAGAAACATAATAATGAGAAAAAATACTGAAACAATCAAAAACACATTAAAAATATTGACCAAACTTGAGATTTCGCTTCTTATGGCGCTTGTCATTACCTTTTCGTTCAGCCTTATTCAATTTAGTAAAGGCTGTGAAAATGTGCGCGAAAACGTTTTACGTTTGCATGTTATAGCGAACTCCGATTCTGAAGCCGACCAAGCGTTAAAGCTCAAGGTACGCGACGCGGTGCTCATAAAGGGTGCGGTGATCTTCGACGGCAGCGTCAATGTTAAAAACGCTGAGCAAAAAATCATGCCGAACGTTGTTTTACTCGAACAGGCGGCGCAGGAGGTCATCCGCGCGAACGGTTTTGATTATGATGTCAATATAACTGTCGGCAAGGAATACTTTGAAACAAGAACCTACGGTGAGTTGACCATCCCCGCCGGAACGTATGAGGCCGTCAGGGTCGTTATAGGCAGCGGCGAGGGACATAACTGGTGGTGTGTAATGTTTCCGCCGCTCTGCCTGCCCGCGGCCTCCGACACATCCGTTGACGCCTATCTTAACAAAGACGGTGTAACTGTAGTTAAAAGTAATCCGAAATATGAAATCCGATTTAAAGCGGTTGAGCTTTACGAAAAAGCGAAGTCATATTTTTAACCGAAACGCTTGTGAACGGCTTTGGTATATGCTATAATGATATCGCTTTTTTATGTGTCATAATTTGCACGGAAAGGGTGATATTTATCAAAAAATCAATGAACGCGTGGACCGTCAACCGTGAAACGGGTTTTGAGGACATGTTCCGTCAGCTCAAGGACGCAGGTTTCGAAGGAATTGAGCTGAACATCGACAAGGAGGATTCCTCAGCGCATTCGCTTTACATGAGTACTGACGCAAAGCGGCTTTCGGAGTTAAAGTATTTGTCTGAACAGTACTCCTTGCCGGTCGTCAGCATTTCAACGTCGCTTTACGGCGGCAAGCTTGGCTCACCTGACAAAGCCGTTCGCACCGAAGCGCAGGCACTGCTTATAAAGCAGCTCGATTGTGCCGCCGCTTTCGGAGCCGACGGCATTCTTGTTGTTCCTGGCAGCACCTCAGGCAGCGGCGTATCACTTCTCGACGCGTGGAAATACTCCGTCGAAGCTATGACCGAGCTAAAGGGGGAAATAGACGCCCGCAAAATTTATGTCGGGGTCGAGAATGTATGGAACGAGTTCTTCACCTCACCGTTCGACATGTGCAAGTTTATCGACGAACTCGGCAGCGCTTATGTCGGCGCATATTACGATGTTGGCAATGTCGTCGCTTTTTCAACGTCCGAAAACTGGATTGAGGTGCTCGGCGGCAGAATCAAGAAGATTCATTTTAAGGATTTTAAGCGCGCCAGCCACTTGAATTCCGGCGGCACATGGGAGGACATCACCAAAGGAAGTATCCGATGGGACAAGGTCATTGCCGCGCTTCATAAAGCGGGCTTCGATGGTTACCTGACGGCCGAGGTGTTCAAGCAGAACGAGACGCAGAGCTTCACCGACTATTACGCCGAGGTTTCAAAGCAGCTCGGCGATGTACTGTCTATGTTAAATTAAACGAATATTTCAATCAAGGATGGTTATAAAATGAAAAAACTTGCAATTATCGGGTGCGGCGGCATAGGTACATATCACATGAGCCATTTTCTCGGATTCACAGACATCATTGATTTAGCCGGATTTTGCGACCTGATTCCCGAAAAGGCGGAGCGGTTCGCCGAAGACGCCGGTTGCGGCAAAGCCTACACCGATTATCGCGTGATGCTCGACGAGGTTAAGCCGGATATGGTCTTTGTCTGCGTACCCCCGACGGAGCACGGCTATATTGAATATGACCTCATCGACCGCAGCATCCCCTTCTTTGTCGAGAAACCCATTGCGCTCGACCTTGACCTCGCTCGCGATATACGCGAAAAAATCAAGGCTAAGGGTCTTATTACAGCAACCGGCTTCCAGTGCCGTTACAGCAATCTTGTCGAGCCGTCCATGCAGTTCATGAAAGATAACGAAATAATCTTCATTGACGGCACACGCATCGGTGGCATCCCCGGCATCCCGTGGTGGAACAAGCGCTCAACCTCCGGCGGTCAAATTGTCGAGCAGACGATTCACCAGTTCGACATCATCCGCTACCTCTGCGGCGAGCCCGACACGGTTTTTACCTTCGGCACAAGGGATTTCATCCACGGTATTGAGGGCTTCGATACAGAGAGCGTTTCGACAACCGTAGTCAAATTTAAAAGCGGCGCTTTGGCAGCAATATCCACAGGCTGCTACGCCGAAAAGGGTTCAAGCTACGACAGCAAAATTGTATTCAGCGCGAAGGACAAGCGCGCAGAGCTGAAAATCCTCGGCACCTTCAAGATATTTGAAGAAGCGGAGAAGAAGCCTGACGAGTCCGAGGGCTTTGTTATTAAAAACGACGGTGGTCTCGCACGCGGCGAGGCCGGTGAAATTGTCTACAAGGAAGTCGGCGACGCCGGTATCCCCTGCGACAGAACGTTTATTGAGGCTGTCATTTCGGGCGACGGCTCAAAAATTCGCTCACCTTATGAGGAGGCCTGGCGCTCAATGGCGTTCACACTGGCCTGCAATGAATCGATGGATACCGGTCTGCCGGTAAAAATTGCAGTTGAATAAACAGGAGGTTTCTATATGAATATTGATAAGTATTTTTACAGGTACAAGGAAGTCGTTTCGTTATTCTTTGCCTTTTTCATGATGGTCGGCAGCCTCACGGCAAGCCTTTTTATTACCCTGCCGGAGGACAACTACGACAATTATATGACGAGGATAGAGCAAAGAGACGTTTACGAAAACACTGTTGAAACGGCCTATCCGCAGACCGTTGTCGCAAGCCTTGTCCGTTCGCATTTCGCCACCCCGCTTCCGGAGGGGAAGACGGAGAAAAAAGCCATCATTATAGGCTACGACGGCTGCCGCGCCGACGCACTCGACCTGTCCTTTGACACCGGCGCTGTCCACAGGGTGCTAAAAGAGGGCGGACACGCTTATCTGTCCTATTGCGGCGGCGTACCCTATCCGTCGGAAAACACACAGGACACATCCACCGCACCCGGCTGGTGCTCGATTTTAACCGGAGTATGGGCGGATGTCCACGGCATAACGTCAAACGGCATCCCGAAAAACAACGAAGACAAGCTGACAATACTAACCACGCTCGTGGAGAACGGCATGATTGACAGCTCGGCGTTCTACACCATGTGGGCAGGTCACTTCACAGACAACAATTCGACTTATATCAACGAAAAAGCCTACTGTGAGGAAAAGGGTCTTGACGTCACCTTCAGCAAGTCGCTGTTCGATATTCCGACTGCGGCATGTACAATAGCCGATATTTGTAAAGACGACTGCTCCGACTTGATTTTCACAATTCTTGAAGCCACCGACATCACGGGTCACGCCTCCGGCTTTTCACCCGACAACCCGATTTACGCGTTCGGTATGAAATGTGAGGAAACCTTTGGCGGTTTCATGATTGACGCCATTGAGGCGAGAGACAGCTACGAAACCGAAGACTGGCTAATTCTCATTACGAGCGATCACGGCGGTATCGAAAAAGGACACGGTGGCAGCTCGATACAGGAACGAATGACATTTATCGTAGTTAATAAGGAAATAGTCTGAAAGGAATATTCAAATGACTAATGTAATCGCGCATCGCGGCGCAAATAAAGTCGCGCCGCAAAACACAATTCCCGCGTTTCAAAAGGCTGTCGAAATGGGCGCGGATGGCTTCGAAAACGATG
>CAZDWM010000217.1:0-4003 GCA_964509145.1 uncultured Eubacteriales bacterium | reverse complement strand
GAAGACCTAGTAATCAAGTCCAATGCATATACTATTAATAATGTATAACAAATCAGTCGGTCTCGCTGACATTTTTAATGATATCGTTGACCGTTGCGCGCAGTGACGAATCCTTTTCCATCAGCCGCCTTATTTCCTGTAATGCGTAGACGACGGTGGAGTGGTCGCGGCCCCCGAACTCAATACCGATTGCCTTTGTTGAAAGATTTGTCGTTTCGCTGACCACATACATAGCCATCTGACGCATACGCGAGGTCTGCGCGTCGCGTTTCTTCGAACGTATATCCTCCGAGTCCGCACCGTAGGTACGCGCTACTTCGTCTATGACCTTTTCTATGGTGATGGGATTCGGTCTGTCCTCGCTCAATATGTCCTTAATAGCGTTTTGAACCGTCACCATGTTCGGCGTTGAACCGTGAATGGCGACGACGGCCTTAATTTTTTTAACAGCACCCTCAAGCTGGCGTATGTTGTTTTTAAGCTTATCGGCAATGTACTGGACAACGTCGTCGTTGAGCTCAAGGTTAAGTACCTGTGCCTTGCGCTTGATGATGGCCATTCTCGTCTCGACATCGGGCGGCTGGATGTCGGCAATAAGACCCCACTCAAAACGTGTGCGCAGGCGTTCCTCAAGAGGCAATATGTCCTTGGGCGGTTTGTCTGATGTGAGCACAACCTGATTGCCCGCTTGGGTTAACGTGTTAAAGGTGTGGAAAAACTCCTCCTGCGTGCGTTCACGCCCGGCGATGAACTGCACGTCGTCCATTAGAAGCACATCGGCCGAGCGGTATTTGTTGTGGAAATCGGCCATATTCTTCTGTGCAATATAATAGACCAGCTCGTTTGTGAATTCTTCTCCGTGCGTAAGAATTATATTCACATCCGGATTGTTCTTTCTAATTTCGCTTGCCATTGCACCTAAAAGATGCGTCTTGCCAAGCCCCGACCGGCCGTAGATGAACAGCGGATTATAAGCGCCGCCGGGATTGGCCGCCACTGCGAGCGCCGCGGCGTGTGCGAACTTGTTTGAGGAGCCGACGACAAACGTCTCAAAGGTGTTCTCCTCGTTTTGCAGCTTGTCGTTCGCGACCCTCTGGCGCGATTCGTCGGCGGCTCCCTCCGGCTCGACGAGAATAATTTCGACCGGAAAACCTAAAACCTCCTCAAAGGCACCGTTGAGAACGCCGAGGAACTTTTGCTCGACAATTTTTCTTTTAAATTCGCATATTGACAGCGTGACAGCCCCGTTTTCAAAGCTGACCGGCGTTAAATCCTTGAGCCAAACGTTGTAAATGAGCTCCGACAGCCCCTTTTTGAGCACCTGCGTCACAAGCTCCCAAAGCTCCTCTAATGATTTCATTTTTTCCTTTTCCCCTTTGTTTATATCCCTTTGTACCGCGCCCGTGAGCCGATGGCGACAAAACGCCATGATAATCATCATGCAAAAAAGTATAACATATGCCCGGGGCTTTTTCAACTTCTTTATCTTGTGGTAAAATTTACGTAGTACAACTATCGGTAGGTCGTTTGACAGCACAGCGAAAAAAGTCGTTTTCAGTGTCTTCTTATTTCTGATTTGATATGGCAACTTGTGCCTTTATTTGGTATACTAAATTAAATGTATCCATATAAGAAGGTGTCTCCAATCGGAAAAATCCTTGTTCTAACAGAAAAGCCGTCCGTCGCACGCGACATCGCGCGTGTATTAGGCTGCCGCCAAAACGGCGACGGCTGCATCATCGGCTCTAAATACATCGTCACCTGGGCGCTCGGTCACCTTGTAACGTTGGCCGACCCTGAAAGCTACGACGGAAAATACCAGACATGGAGGCTTGAGGACTTGCCCATGCTGCCGCAAAAGATGCAGCTGGTGGTCATCAAGCAGACCTCAAAGCAGTTTAAAGCCGTATCGTCGCTCCTTCGCCGCCCCGACATTGACGAGCTTGTCATCGCGACCGACGCCGGACGCGAAGGCGAGCTGGTGGCACGCTGGATTATGCAGAAGGCGGGCTTTAAGGGGACGGCCAAGCGGCTGTGGATTTCATCGCAGACCGACGCCGCCGTCAAGGCCGGCTTTCAAAACCTCCGTCCCGCGCGCGAATACGACAACCTTTACCGCTCGGCACAGGCGCGCAGCGAGGCCGACTGGCTCATTGGGCTCAATGTCACAAGGGCGCTGACCTGTAAATACAACGCCCAGCTTGCCGCCGGACGTGTCCAGACGCCGACGCTCGCACTTATAGTCGCCCGCGAGGAAGAAATTCTAAAATTCCGTCCTAAGGATTATTATACCGTCTCAGTGCGCTTTGACGGTTTTAACGCCACCTACCGCGACGCAAAAAACAACGCCCGCTTCTTTGAAAAGGTACGCGCCGACGAAATCGCCAAGGCTGTTGAGGGCAAACGTGCCGTTTTGACCGAGGTGAAAAAGGAATACAAGCATAAGGTACCGCCCGCATCCTATGACCTCACCGAGCTTCAGCGCGACGCCAACCGGAAGTACGCCTACTCCGCTAAGGAGACTCTCTCACTGATGCAGAGCCTTTACGAGTCGCACAAGGTGCTGACATATCCGCGCACCGACTCACGTTACATCACCGACGATGTCATGCCGACGCTGCCCGACCGGCTCAAAGCAATCTCAATCGGTCCCTACAAGGAAGCGGCGCAGAATATCCTGCGTAACAGACCCATTCCTTCAAAGTACATCGTCAACAACGCCAAGGTGGGCGACCACCACGCTATCATACCGACGGAGCAGTTCGTCAACCTCTCGTCGCTGTCGCACGAGGAGCGCAACATCTACGACCTCGTCGTGCGCCGGTTTCTCGCCGTGTTAAGCCCGGCGTTCGAGTACGAGGAGGTAAGCCTGCGCGTTGCTGTCGACAAGCATAACTTTTTCGCTAAGGGTACAACCGTTTTAAAACCCGGCTGGAAAGCGCTTTACGGTCAGCTTGCCGACGACGACGAAAACGAGACAGACGACGGCGTTCGCTCCCAGCAACTTCCGCTGCTCAAGCAGGGTACGACCCTGACGGTCAAGGGCTGTTCGGTTATCGCAGGCAAGACAAAACCGCCCGCGCGCTACAATGAGGCGACGCTTTTAACAGCCATGGAAAACCCATCCGGTCAGGTGGACAACAACGAGCTGAAAAGCATTCTTGAAGCAACCAGCGGATTAGGTACACCCGCCACAAGAGCCGACATCATCGAAAAGCTTTTCGACTCCTTCTGCATTGAGCGTCACGGCAAAGAAATCTGCCCAACCTCAAAGGGAAAGCAATTAGTCACCATCGTGCCGCCCGATCTTAAATCGGCGGAGCTGACGGCAAAGTGGGAACAGCAATTAAAGCTAATTGAAAAGGGTCAGGTGCGTGACGATAAATACATTGCCGATATGCGTGACTACGCGGCGCGCCTGGTCAAAGAGGTCATCGCGAGCGACGCGAAATTTATCCACGACAACGTCACGCGAGAAAAATGTCCGGACTGCGGTAAATTTCTGCTCGACGTCAACGGCAAAAAGGGTCGGATGCTCGTCTGCCCCGACCGCGAATGCGGCTACCGCAAAAGCGTTTCCGTCATGACGAACGCACGCTGCCCGAACTGCCACAAAAAGCTTGAGCTGCGCGGCGAGGGCGACGCAAAAACCTTCTTCTGCGTGTGCGGCTACCGCGAAAAGCTCTCCGACTTTGAGAAGCACCGTGAATCTGCGGGCGCTAACAAGCGCGACGTCGAAAAGTACCTTCAAGACCAAAATAAGCAAAGCGATACCGGCGGTTCGGCGCTCGCCGACCAGCTCGCGAAATGGCTTGAATAATAACCGGGGTTGATAACCATGAAAGCAATCCTTCAAAAAACCGTATCGCTGCTGCTTGTCTGCACGGCGCTTTTCGCTTTGTCCTCCTGCGGAAAAACGGACGGTACCGACATGTCCTTCAGCTATCCAATACCCTCCGAACCGGCAACGCTCGACCCGCAGGTATGCGCCGACATGTCCGCT
>CAZDWM010000216.1:2485-4034 GCA_964509145.1 uncultured Eubacteriales bacterium | reverse complement strand
GATCCAGCTCGTAGCCGTAGAACTCGCGCCAGGTGTTGGGGCAGCGCTCGGCGTCGATGATGATTTCCTCGAGCTCCTCAGACAGCCATTTGACCCCGTACTCGACGCTGTCCGGCCCCTTCTTGGCCCCGCGGATACGGACGCCATACTGCACCCGATATTCGTCAATACTCTTAGGCTCGGCACTGTCGGCGATAATCTCGCCATTGCCTTTATTATCCGCCTTGACAAGGGCAGCAGAAGCGCGGTTGCTGAGCTTGACCTGATGAATCTCATAGTAGATGAACAGCCGCTTCCGGGTCTTGTCATAGTGACAGACCGCATAATGAAACGGATCCGCTGCGTAACCCCAGTCAAGACCGCGCCGGATATGGTCAAATTCGGCTATTTCCTCTTTTGTGATGCGCCGGTTCGTTAAGTTTCCAAACACCTCGGCACCAGTGCCGGTTACTTCGCCCAGATACTCATGACGATACGCCTCAGGCTTTGTGTCGCGTAGGTGCTCAGCGTCAGCGATAAACTGCGCCCCGAGCCATTCCGGCGGTACCGTTAAATACGTGCTGTGGTGTGACAGCGTGTCGGGGCGATCCCACTGTACTGGATCATTTACCCAGTTGCGCTGTGACTTAGGTGGGTTGTAAGTGTAAAATACCCGAAACTCCGGGCCGCCACGGACAACAGACTGCAACATGCTGCGGAGCTTTTCGGGACCCTCAAATTCGTCGAGCTCCTCAAACCACACATACTTGATATAACCCTTTGCCACCTTTATAGACTTAGCCTTTGTGACCTTGTCGGCGCCGCGGAACAGAATAACTTGTCCGGTCGGGATATACGTCAGCTTGAGAGGGGAGATTGTTGCCCTCCAGAGGCGAGCTACGCCGAGTTTGTCAAGCGCCCAGACGAGCTGCTCATAAACACTGTCGTGCAGGTTGTCTTTATACCGCCTGAAGCAGACGGCGTTTGTCTGCTTTTTCTCGTTGGCGTCGGCCATCATACCGAGGATGATCTCAACACCGGCAAAGCTGGACTTGGTTGAACCGCGCCCTCCGCCGAGCTTGTAGTATGTGTGCTGCCCTGCGCGAATGTCATGGTGTACGCCATAAAACGACGGCGCGATGTCGTCGGTGAGCTTAACCATTGTCTTTTGGGATGTCATCAACGATCTGCACCCCCACATCACCAGAAAGGCGTATGTTTTCGGTAAACAGGCCGAGATGCTTCCCCGCAAGTTCTATCGCTTTAAGTTTGTCGCAAAGCTTTACTTCACGTTCAACAATAGTTCCATCCTCGGTAGGAATGACCTTGACTTTAACAGACGTTATCGCGGCCGTGTCGTTGCGGGAAGCGTCGGCTTTAACTGTTGCATCATCCATATTTATGACGTCTTCGGCGTTTACGCG
The DNA here is from genome assembly GCA_964509145.1 of uncultured Eubacteriales bacterium. GTDB lineage: Bacteria > Bacillota > Clostridia > Oscillospirales > Acutalibacteraceae > UBA1425. The sequence goes on along the minus strand of CAZDWM010000216.1, from coordinate 2,631 downwards.
CAAAAGTTTACCCAACTCCTCAAGTACGATATCAGCGTTGATTCCGGTGCGGCGAGAGCGTTCGGCAAGGGCTCTGTCAATGTATGCGCGAACATCGGGTTTCTTAAGGTTTTCACAACCGATGTCAGCAGCCGAAATGGTTGAAT
>CAZDWM010000216.1:0-2475 GCA_964509145.1 uncultured Eubacteriales bacterium | reverse complement strand
CTTTCGGTACGAGCTCCTGGCACCCGTCTCCGCATAAGACGGGGATCTCTTCCTTGTGCTCTCCGCGCATAACAGCGGTAAGGTACTGCAGCACTTCTTCGGCGGAGGCGACGCGCTCAGATTCAAGCTTTTGGAGCCGTGTATCAATGTAGCTTTTCAGATAAGGTTTTGTGAGGTTTTCATATCCGATAACATTAGCAGATTTTTTGCTATATCCGGCTTCTACTGCCGCCTTAGCGGCGTCGCCGTACTTAATATACAGATCACAAAACCGCTTTTGCTTTTCGGTTATTCTTACCATCCACCACACCTTCTTTTAATAAGCAGACGGAGCAACACACTTATACCCGCATGTTGCTCCGCCGCTGTAAGAAAAGAGCCGGCAGAGGAGGACTGCTGAGGCTCTTCTTTTTTATGCTTTTTCCAGTTTACACTATATCACAGATTATAGGGGCTTTTAGGGGCGTATTTTACAATTAGCTCTGACACCGTAATTAAAGCCCTTCCATGCAGTCTTGTAACCCATCTGTAGTCGTAATTCAGGTTTACCGCAATTTGCTCCCATTTCTCTCCTTTTATGTACCGGCGTTCTAATACTTTGCGTTGCTTTTTGTCGGGAACAAGGTTTATAATTTTCTGGACATCCTCCTTTTTGCTCTGGAGCTCGTCAATCTCCTTATCGACATCTGCCTCCATGTCAGCAATTTTAGCAATGATTTTCGGTAGCCTGTCCTCTCCGGACGTCCTTACCCTATCGCCACCGAAGGCCTGCGTCGTCTTCTCAGCAAGAGCCCGCAAGCGGCTAATCTCCTCAAGCTTATCGGTTATGTCATTTTCCGCTTCGCAGTACTGCCGTAAATACTCTTTTGCTGTCATGCCGATTCTCCTTTACAACAAACTTAAATTAACACGTCGTAATATTGTAGTGCCTCAACCAAATCCGATTTTGGTGTCAGGCGGTCAAATGCACACGGCCATTTTTCGAGCATCCACTTGCAGTCGTTAAAATTGAGCCTGCTCGTGTCGCTTATTGCCAGCGCATAGGTTTGCATCTCTCGCGCCATCCCGTAGCGCATCAACCCGTTCCATTTATTTGGGTAATAATTCCGCAGGGTTTCGATGTTGTTGCCCTCAAAAGCGAGACCAGTACCGCACACATAGCAACCGTTTCGGGTAAAAAGCTTTTCTCCGTCTTCGTCAACTAAATCGTACAACGGAGAATACGGGCAGTTTCGCGATTTGATATATGCCCACACATCATCATCTGTCCATACAGATAGCGGCTGTGAATATAACGTACCGTCAGACGGATAAATAAACCCATTATCTAAAAACGTGAATGTGCGTCGGCGGGATTCGCTCGCCATCAGACCACGGAACAGTGTGTCTACTCCCAGTTCCCGTTGAAGCCTTTCCGAAGGGCGCTCCTTGATGAAATAACAGCAGGCGTGAGAAATTCGTAAATCTGGGTAATTTTCAAGAATACCGTAATAATCCTTGTTTCCTTCTGACTTGTCGGTGCTGTATTTGAGAAATACATTAATGTTAATTCGTGGAGCATCGAGCTTCGTCGCATCTTTTCCGAGTATCGGAAATCCGTATTGCTCTGCAACGAACCAAAAGCTGACTTGCGTTCCGGCCTCCCAGACGAGTTTGCGCTGCCTGAAATCCTCCCACATCTCCGGTGTGACCGCTTCGTTGAGCTTGTCCGTAGACAATAGTCTCCCTTTTTTATTCAGGTACCGCGCCACATCTCCGTTTTTCTCGATTAGCGCCCAGACTTCTTTCTGCGCTTCATATTTCAGACGCGGCACTTTTATCCGGTCAAGTTTGGTTTCGTAGAAATTATCCCCGCCCCACTCCTTACCGAGCTTTCGCGCGAATTCCAGCGATTCCTTGTACTCGACGCCGGTGTTGCCGAAGATGACAATCAGATTTTTTGCATATTCTGGACACGTTTCACGAATAAGATGCCAGAGAGCTGTACTATCTTTCCCGCCAGAGAATGCAATGGCAACCTTTCTGCCTTGTTTGAACGTTTCGCGGATAATATGTTTCGCAACATTAACCTTGTATTCCAGCGCCAGCGCCTGCATTTTTTGCATTTGGCTGTATGTATAAACGCTTTTTTTATTTCCCATATTGTTAGCTGTCCTTTCCAGCCCGAAGTAGAGGCATCCAAAAAACGAGAGCCAGGAGGCTGAGGACGGTTATAGAAATAAAGGGTATCATCCTTCGTCACCTCTTTTAAGAATTTTTTCGTACCGTATTTTCCTTTCTATAGGAGCAGATTGTTCACGGGGTCGGGACGGTCTATCCCATGTACCACCTCCGGCTTCTCCGCAATCAACCCAACCGCTGGCTCTTAATGATGCTCCATTTTCTGAACTCAAAATGTAGCTAATAATGCGCTTATATCCAAGTTCTTTTGCTACTCTGGCACAAGCAGAATAAAGAAAGCTGCAAGCGTTTTTG
>CAZDWM010000215.1:2463-4049 GCA_964509145.1 uncultured Eubacteriales bacterium | reverse complement strand
AGCTGGAGGGAAATTGAAATGAAAAGCTGTAAAAAATTGTTCTACGTCGCCCTAAGCGCTGTCCTGCTGTTTTCCGTGTTTCCCGTCATCACCGCTTTTGCCGGTATTTCTAAAACCTATTACGTCGATCCGAACGGCGATAATTCAAACGACGGGTTGAGCGAGGCAACGCCTTTTAAAACAATCGAAAAAGCATCCTCTCTCACCTATTCCGAAGGAGAACGCATACTTTTCAAGAGGGGCTGTATGTATTACGGCAACTTCACGGCAAGGGGCAGCGGGAACGCGAAAGGCTCTATAACAATCGGTGCCTACGGTGATGGCCCCGCGCCCGTGCTCACCTCAACCGTTGCCGACGACCCTGTCATTCTGCTGTCCGACGTTTCTTATTGGACGGTCTCGGATGTTGAGATAACGACGGCTGAGGGCACCGGCATCCTTGTCAGCTTCCGTAACACCAACGTTCGAAATATTCGTGTTGAAAACGTTGTCCTGCACGACATCAAGAATTACCCGTCCGAAACCTACTGCTCCGGAGGACGTGCGGCCATAAGAATCAACGGCGGCGCGGGCGTTTACGGCGCACACGCCGAGGATATCACCGTCGACGGCTGCGAAATTTACAACTGCGGTTACGGAATCTTTACCGGCGGTAATTTTCCAAACACCGAAGCCGCGCCATATAACAAAAATATCATCATTGAGAATTGCAGCATTCACGACCTCTACGACGACGCGTTCATTATGGCGGATACCGACACCATCATACTGCGCAACTCCTCCGTCATCAACGCCTGCCAGAGCGTCGGCGTCTATTACACCGCGCCCGTCTGGACGTGGGGTGTTACACATGCGCTCGTCGAAAACTGCGAAATTGCCGGCGCTAAAAATGTGCTCGACGGTATGGCGGTGGACTTCGACGACCATACGAACAACAGCATGTACCAGTACGTTTACTCCCACGACAACGTAAAATTCATGTGGAACTGCCCTTATGACGCCGACGACCATTATAACAACACCGTGCGTTATTGCCTCTCCGTCAATGATAACCTCGGCAATAACTGCGGCAGTAATGTCGGTAAGCCCGAGCACAACTTTAAATTTTACAACAATACCATTGTCAACGGCAGCACCTATAACTTCACACGCTACGACGACACCTACATTCAAAACAACATTTTCATGCTCCAGCCCGGCGCGCTCGTCAAGCTCAACAGCGACTATGACTACACAGTTTCAAACAACTGTTATTACGACACACCGCCTACATTAAAAGACAGAGATTCCATGTTCGCCCTGCCGCAGTTCGCCGGAACCGACTTAACCGATAAAAACAGCTTTGTGCTCAAATCCTGCTCACCGTGTATCGGTGCGGGCGTTCAGGTTGAGGAAGATATGGGCACACGTGACCTTTACGGCAACGCTCTCACCGCAACGCACAACATCGGCTGTTACGAGGGCGCGGGCGTCGCGGGAGAGTATGAGCATCTTAATGTATTCACCGTCATCAGTCACTTCTTCCTTGGCGTTTACCGCATCATCCGCGCCGAGGTTCTGCATGTCTGTGATTGGCTGAAGGATCA
>CAZDWM010000215.1:0-2453 GCA_964509145.1 uncultured Eubacteriales bacterium | reverse complement strand
TTCTTTTCTGCCACAGATTAAATTTACTACTCGAAGAATTTAAATGATAAAAAGAGCTTTCACGGCGGCACTCTTGCCGCTTGCGGTGATTTTTCTTTTTTCGTGTACCGGTAATGCTGATTATGATGCGTCGGACAGCGGCGCGTCCCCTGTCGCCTATGTCAACGGCGAGACCATAACCGAAAACGAGCTGAACTATTTCAAGGGTCGTCTGCGTGCAGACGTCGCGGGTGAATATGTAAGCTTATACACCTGCGATTATTCGGACAGCTTCTGGACGACGCCGTTCGGCGGTAAAACGCCGGAGGATACGCTCAACGAACGGGCGCTCGACGAATGCGTCAAGGTGAAGCTTCAGCTCGTCCTGTGCCGTGAATACGGCATCTATGAGGACATCGCTTACGAGGCGTTATATGACAAGGCCGCCGCCTATAACGCGGCGCATTCGGACGGACAGAATGCCGCCGGTGTTAAAAGCATCGGTCTGTCGTCGTTTTACACTTATTACCTTAACAACGGTGTCCTTGAGCTTAAAAACAAGATGGCCGCGGACAAGCTCAAGCCCACGGACGACGAAATCGCACGGCAGCTTGAAGAGATGAGCGGCGAGGTTAAAAGCGCGCTGTCCGGCAAAGCGCTGCGTAACGCCGCCGTTGAGCTTGCCGTTAACGAAAAATACAACGAATATATCGCGTCGCTGCGCAAGACCGCGGAGGTTGTCATGCCTTAAAGGTCATTCACAGTTTTTTAACCAAATCTTAAGGCTTTTTTGCTAAAATATGTTGCATTTAATTGTTTTTTATACTATAATTATTTGCATACGGCTTGGAGCCTGAACAAAAATAAAGGAGATATAATGATGAGCAGAAAAATTAAAGTAACGCTGTCGGCCATGCTGGCGCTTATGATGATTCTTTCCTCGGTGCCGATGCTGGCGATGAGCGCCCTTGAGGCATTGAAAACCTCCGACGAAACAGTTATCCTCAGGGATTTCGTGGTTGAGGAAGACAAAGAGACCGCGGCGGAGGACATCAGCGTCAACTGGAGCTACACGGAAACCGACACCGAGGCCACCATCACCTATTGCGACACAACGGCCGAGGTGGTCACCATTCCAAGCAGCTACAAGGGCAAGCCTGTCGTAGCGATTGCCGCAGGCGCTTTTTACGGCGCAACAGGTCTCGCAAACCTCAAGACGGTTAATATCGCCCCGACGGTTCAGACGATTGCCGCCAAGGCATTCGAAAGCTGTGTCCAGCTATCATCCGTTGAGTTTCTTCCCTTTGACGGTCTCACCGGCGACGCTGCCGTCCCCGACATCACAACAATCAGCGCCGACGCGTTCTACAACTGCGCAGCGTTAAAGAGCATCACCGTTCCCAAGGGCGTTATCTCCATCGGCGCGCACGCGTTCGGCTACACTTACGCAAGCTCCGTTTACAGCCTCATTAGCGGCTTCATCGTTTCGGGCTATGCCAACACGGCAGCCAACAAATTCGCAACCGAAAACTATTTTTCATGGGACGATCTATATGAGGGTGCTATTACCCCGGTTTCAAACTTCACCGTAAGCCCCGGACAGGGCACCGTCAATATCGGAGAGTTTATGACTCTGGCTCCTGTTTTTAACGGCGGCGGAACCAATCCCCAGCCCACCAACTCCTTCGTCAGATGGTCTTCAAGCGACAAAACCATCGCTGTAGTCGACAAAGCCGGCAAGGTTACGGGCGTTTCCGGCGGAGAGGTCACCATCACCGCCACTTCCTCCGACAACCTCAAGACAGCAACCTGCAGAGTTACCGTCAACGGTCCGTCGTCAGGCTCTAAGGTCACCGCCTTAACGTTAACAGGCAATTACGCCGCTACAACGATTATAGCATATTATTCGCCAAGCTCAACGCTTAAGTACAAAATTACTTATACGACAACCCCGGCCGACGCACCCTATAACGCCGTCGGATTCACCTATGACAGCACCTATTTCACCGTTGAGTACGACACAACCGCACTATGCTATTACCTCATTCCCAAAAAGCTGACGAGCGGTGACACCTCCGTTGAGCTTAAAATTTACTCCGTTGCTTACCCATCTACGGTCTACGACACTGTCAATGTTAAAATTACAAACAACATCTCTGGCGTACAGTGGTATTCCTTTGATAATGGTAAAGACGACCCGTTTATCGTCACAAACGTCACCCGGTTCAAGTGGAAATACAGTGAGGGCAGGCTTGATGCCTCCGCGATTCTTCTTCCGTCCGGAACTATAGCCACAAAGGACGATATCATCCTCACCTCCAGCAACGAGAACGTCGCTTACTGGAACGCGAACAATGAGATAGTTCCCCTCAAAGACGGTGAAACGGTTCTCACCGTCACCACCGTCAACGGCGGCTACACCGACACTATCACGGCCGTACTCTCCGGAACCGGCAGCTACGCGGTCATGGGGC
>CAZDWM010000214.1:1908-4056 GCA_964509145.1 uncultured Eubacteriales bacterium | reverse complement strand
ATTATTCTGCTGATGAACGAAAAGGCGGACTTTATGCTGATTTTCGCATTGCTTTACATTTTAATGTAACGGGAAAGTATTTGTAAAAAAAAATTGAAAACGCTTGACACCAATCCTATAAAATTGTATAATTTGACACAATAAAACAAATAAAATAGGAATGGTTTGTGAAGATGCTCTCAGATACATTAAAACTGCTCAGATCACAAAATGGTTACACTCAACAGAATATTGCCGACTTTCTCGGCATTGAGCGTTCTACATACTCCTACTACGAAACCGGAAAAACCCAGCCCTCGACATCGATTATCGCAAGGCTGTCCTGCCTTTTCAGTGTCGGGCTTGAAGAATTTATTCCGCATTCGTATAAGCCGACGTCTGTGCTTGACCTTGCGTGCTCCTCGCCTAATGACAATCTTTATTTTAATAAAACCGAGCGTTTTGGATATCTTTCCCCCGAGGAGCAACAGCTTGTGATGCATTTTAGGGCCTATCCTGACAAACGAAGGTTTTTCGACACGGTTAAAAGCATTGTTCTTGACGAGCCGAAGGACGAATAATTCTATCAGTCGGTAAGTATTTTAACCAACAGCTTATTATTATCCATAACACAACCGCGGCAGCCCGCAAAGGCCGCCGCGGTATATATTTTGCTCTTTTTTATAAAACGTAATGGCTTATACTCCCGAATACGCCGAGAATCCGCCGTCGACGGGCAGCACCACGCCGGTGATAAATTCCGAATAGGCTTCGTCGCACAGGAACAGCAGAGCACCCGTTAAATCCTCGGGCTTGCCGAAGCGCCTAAGCGGTGTATGGGAGATAATTTTATCCGAACGTGCAGTCAGCGTACCGTCGTCATTAAAAAGCAGCTTTTTGTTTTGAATGGTCGCAAAGAAGCCGGGCGCGATGGCGTTGACGCGGATGCCCACGTCGGCGAAGTGAACCGCCATGAATTGCGTAAAGTTCGACACCGCCGCCTTGGCTGCCGAGTAGGCCGGAATTCTTGTGAGCGGGCGGTAGGAATTCGTTTTTCCTGCCTACCATTTCCTTGGCGAAGGTCTGCGTAGTGAGCAGTGTACCGAGAAAATTGAGGTTGAAAACGAACTCAATGCCCTTTGGGTCAAGGTCAAAAAAGGTCTTGACGCCCTCCGCCTTTTCGGCAATGTCAGTAAGCTCGAGCGTGTCCTTTGTCGTCGTGCCCAGCGGCGAGTTGCCGCCCGCGCCGTTAATTAAAATATCGCAGACACCGAGCTTTTCGTTGATTTCCGTCCGCGCCTTTTCAAGGCTTTCCGCCTCAAGCACGTTGCAGGCCACGGCCAGCGCTGTTCCGCCCGCCGTCGTAATTTCATCAACCACCTTCTGCGCCGCCTCAAGCCTCAAATCAAGGACTGCCACCTTAGCACCCTGTGCCGCCAAATCCTTAGCAAAACCGCTGCAAAGCACGCCGCCGCCGCCGGTGACGACCGCCACCCTACCCTTTAAGTTTTCATGTGTCATTTTGCTTCAATCCTTTCGTATACCCTGACATAATCCACGATGAAATCAAGCGGAAAAATACTCGGGTCATTATTCACTATGTTCGCGTTTTTGTCTGTTGACATCTGTCCGTCTGCCCGCATACCGGGGTTTCCGTTTGTGCCGGCAACCTCGACGGAAAGCAGAAGATATTCCTTAACCTGCGGTACCCATTTGCCTGTCAGTCTGTCCGTCTCGACGCCGTTGATGTAAAGAATGATTTCGTCCTCGTTCCACTCAAGGCCGTAGGTGTTGTATTGCGTAAAGATATTTTCGCCTCTGTACTGACCGATGACGACACCGCTGCTGCCCTCGTCGTAACCGTCAAAGCCCGTGGCCTGATTGACGCTGTTCTTCTTTTTCAGGTTATCCGCCCCAAAGGCGTTTGACTCGAACATGTCGATTTCACACCCGTCGGCAGCGCTGCCATCGGGTGTGGCGAACATGCCCTCGGAGAGCATCCAAAACGCCGCCCACAAGCCAAACCCGCCGGGACAGATGCAATTGCACCTGATCTTATGCTTTCCGAAGTCGAGGGCCGCCTGCCTGGTCAGTGCCACCAGTGCTCCCTTCGAGGTGGAGTAGGCGGGCATGTTCGGGATGGCCCGCAACCCGGCGAGCGAAGAGATG
>CAZDWM010000214.1:0-1898 GCA_964509145.1 uncultured Eubacteriales bacterium | reverse complement strand
CGCTGTACCATCCCTCACCCAAAGGACCGTTTTCAAGATATTCGGTGGTAATCTTCAACATGCCGTCACTGACGGAAACTTGTCCCTTGTCCCAAATGCCGCCGCGGCGGACATAGGAATAGGACGGAACCCATTTTGACGTGTCGAGCTTGTCGCCGTCGAACTCGTCGTTCCAGTAAAGCTGCCACTCGTCAAGGTTTATCTGCTGACCGCGCGGCAACTGGGGCGTGGAAAAAATGAGCATAGAGATAAGCTCGGCGATGACGACAAACGCGGCGATAAGCTTTTTAGGGCTGAACAACGCGCCGGGCAGTGACTTGACCGCCGCCCAAAGCCGTTTGATTGCGACATACTCGCGGTAGGAGTAGATTTTTTCAAGAAAAGCGTCCATTTTTATGCCTCCGTTCATGTTATTGTCAATGAATCGAGGTACATATTCTGTGTAGGGAACGGTCTTGACCGTTCCATGGATCATAGCTTGAACTCGAATCTCAATTTGAATTATATGTCGACGCCAAATCTGCGACACCCGCCGCCTCGCTTACCTGCTTTTTACCCTTTGCGGACGCGATTTTCTTTTGAAGCTCGTTAAAATACATATCCTCGTCCAGCGGCAGCTCTATGTCCCTGCCGAGCCATGACGAAAGGTGCGCGGCGTTGGAGATAGTCAAGCCGTTGATGCCCTCGTACCCCTCGGCAACCAGTTTGTCGCCCCGGATAATCCTTGCGGCGAAGGCGTTTAGAACGCCCGTGTGCTGCTCGCTCATGCCATCGGTCTGGATTTCGACAAACGCGCCCTTTGGCTTTCCGAAGCCGTTTACGCTTGTTTGGCTGAACTCAATGGAGCCCTGCTCGAGCACATAGAGCGTAAGCGACTTGCCGCCCTCGCAGACGAGCTTCGCGCGGTCGAGTGTGATTTCAAAGCGGTTGGTGCCGGGCGCGTCGCCTGTTGTCGTGACAAAAACGCCAGTCGCGCCGTTGGGGTACTCGGCGTAGATGGTTACATCGTCCTCAACCTCAATGTCGTGCCACTTGCCCTCGTGGCAAAAGGCACGTACCTTGTACGGCATTCCGCAAATCCACTGCCATAAATCGAGGTTGTGCGGGCACTGGTTTAAAAGGACGCCGCCGCCCTCGCCCGACCATGTCGCGCGCCATCCGCCGGAATTGTAATAGGACTGTGTGCGGTACCAATCGGTGATAATCCAGTTGACACGCTTGATTTGACCGTACTCGCCGCTGTCGACAATCTCCTTCATCTTGCGGTAGATGTGGTTGGTACGTTGATTGAACATCATAGCGAAAACCTTGTCGTGTGCCGCCGCGTATTCGTTCATCTCGCGCACCTGCTTGGTGTAGACGCCCGCGGGCTTCTCGCTTAAGGCGTGCAGCCCCTTTGAAATGGCATACTTAACAAAATAGGGGTGGGCGTAGTGCGGCGTCGCGATGACGACAGCGTCGCAAAGCCCGCTGTCTATAAGCGCTTCACCACTGTCGAACGTCGCGAGCTCCGGCAGTTCTTCAAGGTTGACCTCAAGGCGTTCGGGATTCAGGTCGGCAATGGCGACAAGGCGCATCTCCTTGATGTGACCCTCCTTATAAAACCGGACATGGCTTGTGCCCATGTTGCCCACGCCGATGATACCGTAGCGCACGGGCTGCGCGAGCGCAATCTGCTTGTGCAGTGCGTTGGCCGCAGCCGCGAAGCTCTCGTCGCGCGAGGCGTATTGAAAGTTGCTTTCTTCGCTCAGTTTTTCTGCCGAGCTGCCGCTCACCTCAAGCTCCTTGAGCCCCTCAAAAACGGCAAGGTGCGGCTCGATAGTTAAAAATCGCTCGCCGTCCTTCTGCGCGAACCGCTTTAAAAGCTCGGTGAACTGCGCGTCGCCCTCGCCGGCCGG
>CAZDWM010000213.1:2578-4075 GCA_964509145.1 uncultured Eubacteriales bacterium | reverse complement strand
CGCTCGTCAGCACAACCGCCGGTATGCTCGATGATATTCAAAAGCTTCAGAAGCTGATTAATAATATTCTGCTCGCGCAGGGGCTTACGGAAATCACGACGTTCTCCTTTATCAGCCAGAAGTATTACGATAAAATATGCCTCCCCGCCGACAGTCCGATGCGCAAATCCGTCGTCATTTCAAACCCGCTCGGCGAGGACACAAGCGTCATGCGCACCTCAACGGTGCCGTCCATGCTTGAGGTGCTCGCGCGTAACTACAACAACCGCAACCCAAAGGCAATGCTCTACGAGCTTTCAACGGTCTACATCCCAGTCGAGGGCGAGACGCTGCCTGAAGAAAATCAGGTCGTGGCTTTAGGCATGTACGGCGATAATTGCGACTTCTTCGCGCTCAAGGGTGTTATAGAGGAGCTTTTATATCAGCTCGGCATCGCCGACTACGATGTGGAAGCCGTTTCGGACTGCGTATACCTCCACCCGGGCAGGGCGGCGGCGCTTACTGTCGGCGGTTTAGAGTTGGGCATGTTCGGCGAGGTTCACCCTGAGGTTCTTGAAAATTACGGCATTGACACGCGTGCCTATGTCGCGACGCTCGACTTTAACAAGCTCTTTGAATGTTCAAATCTCGTCAGGGTATATAAGCAATTGCCGAAGTTCCCGGCCTCGACGCGCGACCTCGCGTTTGTGTGCGATAAAAAGCTGCCTGTTCTCACGTTAAAACGTGCCATCTCACAGGCTGCGGGGAAAATTCTCGAGTCGGTGTCTCTGTTCGATGTATACGAGGGCGCGCAGATACCCGACGGCATGAAGAGCGTCGCGTTTAATTTGATTCTGCGTTCACCCGACAAAACGATGACCGACGAGGAGGCCGACGCCGCCGTCAAGCGTGCCGTCAAGGCGCTCGAAAAGCTCGGGATAACACTGCGCAGTTAGTAAACAAAAGGTAAAGACAAAGTTAATTTTTTATTAAAGCCATTGTATTTTGTTGTATTGTGGTATATAATAACTAAGTATTGTGATGAGAGGTGATTTTATGACTGATAAGACAATCCAGTTTTCCGTTAAGGACGAGCACGAAAATGAGGTGCGCCGTATTCTTACTGAGGTTTACAACGCTTTAAACGAAAAGGGGTATAATCCTATCAGCCAGATCGTCGGATACCTGTTGTCCGAGGATCCCACCTATATCACTACCCACAACAACGCGCGCAGCCTCGTGCGGCGTATAGACAGGGACGAGTTGCTTCAAATCCTTGTCAAGGAATATCTGGGGCTGAGATAAAACGCGTGAAAGGATGAAATATCAATGCCTGCAAAGAAAAACAATTTTTTAACATACAGGGGCAAGCCCCTTGTACGCAAGGACAACACTATTTATTATGGCAACATGTCCGACGAGTTTGTCGTCGTGCTTCAAATCACCGGTACCAAGGATTTTAACGGGCTTACCGTTGCCGACCGTGTCGTTGTCCAGCTCGTCAGCACAGACCCCGAC
>CAZDWM010000213.1:0-2568 GCA_964509145.1 uncultured Eubacteriales bacterium | reverse complement strand
CAGAATTATCAAAAAGGCTGAAAAACGCGGTTTATATAACGCGATGGATATCGGCACCGTCTGGCTTGAACGTGCGCTCACCAAAACGGCATAATGAAAGCCGCCGTTTACACCCTCGGCTGCAAGGTAAACCAGTATGAGTCACAGGCGATGTCGGAAACGCTCGCAAGCAACGGTTACACGCTTGTGTCCCACGACGAACTGGCGGACGTATACATCGTCAATTCCTGTACAGTGACAGCCGAAAGTGACCGAAAGACGCGTCAGGCTGTCCGCCGCTTTAAAAGGCAAAACCCCCGTGCCGTCGTCGTCCTCACAGGCTGTGTACCGCAGGCTTATCCCGACATAGCGCAGACACTTCCCGAAGCCGACATACTGCTGGGCAACAAAAGCAACGAAAGGCTCATTGAAGCCCTCGATAACTTTTTTTCAACATACAACAGGCTGGTGCTGACCGTTCAGCACCGGCCTGATGATGTTTTCAGCCCGTCCGCCGTTTCCGGCTTCCGCGAACGCACGCGGGCAAACATTAAAATCGAGGACGGCTGCAACCGTTTTTGCTCGTACTGCATCATCCCCTACGCTCGCGGACGGGTACGCTCAAAACCGATTGACGAATTGCGTTACGAAGCCCTGCGGCTGTCCGAAAGCGGATTTTCCGAGCTTGTTCTTGTGGGCATAAACCTATCGGCTTACAATTCGGACGGTTATGACATCTGTGACGCTGTCGAGGCAGCGTCGTCCCCAGAGAGCATCCGGCGTGTCCGCCTCGGCTCGCTTGAGCCGGACCACCTGACCGACGATGTGTTGCTAAGGCTCTCAAAATGCGATAAGCTATGCCCACATTTTCACATCTCGCTTCAAAGCGGCTGCGACAAAACGTTGAAGCGTATGAACCGCCACTACACCGCCGCCGAATACGAGGCGCTGTGTGTTAAGCTGCGCGCACTGTTCCCCGACGCGGCGCTTACGACCGACGTCATGGTCGGCTTCGCCGGCGAAACCGAGGAAGACTTCGAGGCGTCAAGGCGGTTTGTCGAGAAAATCGGTTTTGAGAAGGTGCATGTTTTTCCCTACTCAGTGCGTGTCGGTACCCGTGCCGCGTCTTTTCCAAACCAGATTGAAAAGGTCGAAAAGGAAAGGCGAGCGCACTTGATGAGTGAGACAGCCGACAAGATTCGCCGTGCGACTTTATCAGCGCAGGTCGGCAAAACCGTCGAGGTGCTAGCCGAGCAGCCGATCAGCGGCGGAATGCACGAGGGTTTTACACGCAATTATACACCCGTGCGTTTCGTCGGCGAATGCCGGACAGGCGAATTGGTGACGGTTAAAATAACCGATATAAAAGACGATTTCTGTATCGGCGCCTTATACTAATTCTAAATTAAATACTCTTCAAGAAGAAAAAGTGTGATATAATAGATATGGTGATGAAAAATGTATCGTATCAACAATGAAGACGCGAAAAAAAATACGTGAAGCAATGGAAAAAATGTATTGCAATATCGAAATCTGGAAGCTATCGCATTGCGCGGTGAAGGGAAGAAAAACGAAGAAATCGCGGCGGCATATGACGAGCGCTTCGGAAAAGAACACAAATCAAAATCCACCGTATATTATTTTCTGCACAAAATGGGCTGGCGTAAGGTCATGCCGCACAGCAAACATCCCGACAAAGCAAGTGATGAGGCGATCGAAGCCTTAAAAAAATTAACTCAGTCGTAAAAGACGCCTTTCACGCTTTAAAGCGCGGAAGCGTTCGTCTGATGTTTCAGGACGAAGTCGGGTTCGGGCGAATCAACAAGCCCAAGTATTGCTGGTGCTATCCCGGCTTGCGCCCAAGTGTTCCGTGTCATCACATTTGTGAGTACCACTACGCCTATGGCGCGGTTGAACCGTTGACGGGCGAATCCTTCTTTCTCGTGATGCCGTACAGCAATACGGCGTGCATGAGCCTGTTCCTGCGGAAATTATCGGAAGACTATCCGAACGATACAATCATTCTCGTCTGTGACGGAGCGTCATGGCACAAATCGAACACATTGGTCGTCCCAAAGAACATCCGATTGCTGTTTCTTCACCCCGCCACACCGGTGATGAATCCCATCGAGCAGATTTGAAAGGAAATCCACAAGCGCGGCTTCCGCAATGAGGTTTTTCAAACCCTTGAAAAGGTCATGGACAGACTTTGTGATACGATCTGTTCCTTATCGCCGCAAACCGTCAAGAGCATCACCGCGCGTGAGTGGATATTGCAGATGTTTTAAATTGGAAGTAGTATAAACCCCGATTCCAGACGACCGCAAGGGTTGCCCCTACGCAGTGTATCTAAAGCTTATTCTATGTTGTCCTTAACTTGCTTGCATAGGAGTGCACCCCCCTCCCGAGATTTTACACCCCCTTGTTGGGAATCGTTCTGCGCAGGTATGGGAAAGAGCAGCTCCGGGCGTTTTGCGGTTGCATTTTTTACTCTCATGGGAATAATGGTTACAAGCAGAAATGCGAAAAAGCCCGTAAACACAGGCTTTTCGGGCATAAAACAAGAACGCTAACCTCGATACTCACCGT
>CAZDWM010000212.1:0-4079 GCA_964509145.1 uncultured Eubacteriales bacterium | reverse complement strand
CTTGGTCTGTGCGCCTCTCTTTGACCGGTCCTCGTTTCTTATGGTTCAATCTTATGACCATCCTTTTACAGTAAGCCGGAAGTTTTGACCGGTCGGCGAAGCCGATTTGCGCCGTCCTGTATGGCGCAAAAGGACAAAACTTTCAGATTGAAAGTTTATCTTTCAATCTTTCACCGCTGATTTTTCCGCTTTTTCTATCCTCTATGTAGGTTGAATTGCTTGGTATGACAAACTTTATGCCCTTTTCGATAATTTCAAACGTACTGTCGTTGACATATTTGCACTCGCCGTCGACGTTGACCGCCGCGAGAACGTCGCTGTGGACGGATACCTTTTTTACGCGCTTGAACATCGTAATGTCCCAGTCGAGGTGCTGACCGTTTTTATACTTGTTGATAAGAGTAAACAGCTTTAATCTGCTGACCCGTCTGACAATGATGACGTCGAGCCAACCATCGTCGGGCAGCGCGAGTGGACCGCCCATATAGCCGCCGCCGTACCAGCGCGAGTTGCCGCAGAAGCAGAAAATCACGTCGTTTGTGAACGGCGCGTCGTCGTCCAATGTGACGGTGAAGGTGTTTTTCATCTTTTTCGTGAATGCCCACAGTAACGATGCGGTATAGGCCGCCTCGCCGCTTAGCCACGGGAATTTTTTAAACGTTGCCTGCTTGGCACAGATCTCGGCGTCGACACCCATGGAGCATTCGTTGATGGAGATTTGGTCGCCGCAACGAATCAGGTCGAGGTCGATGGCCGTGCCGGAAACCTGCGCGTCAATATTGGCAAGCACTTCTTTTGTGCCGAAAAGGCGGATAAAGTCGTTGCCCGAGCCTAAGGGCACGACGGCTACCTCAACATTTTTATAACCGAACGTTCCGTTGACAACCTCATAAAGTGTGCCGTCGCCGCCACAGGCGTATATCCTGACAGGTTCGCCGGTTTTTGCCGTCTCCCGCGCAAACTCAAGTCCGTCGTTGGGCGCTGTCGTGATGTGGACGATGTAATCAAGACCGCGGCGTTTGCAGCATTCCTCTATATCGGGGATAATTGCCGAAGCGTCGCGCCCCTTTTTACCCGCGGTGGGGTTAACGATAAAAACATGCTTCATGATATCAAGCTCCTTTGTCTGATGCTTTTACACTCTATTTATAATACATATACAAATCGCATTTAATCATACCGTTGTAAAGCTTGCGTCTCTTGTCGGCCTTGCGTCCGAACGATTTTTCGAACGTTTCGGACGGACTGATTACGCTGTATGACCAGCCCTTTTTAGGAGACATCACCCTGCCCATTTCATGGTAGAGGTTTTCCGCCTCGTTGATGTCAAGGAGGCGCTCGCCATAAGGCGGGTTGCAAATGAGCGTGCCGCGCTCGGTCTGAGGCGAAAAACCGCGGATATCGGCAACTGTGAAGCGCACCTTGCCGGCAACACCGGCGCGCGCGGCGTTTGTTTTGGCAATTTCAATAGCTTTTTCGTCGAGGTCGGAGCCATAGCCGAAAAAGTCGCAGTCGCGCTTTTCGAGATCTTTCGCGCGTGTGCGCTCCTCTTTCCAGACGGCGGCAGGTATATTGTCCCACCGTTCGGCGGAAAAGCTGCGGTTGACGCCGGGTGCGAGGTTCATCGCCATCATTGCGCCCTCTATGATGATGGTGCCGGAGCCGCACATCGGGTCGTAAAGCGTGTGGTGCGGGCGAAGCTTTGACAGGTAGCACAGCGACGCTGCGAGCGTTTCTTTTAAGGGCGCTTCAGCCGCGTCCAAACGATAACCGCGCTTATGCAGCCCGTAGCCGGAGGTGTCGATTAAAAGACTAACTGTGTCCTTCATAATCGAAAACTGTATCTGATGTACCGCACCTGTTTCTTCAAACCATTCAAGCTTAAATTTCTGTTTAAGCCGTTCGACGACGGCCTTTTTGATGATGGATTGGCAGTCACTGACGGAAAAAAGCGTTGAGTTGATGGAGTAGCCCTTGACGGGGAACGCGTCATCGTCGCCTATCCATTCCTCCCACGGCAGCGCGCGCGTGCCCTGAAAAAGCTCCTCAAAGCTCTTTGCCTCAAAGCTGCCGACAAGAATCTGCACACGCTCGGCAAATCGCGAACAGATATTGGCGCGGGCGAGCATATGCGCGTCGCCTGAAAAAAGAACGCGCCCGTTTTCGGCGGCGACGTTTTGCGCGTCCATCAGACGAAGCTCGTCTGCGATGGGACCCTCAAGACCAAGCAGGCACGGAACTACAAAATTTATCATAAAATGAACCTTTCAAGTTTTATGAAACAGGAAAACAATGCGATAGGTTATGTACTCGAACGGAGGTGAAGCAAAATACTATTATGTTTACATAGAGTACGTTCATCCCTTTAACTCTAACACAAACCAACCGAAAAATCAACATAGCCGGATTGTATTCAACGATAATATCAAATGAAAATGACAATGGAAGGAAATATTGACATTTACCGCCGCCGCGTGTAGAATTGATTTTAAATGGGGTGATAGCTTGAAAATTGACTTTCATTGTCTATTTGTACGTCGCTTGTTTCAAGCCTGATTATAAATTCGCCGCGCGACGCGGCGAGATGGAGGTTGACATGAACGGCGCTTTATATTTTCTTGGTGTTGACGGCGGCGGCAGCAAAACAACCGCGGTCGTGGCGGATGAATTCGGCAACATTACGGTCGTTGAAACGGGCGGCAGCATCAACTATTATTCAAACCCGCTTGAGGCAACGCGTACAAGCATGGCCGAAATTCTTAAAAAAATCAAGGATAAAACGGGTGTAAGCCGCTTCAAGGGTGCGTTTATCGGTATGTCCGCCTTAAACGGTCGGGCGACCGACGCGGAGCTTGAGGCGTTTGCCGGCGGAGTTATCGACGCGGAGCATATCGGCATGGACAGCGACCTTTTTATAGCGCTTGAGACGCTTTTAACCGACGGCTCCTGCGCCGTCGTAATCAGCGGCACGGGCTCAATGGTTGCGGCTCGCGACGGAGACGGAGTCATCCGTCACACCGGCGGCTGGGGTTTTTTACTCGGCGACGAGGGCAGCGGTTACAGGCTGTCACTTGATGCGATAAGGGCAGGAATCCGCGGCGGCGAGGGCTCCGCGCCCGAAACGGCGCTGACAAAGGCGGTGCTTGATTTTTACCAAGCAAAGGATTTCGACGCGCTCGTCGACATTTTTTATAATCCGCCCATCAGCAGGCAGCGTATCGCGTCATTTCTCACCGCCCTACGTACATGCGCATACGACGGCGACGAAACGGCGGCGGTCATTTTAAGCGACGGAGCCGACGACCTCGCAAAAACGGCAATGGCGCTGTTAAAAGACTATCCGTCCGACATTCCCGTCGGGCTGTGGGGAGGCGTTTTTCAGTATACGCCGTCTTTTATCAAGCGTTTTTCGGACAGGCTCGCGGAAAATGGCTTTAAAAACGTTTTTCTTTTAAAATATCCGCCCGAAATCGGCGCGGTTTTCGCCGCTTACCGGCTCTGCGGCATCGCGGCGGACGAAAATATACTAACTAATATCGGACGGGGGCTTGAATAATAATGATGTACGCAAATCCTCAAAAAGCGGCGGGGCAAGTGGTTTCACTCAAGCAAAAAAATAAGATTCATCCCCTTGGTGAATATGCCGACTTCATTTCAGACCTGTGCGCCAAGAAAGGCGTGCCCTGCGGAAGCGACGGCAATATCGCGGTTGAGGCCAAAGCCAATAATTCGCGCGAGATGACCTACATTGAGCAGTCACGCAGACTGACCGACGAAAAGTTCAGGATTAAATCGGAACAAATGGACGACGGATTTACTGTTATCATCACGTTTGGCGGCAAGCGGGCGCTCTATTACGCACTGTGCGGGCTTTTACGCCAAATTTCCGGCGGTAAGATTTTTATCGGCGAGCTTGAGGATTATCCGCTGTTTGAGCGGCGCGGTTATATCGAGGGCTTTTACGGCACACCGTGGACGTTTGACGCGCGCGCGTCGATGCTTAGGCTTATGTCGGAGCACGGCATGAACACCTATTACTATGCCCCCAAGGACGACGAATACCACCGCGACAAGTGGGA
>CAZDWM010000211.1:0-4089 GCA_964509145.1 uncultured Eubacteriales bacterium | reverse complement strand
CAATCAGCAGATGACATCGGGTATCGACATCATCTGGGGTCATGCGGAAGACTATGTCGACAGCGCAACGGCCTCCGAAAACGGCTACACCTACGTTTCCACACTTTCCGAAATGCAAGCGCTCACCAACGGTTCAAAGAGCTTCGGCCAGTTCGGCGGGGATGCGTGGTCAACAACACCCGAGCTTGAAACGACACCCACTCTCGCTGAGATGACCGACTCCGCTATTGATGTTCTTGACAATGAAAACGGCTTTTTCCTCATGGTTGAGGGCGCACACATCGATAAACACTCGCACAGCCAGAATGTCGACAGTATGGTCGACGCGCTTGAGGGCTTCGACGACGCAGTCAAGGTTGCGCTTGATTTCGCGCAGGCGGACGGCGACACGGTCGTTTTAGTCACCGCCGACCACGAAACCGGCGGCATCACACTGATTGACGGTCAATACCAGTATACACAGGGTTCACACTCCGGCGTCAACGTTCCTCTCTTAATCTATGGCTCTGAGAGTGTCATTTCAAACGGCGAAGTCATCAAAAACAAAGAGGTTCCTCTTCGCGTCGCTCAAGTTATGGGGATTGAGGAAGATTTCGTCAAAAACGGACTTGGTTTTATTCCGCAGGCTTTCTTAAAACTGTTTTCATTTCTCGGTATTTAAATAAATAGATAATTGCGAAATGTCCAAAAAACGAAGCCAAAGAAAAAAGCGATAACGACAGACGACAAAATTCATAATTTCGCATGATTTTTTCTCCTCTTTTGCGGTCTTTTGCTTGTTTATCACTTACATTTATCATAAAAGCGGAGAAAAATCAGTTGTTTTCTTACTCTGATACCCTTGATATTATTAGCGTTTTGGAGTTAAGCAATAGACAAATAATATTTTACTAAAGGAGAACAATATTATGCCAGTTATTCAAATTAATGTTTTAGGGCGTGCTCTTGAAATTGGTAATGGTTCACTTGAAGTAGACGGACGTCTCTTTCCTCGAGTTAAGCACGAACAAATTATTCCTGTTTCTGAGGGATATCACAGCATAAAATATTCTACAACAAACACTTCTTATGGTAGGTCGGAATGGACAACAAACGTAAATTTCGACAATGACACTTTTATGATTGCTAATGTTATTAACGAACGGTCTTCCGCACCAAGCTTCGTTTATAATAATGTAGGTAAAGAAAAAATTGAAGCACTTATCGAAGAATCAAAAAAACAAAAAGAAAGAGAAGAAGCTAAACAAAAAAAGGAATCGCGAAGGAATAAAATAATAGTTGCTTGTATCATCGTTGCGATTATTATTTTTTTAATAATTATTCTATAATGTCAAACGTTGGTCGTTATTGTCAACAATTCGGCTATATAAACATTTTTAAATTATCATATTTGTTTCATAGTATTGGTGTTTCTAATTTTCTCCTTACTACAACGTTCTCCATCTCGGAGTTATTTCAACTCTTGTGACGTTACCTGACCATGATATATCATTGACAAGCTAAATAGACCTTGTGTATTTGTCTGAAATATGATATAATATAGGCATAGATTAGGAATTAAAAACCAACGTAGCACGGCTTAGTCCTGAAGAGCAGTACCAGATTCGCAAGAGCATATGGTATTAAAATAATTATAAATAGTGGGTGATTCATTATGGCGCTCAAGGATTTCATGAAGACTTTCAACAGCGATCTCGGCAAAAAAGCTTTAGTAACTTTTTCAAAGGGGCTTAGGGGTTCCTACGCGACGGTCGGCAAGACTATGTCGGGCTACAAGTCTCCCCCGGCCATCAGTCAGGCAAGATTCGACTACGTCGCCAAACCGAAAGCAAAGCACTTCACCGTCGGCTTCGGCAGAGCCAGCATCCTGCCCGACGGTATTCCGCAAAAGACCTACTATATCGCGGGCTACGGCGAAAACAATCCCGCGCAGGGCGTGCTTGATTCACCTTATGCCCATGCACTATGGCTTGACGACAACACGGGACGCGGCGCTGTGCTGCTTATCTCGCTCGACATTGTCGGTATGCTTAATACCGACGTCAACGCCATCCGCGCGTCGCTGGCCGACTTCGCGAGAACCGCCGGTTGCCGCAACATCAGCATTATGGCCACACACAACCACGCCGGTATTGACACAATGGGCATCTGGGGACACCTTCCGGCAACGGGCAGAAATCCCGAATACATCAAGCTGATTACCGCGCAGGTCAAAACGGCGGCCATTGCCGCGTACAGAGACAGGCGAGACGGCGACCTCATGTTAGGTTCGGTTGAAGTGCCCGATATGCAGGAGGACATCCGTAATCCGGTGGTTTACTCCAAAACGCTTACAAGAGTCCGCTTTGTCCCTAAGGACGGCTCAAGAGAAATATACATCCTCAATTTCGCCTCGCATTCCGAGTCGCTCCAGGGCTGCAACAGCCGTGTCAGCGCCGATTTTCCAGGCTATATGCGTGATGAAATCCGCGAAAAGACCGGAGCCGAAACCATCTACTTTGTCGGCGCAATCGGCGGCATGATCAGCATGGTTATCGAAAACGAGGACGAAATTCGCGATAACGGCGGCGACTTCGCCGAATCAACAAAGAACATCGGTAAAAAACTTGCCGGTTACGCCATGTCTGTCGCCGAAGAAAAGAAGCTTTCGCCGACAGTTAATTACATCCGTCAGGAATTTTATTTTGAAGCCGACAACTCCATTCTAATGCTCGCCAAAACAGCCGGTATCATCAAGGCAAAGGCTTATTTTGACGGCGTTTCATCACTCGGACTTTCGATGAAGTCCGAAATGACCTATTATGAAATCGGCGATCTCCACATTCTTCTTCTTCCTTGTGAGTTATTCCCAGAGCTTGCCTACGGCGGCTACTTAACTGCCGAAGAGTCGGCGACCGGCCTCGGTGCCGAAGCCAATCCCCTGCCGCTTGTCGATATAGCCGGCGACAAGGATTTGGTTTTCTTCGGGCTGTCAAACGACGAGGTCGGCTATGTCCTACCCCCCAACGATTTTTGTCTCCATGACGAAACGCCCTATTTTAACAAGGGTATCGACAGAAACGGCAGGGGTCATTACGAGGAAACCAATTCACTCGGACCAAAAACCGCGCCGAAAATCGCCGAGGTTTTTGAAGGCATGATAAAAACCGTAAAGGCAACAAAATCGTCCGATTAATAACAAACTACATGATGAGGAGCTGTCATAAAAGACGGCTCCTTCCTTGCGTACATTCGTAATTCTTGAGACATGACTGTAAAAATATCATAAGAAGTGATTGTATTTAACGGTGCCTTATGCTATAATTAATTTGTTTAATTTAATCGGAACAACAATATTTTGTAAAGGGGGATTAATTTTGACCGATCAAAAAACAATGGCGTACATAAACATGTTCGCCGTACTCGGCACACTTGAAAACCTGTGCGAGCTGGACGGTAAAGCGAAGGAGATTTTAAAGGGTGCCAAGCCCGTTTCAATCGGCTTCGACGTCAAGGACGGCCCGCAAGCAACCATCAAATTCGCAAACGGAAAATGCACTATTACGGAAGGCTGCTCCGACTGCGACATTAAGCTACCGTTCTCATCCGTTGAAAAATTTAACGGCATGATCGACGGCACCGTTACACCCATTCCCACCAAGGGCTTCACAAAAATTAACTTCCTGCTCAAGACCTTTACAGCGCTCACAGACAGGCTGGCCGAGGTCATGCGTCCAACGCCGGAAGCCCTGAAGGATCCCGAATTTTTTAATCTTTCCACCACACTTACATTTTACACAATTTCAACTGCAATTTCGCAACTGGGCAACTATGACCCGATAAGCACCTTCAGCGCCTCCAACATCGACGACGGCGATATATTAATGTCGATAAAAGACGGCCCCAAGGCAAGCATCAGAGCAAAAAATCACAGGCTCACAACTATTAAAAACTGTGACGACGCACCAAGGGCCGTCATGGAGTTCGGTTCCATGCAGCTTGCCAGCGATCTATTCAAAGGCAACGTCAATTCACTCGCATGTATAGGCGAAGGTACTATCAGAATGAAGGGCATGGCCTCCATGCTCGATAATTTAAACAGAATACTCG
>CAZDWM010000210.1:0-4095 GCA_964509145.1 uncultured Eubacteriales bacterium | reverse complement strand
ATCATGCAAACGAGGTTCTTGCCGATATCGTGAAGGTCGCCCTTAACGGTGCCGATGCACGCGATGCCCTTTGCCTTGAAGCCGCTGTCGGCCAAGTAAGGCTTGAGCACCTCGGAGCCCCAACTCATCGCACGCGCAGCAACAAGCACCTCCGGCACATAAATTTCATTTTTACTGAACTTTTCGCCTACAACATCCATTCCGGCAAGCAGACCGTCATTTAGGATGACGTCCGCCGGAACACCCTCGGCAATGGCTTGTTCCACAAGCTCCTTGACCTGTTTCGCTCTGCCCTTTTGGAGCAAAGAACTGATTTCTTCCAGGATAGCGATAATAATTCCTCCCTTAATTTGTTATGCAATATTTGTATATCAAAAGCAAAACCTGATTAAAACGTAAACTCTGTCGATTTGTTAAGCCCGATGCCCTCAATTTTAAGATAGCTCTCCGACAATTCAACAATAGCGAAGGTCTCATAACCGAGCATACAGACGGCACCAAAGACTATATGTGGAATATCATTTCTTGTACCTTGACAGCCTTCGTGATAATGACCCGAAAAGACGGCCTTAACCTTGCCGCTGTGTTCAAAAATTTCAACGACCTCGGCGCGGTTTTTAACAAGATGCGGGTTTTCGATGTCCCATTTTTCGAGCATCAGCGGGATGTGGGTGAACAACAGAACCGGCTCCTTTGATAAAGAAAGCTCGCTTTTTAACCATTCAAGCTGACCCAAGTCGACATAACAGTTATCCCAGTCAATTTCGGCGTCTGGATATGGCTTTGCGATGTCGTTAAGACAGGCGTCGAGTACGACGCATCGATATCCGCCGGAGACGAAGGAATAATAACGCCCGGACATTTCCATCAAACCGCAAAAAGTGTTCTTTTCAATCGAGGTGTCATGGTTTCCGATGATTGAGTAAAACGGCTTGCCGCTTGACTTTAACGCTTTGCAAACTTCTTTTATTAAATCGCTTTGCGTCTTTTCAATGCCGCCGTCTGCCGTGTCGCCGAGATTCATAACAAAATCGCAGCTATCGGCGTGTTCGGCAAGAATGCGGTTAAGCTTGTTGAGCGACTCTGTTTTATCCTTGTCTGCGTCGCCTGTCGGGTTGTCTGTAAAATGTAAATCGGTTACCGCAAGAAACTTCATGTCCGCTCCTTATACAACACCGTCGAGCCGCACTGTATAAACCCAGTTACTGTTGATATCATCCGGGCTGACCTGCGGAAATTCGACCGCTACGCGACTATTATCGTTTTTAACCGTCAGCGCGACATCACTTCCAAGCAGCGACGAGTTGATACCCTCCTTAAAAGGAATTTCCGGCAGCTTAACGGTGCCGAACGGGAATTTATATAAGAAAGCATAAATGCTGTCGCCGCGTTTTATATATCTAATATTTTCGTCGGCGCTTTCGGTAAACCTGCGGCTGGCGTAAATCCCCTCACCATTGACCTTGAGCCATTTGCCCATTTGGAGCAGCCGCTCCTGCATGATGACGGGAATTCTGCCGTCGGCGGTGGGACCGATATTTAAAAGGAAATTGTTACCCTTGCTGACGAGGTCGACAAGCATTTTAATGAGCGCTTCGCCCGTTAAATAGTCGTCGGGTGTTTCAATACGGTTAAAGCCGAACGAACCGCCGATTCCCCTGCATTCCTCGGAAACACGTTCGTCGGCAGGTTTATCTGTCTCGCCGCCGATGAAGCCGTATTCCGTTGTAAAATTGCCGCCTAGCCTTCCGCGAGTCTCGCTGCCCCAGCGGTCGTTGGGTACGATATAATCCTTAACGGATGATTCGTTATATAGCCACTGTAAAAATTCTGTGCTGTGCCAAACATCGCTCGGGTGCGACCATTCCCCGTCGGTGAAAAGCGTATGCGGCTTGTATTTTTCGATAAGCTCCTTGAGCATCGGGATAAGGTGCTTGACGGCGTATTCCTCCGGGGATTTTAAATAAAGCGGATGGTACCACTCGTAGACCGAATGGTAGACACCAAAGCGGACATCCGTTTTTGAAAGCGCTTTGGACAGCTCGTCACAAAAATCTCTGTGCGGTCCAATGTCGGCACTGTTCCAGTTCCACGCATA
Organism: uncultured Eubacteriales bacterium; assembly: GCA_964509145.1. Lineage (GTDB taxonomy): Bacteria > Bacillota > Clostridia > Oscillospirales > Acutalibacteraceae > UBA1425. The sequence goes on along the minus strand of CAZDWM010000210.1, from coordinate 1,997 downwards.
GTCGGTTTTGTACATACAAAAGCCGTCGTGGTGCTTTGAAACAAGGTTGATATATTTCGCGCCGGAAGCTTCGAATAAACCCGCCCATTCGTCAGCGTCGAACAGTTCCGCCTTGAATTGTCCAGCAAAGTCTTCGTATCTGAAATATTTACCGTATATCTTATTATGAAAATCTACGTATTTTTGCTGCGTCTCGTTTGGTTTATCCTGCATGATATTGTACCAATACCACTCGGCATAATTGCTTTTTGGTGCGTATGCCGGAACTGAATAAAGCCCCCAGTGGATAAAAATGCCGAACTTGGCGTCCTCAAACCACGCGGGCACGGGACGGGTATTCAGTGATTCCCAGTTATTTTCATAACGCATTATTTTACTTCCTTTCACGCTTCATGCCGCCGAATATCTGCTGCTCGTATTTTCTAAGCGCGAGGAGTAACGGCATTCCGAGCAGACCGCAGGAAATCAGCTCACCCGTGCCTACTGTTATAATGAGATATGGCAACGCGTTGTCCAAAGCATAAACATAACGAAGGATAAACGGCACGACAAGCATATTAAGTAAAATTGGCGGGACAGGCGCGAGCCATTGATGTTTACGTAATGCCCATGTCAGAAGCGCGGCTGCCAGTGTCGCGAGGCTGCCGAAGACAATGTCCCAAAGGGCGCAGCCGGTTAATATATTCGATACAGCACAACCGACAAACAGCCCGGGTATCGCGGCGGGTGTAAAAAACGGGAGAATTGTTAACGCCTCTGATATTCTTACCTGCACCGCTCCGTTCGCGAGGCCGAACATATTGGTAACATAGGTCAGCGCGGTGTACATCGCGGCAATTAACGCTCCCTGCGTTAAAAACAAGAGCTTGGAATTTTTCAACAACTCAACCTCACATATTCAAAGAACTAAATCCTTGATATCGTAACATAACACCCAGATAAAATCAATCGTGTTTTGCCATAAATTCCGAAAAAAACAGCTCAATTTCTTGGCGTGCCGCGGATGCACTACCCTGAATCATATCCGGCTTGCCGCCTCCCCTGCCGTTAATCGCCGCGTTAATTTCTTTAGCCGCAGCGCGCAGGTCGACAGCCTTCGAGCCGATGATGTAGATATATCCTTCCTCGTCGTTGCCGGAAAGCACCGCGCAGACGCCGCCGCAAAGCGGCACACCTATGTTAACGATGTATCGCAGGGCTTCAAAATCGAAGCCGCTCGTAAAAACACAAAGGTTGCCATTCGTCGGACTTATCGTGTTTGCAGTCATTTCTGCAATTTGCTTTTTTTGTTCATTAATCAGCCGCTTGTCGGCTTGCTTTTCGTTTAATATGCGTCTTACGGCGGCGGCAGTTTCGTCCGACTTTGCTGACAGTAAAGCGGAAATCTCCGCGTTGTTGCGGTACTTGATGCTTACGTCGTCGAGTGCGTCGAAGCCGCACAGTAAAAACAGCCGAACGCCGCCTTTATACTTTTCATAATTGATGATTTTTATCAGACCGATTTCGCCTGTGTGCGATACATGCGGTGCGCAGCAGGCACAGATGTCATAACCGTCAACATGAATCAGCCTTGTTTCGTCTTTAATATCAATTTTGCTTCTGTAATCAATTTGCCCAAGTTCTTCTTTACTTGGAAAGCTTGAAAAAACGCGGACATTTTTACACACCGCCTCGTTGGCGAAAACTTCAACGCGCTTAAGCTCCTCGTCGCTAAGCACACCGTTGAAGTCGATGGTCATCAGTGCACTGCCGAGGTGGAAGCCGATGTTGTCGTAGCCGAACAAGCCGTGAACAATGCCCGAAACGATGTGCTCACCTGAATGATTTTGCATCCGGCGAAAGCGCTTGTCCCAGTCGATTGCGCAGAACACCTCGATGTTTATGTCGACCGGCTCGTTTGTATAGTGGTATATAAATCCGTCCTTTTCCTGAACATCAAGTACTTCTATGTCTCCTATTGTGCCGTTGTCGGCAGCCTGTCCGCCGCCCTCTGGGAA
>CAZDWM010000209.1:0-4139 GCA_964509145.1 uncultured Eubacteriales bacterium | reverse complement strand
TCGCCCGTGTCGTGCGGTGTGTAGACCATTTCAAATTTGTGGTCGTTTATAAACTTTTTAAGAGAGACTGAATATTCGCTTGCCAAATAAAGCACCCCAAATCAGATGTAAGATGTTAAGATGTAAGAAGTAAGATGATGTTTCCTCGCACTATATCTAACTCCGACGCTTAATGACCCTTGCGGGAACTCCGACGGCAGTACAATCTGCGGGCAAATCGTCAATGACCACCGCGCCCGCGCCGACAATCGTGTTTTTACCGACAGTTTTTCCTTGAATTATGCAGCTTCCCGCGCCGATTTCGCAACCCTCTTTGATATTAACATTGCCGGACACATTGACGCTCGGGTATAGTGTGACAAAGTCGTCAAGCACGGTGTCGTGGCCGACTGTGCAATCGTTGTTGACGAGTACAAAACGTCCAACCTCAATATCTACTGTGAACACGGTCGAAAAGCAAACGATACAGCCCTCACCGAACGAAACATATTCCGAGCAAAGCGCGTCATGGGCGATAATCGTCGGAAACGACAGATTGACATTTGAACATATACGCTCGTAAAGCATCCGGCGTACACGCGCGTTGCCCACGGCGATTGCGACGCACAGCGGCTTATCATATTCCGCCAGCCAGCCGGAGCCGCCGAGCACCGGCACACCGTGTATAACCTTTCCAGATGCTTCGGGCGCGTCGTCGGCAAAACCGAGGATATTATAATCCGCGCCTCTTTTATTAAGCTCGCGTATCTCGAAAAGAACCTCTCGTCCAAGCCCGCCCGCACCTAAAATTACGATATCCTTCAAGTCAATCACCTCGTTCGCACTTCAAGTAAATTCAAAATTAAGTATATCATACCGTTATATTCCAAATCAAGTGCTAATAGGCAAAAACATCCGCAAATCGTCAAAAATTGAGGACGCTTAACGGATGCTTAATATAAAAGGTTAGGTAATCTGTGCTTATCGTTATTACGCTTCAATCGCTTTACGCAGCCTCGCAACTCCTTCGGCAATACTGAATCTGTCCGGCTGAAAAACTGACGAGGTGCCCGCGACAAAAAGATCGGTGCCGTCTTCAGACATCCGTCTTGCGTTTTCAAAGCTGACGTTGCCGTCCGCCTCAATTACAACATCGGGATAACCCCGGTCGTCAAGTCTTCTTCGCAAGTCCTTGATTTTTCCGAGTGCTGCAGGAATCATCGTCTGCCCGGCGTAACCGGGATTGACGCACATCACCAGCACGCCGTCGATGTCGTCAAGGACATAGTCGAGCGCCGACAGCGGCGTGGCGGGATTGAGTGCCACAAACGCTTTAGCGCCGCGCGAACGGATTTCATTTAAAACACGCTGCAAGTGCCTTGTACTTTCGGCGTGAACGGAAACGAGGTCGCCAGGTCCGAATAAAAACCAGCCGAGACGGTTTTCCGGCGACTCAATCATAAGATGTATATCAATCGGAATTTCGGACGCGCCTTTGAGCGCGCGGCAATAATCTGTGCCGAGCGTAATATTGGGGACGAACCGGCCGTCCATAATGTCGATATGCAGGTAGTCGACGCCCGCCGCCTCGAAAGCTCGCAACGCCTCCCCTGTCCGCAGCGGATTGATACACATCATGGATACGGAAATCTTTTTGTTCATTTCTTGCCTCATTATTAGTCTGTTTAGGCAGTGCTACCGCTGTTAAATCACCATAGTTCATGTGGACATCCCTTAAAATTATATATTAATTTTATGCTTGTTTTCTGTGAATGTCAATATTTGCGTATGTTTTTCAAGGATTAAACAAATGTCGAAAATTTTCTTGACATTGTATGTAAATAAAGGTAGAATATTCTTACTATTTTTATTTTTAGGAGGCAAAATAATGGCAGAGGTTAAAGTACCGTTTTACGGTCATGTCAGGCAGTACCACAATTTAAAGAATGAGATTGACGGCGCTATCAGCCGCGTTCTTGAGAGCGGTGTTTATACAACCGGCGTCGAGGGCAAAAAGTTTGAGGCGGAGCTTCAGGAATACACCGGCATTAAGCACGCCATCACGCTTAATTCCGGCACGGACGCGCTTTGGTTCTCACTGCTGGCGCTTGGCGTCGGCCCGGGCGACGAGGTCATCACCACGTCCAACACCTTCTGGGCAACGGCAGAGTCGATATGGCTCATCGGTGCAACGCCCGTGCTTGTCGACATCGACCCTGTTTCAAGACTTATCGACATCTCAAAAATCGAGGAAAAAATAACATCCAAGACAAAGGCGATTATCCCGGTTCATCTTTTCGGACTTCCCGTCGACATGAAGCAGATCCGCGCCATTGCCGACAAGTACAACCTGTTTGTCATTGAGGATTCCGCACAGGCGCTCGGCTCCCGCGGCGACAGCTTCAAGCTCGGCGAATACAGCGACACCGTTTGCACCAGCTTCATCACCGCGAAGAACCTCGGCTGCTTCGGCGACGGCGGCGCGGTTTTCACCAACCGTGACGATATCGTTGAAAAGCTCCTTCGCTACAGAAACCACGGTTCAATTAAAAGATCCATTCACAGCGTCGGCTGGAACAGCAGGCTTGACGAGATTCAGGCGGCTGTCCTGAGCGAGAAGCTCAAGCACCTTGACGAGTGGAGCGACCTGCGTGCCGCGAGAGCCGCCGAATACACCGAGCAGCTTAAAGACACCGGTCTACAGCTTCCTTATGTCACCCCCGGCTACAAGCATGTTTTCCATCTTTATGTCATTGAAACTCCCGACAGAGACGACCTTCAGGCGTTCCTGCTTTCTAAGGGCGTTATAGCGCTCACCAACTATCCTGTCGCCATTCATCAGCAGGAGGGCTTTCCGTTCGGCGCAGGCGATCCCAATCCTGTTCTGCCCAACACCGAGAAGCACGCCGCGAGCGTCCTTTCTCTCCCGATTTATCCGGAAATTACCTCTGAAGAAGTCACCTATGTCTGCGACTGCGTCAAGGAATGGGTTGCTTCCAAAAAATAAACTGAAGACCGGAGATTGTTATGAGTAATGCTGTATATAAAGTAGCGGTTCTGGGCGCGGGAAAAAGAGGCACGTTGCACGCAAAAACCCATTATGAAAACAAGCGTTTTGAAGTGGTCGGTCTGTGCGACCTCGACACCGAGCGTTTAAATGCGGCCGCGGCTGTCTGCGGCAACCCGAAGCTCTTCACAGACGCCGCAACGATGCTGGCTGAAACAAAGCCTGATGTCTTTGGGTTCGCCACGCCCCCCGCTATTCGTCTGCCGCTGATTAAACTCGGCGTTGAGCATAATGTCAAGCTGATTTCCTACGAAAAGCCCATGGCGTTAACCTTCGCTGAGGCGCAGGAAATCGATAAAATCTGCCGCGAAGCGGGCGTTAAAACAGTCGTCAGCCATCAACAGAAGTACGGTGACCATCATCAGGCGGTGCTCAACCTCGTCAAGAGCGGCGAGCTCGGTCAGATTAAAACAATTTATGCCCATTGTTGGGGCTGGTACTTCCACCTTGCCACCCACCTCATCGACTACATTCGCATGTACAACGGCAATGATGAGGCGCTGTGGGTCTCCGCTTCGGCCAGCGGACGCGGCAAGCTGTTTGACAACCACCCATCCCCCGATTATTTGGGCGGCTTCATCCAATTCGCCAACGGTGTGCGCGGTATCATCGAAACCGGCGAGAAATCGCCGTACGTGCCCGAGATGGAATACAACTGGCATAAGGGACGTTTCATGATTCAGGGCACCGACGGCTTTGCTGAGGTGTTCATCGGCGAGGGCTGGAAAGCGGTTACAAAGAACGGTGCTTTAAGCGGCGGCGGCAAGTTCGATTACACGCACGACCAGGCTTGCTACGTTGACGAAATCGCCGACTGGCTCGACGGAAAATCCGTCCACTCCTGCAACGGCGACAGCACCTTCAAGGGCTTCGAAATCGCTATGGCACTCCTTCGTTCCGCGGCACAACGCAAAATAATCACACTGCCTCTGGGCTCAGGTGAGGACGAGGTCGAAGCATTGAGAAACGTGCTGACCGACTAATTACATATGCTTTTAAACCCTTGATATGGCTGTTTTCAGCTCAATATCAAGGGTTTTATTTAACGACTTTTAAAGAGAGGTATATCTATGAACGGTATCGGACAGGTCAT
>CAZDWM010000208.1:0-4153 GCA_964509145.1 uncultured Eubacteriales bacterium | reverse complement strand
GGCGCAGCTCGACATCGCATTCACCGAAAATATCAGGCGGCGCGACTACCCGAAGTTTGCCGGTTACTGCCTCGACGTGACGGAGCATTTTATCAACGAGGGTGTGCCTGTGCGTCACCTGTCACCCGTCAACGAGCCGTTGTGGAAATGGACAGGCAAAAACGGGCAGGAGGGTTGCCATTACCACTTTTGGAGTCTTAAACCCCTTTTCAAGACGTTTTCCGACGAGATGAAAAAACGCCCGGCACTTAAAAATGTCCGCTTGAGCGGGGCGGAAAACGGGGATATACGTTTCTTTAACAAGTCCTACACAAGAGCCGTCATTAATAACGATTGGCTCGACGGTATCGACACCCATTCCTACAGCGCAAAGCTTCCGTTCGGACGCGCCGTAAACGATACAGCCGCTTTTAAACGACGCTACCGCCGCTGGCTCGATAAAAAATATCCCGGCACATTGGCACGCACGAGCGAGTGGTGCCACATGCAGGGCGGGCGGGATTATTCGATGGTCTCCGCGCTGGAGCAGGCAAGGATTATGTGCGAGGATTTATCAATTCTCAAGGTCGTTTCGTTCCAGCTCTGGATTGCGGTGTCAGAGGTGGATTATTGCGACGGTATCATCTATGTTGACGAGGACAAGAAAACCTTCGACATACCGAAGCGTTATTATGCCTTCGGGCAGTTTACAAAGTTTATCCGCAAGGGCGCAAAAAGGGTTGACGTGTCGTCGGAAAATAAAACAATAAAAACACTAGCGTTTGACAACGGCGACAGTGTGGCTGTCATTGTTATAAATCCGTCCGAATCGGAGCAAACCGTTTCACTGGAGGGCGCGAAAGCGCTTTATGTGACCGATGAAAACAGGAGCCTTGAGCGTGTAGATATAAACGGCGGAGACATTACAATCAGTCCGATGTCGGTCAGTACAGTAATTATTTAGGAGTTGTAGAATGAGGATTATCCAAGCAGTTAAAGGCTTTGTATCCGACGTTAAAAATCATTGGCGGGAGCCCGCCGCAAATCGCTACATCCCCTATAAGGAATTTGCGGCCTACAGCGTCGGCGGCATCGGCGTCAACACGCTTTCCACGCTTTTTACAAATTATGTCGCACTGACGGCAAACTGCATTCTTATCGGCTCTGTCTTCAATATCAAGCCGACACACCTCGCCTTAATGGGCGTTTTAATGGGCGTCATCAACATCGTAAAAACACCGTTTATCAGTATGCTCGTCGACAATACAAATTCAAAATACGGCAAGTTCAGACCGTATCTGATTTATACCGGAATACCGTGCGCGGTGCTGCTTTCCGTCATCCCGTTTGTGCCCGTCAACGCGGATTATACGCTTAAATGTGTGCTGATAGGCGCCTTGTACGCGCTTTTAATGCTGTTCCAAAACCTTTACGGCATGGCGTTTACAAGCCTCGCGCAGGTGATGACGCCCGATAGCAACGAGCGTACAAGGCTGCTGGCTGTCAGCTCCTTGATTTATAATATGGGACCTACAGTCATCAACGTTGCGCTGCCGATAATCGCACCGCTCATCAGTGAAAAAGGTCTGCTCGACATCACGGTTTACCGTATGGTTTTCCCCGCTTTTTCCGCCGTCGGCTTTCTTTTGGGTCTGTGGACGTTTAAAGGGACACGTGAAAAGATTATCGTGCCCAAGGACTATGTCGCAAAGGTTAAGTTTACAAGCGGTATCTCTCAGGTCGCAAAAAACAAGTATTTCTGGATGATATACTCATTCCAAATGCTCGGCGCGCTTAAAGCCGGTGTCAGCGCTACGATGGCGTGGTACTGCATTTATGCCTTAAGAAAAGACGCCGTTTTAGGCATTATGTACGCCGTCATAGGCACGGCGTCAGTGCCGGGAATGCTGCTCTCACCTATGTTATCGAGAAAGCTCGGCAATAAATGGTCGCTCATTTTTTCAAACATCGTACACGGAGTTTTTGCCCTGATGATGCTGTTTTTCGGAGGCAACCCCGTTTTATTTTTTGCTTGCCTATATATCAGTGTTCTGGGGCTCGGCAGCGAATATGTTCTTACACATTCCATGATAGCTGATGTATACGACTACCAGCAGTGGAAGACAGGCAAGCGGATTGAGGGCTTTATGAACCAATTTGGCACAATGCTTGTCACCGTCTGCGGGCTTGGCACCGGTCTCATCCTCCCGTTTTTCTATGAACATTACGGCTTGCTCAACGACTACAATGTGTTGTTCGACAGCGCAGTCAGGACACCGATATTCAACGTGCTAATTATCTCGTCCGTCATCAGCACGGCGCTCGCCGTCATCCCACTTATGTTCTACGACCTGTCGGGTAAAAAGCATGACCTCATCATCGACGACCTTAAAAAAAGAGCGGAAACGACTGATTAAGGTTATAAAAAGTAAAGAGAAACTTAAATTTAAGCGAGGAGCGAGGGTATGGTAAGAAAAACAGTTACAAAGGGCGGCGTCCGGTTGTCGCTGATTAAAAAGTACGGCGGCTACGAAATCGAAAAAAACGGCTTTGTCTGGCAAAACGAGGGCAGGAAGCCGCGCGTCTATCTGCGTAAAAGGCTGTTCGGTAAAAGCTTCTTTATCCCGAAGCGTTTAAGCGCGGCGGGAAGCATCACGACGCAAACGGACGGTGAAATCATCACGACGACTTATGAGGGTTTCAGTTTGTTCGGCAAAAAGCTGCCCTTTAAGCTCGTTACGAAGGCGGAAATTATCAACGACGGCTTGATTGATTTCAGTGTCGAGGCTCAAAACGAAACGGGCAATGACATCAAGGCGGTTTATTTCCCCGCGCCCTTCAACGCGAAGACCTACGATAAAAACCAGGCTTATTCAGTAGATACCATGCGTCAGGGATTTATATTACCGGACACATGGCAGGTTAACCGCAAGGGGATTACATTCATAACTAAATACTGGCGCAAGGCGAACACCGGCGACAGCTATATGCCCTTCTGGGGCAGAGTTTGCGGCAAACGCGGCTTTTGCGGCATTCTCGATGACGCGAACGACAGCACGATGTTCTCCTGCTTTGGACACAAAAAGGTCTTTTTAAATTCGGTCAACTGGGTGGCTTCCCTCAACCGGCTCGCTTATAAACGCACGGTGCATCTTCATCTTTACGACGACTGTGACTATAACACGTTCGCCAAAGAATTCCGCAGGCAGGAAATCGAAAAGGGACATCTTTGTACGATTGATGAGAAGATTAAAAAGAACCCGGCTGTCGCGAAGCTCATCGGCACGCCCGTCTATCACGCCGGTATTTATTCCAATACCAGTCCCGATTCCAAGTACTATAAAAAGGGCGGCGAAAATTCCGTCCTCCACTCAACGTTTGAAAACAAGGCGAAAACGCTTGAACGCTTTAAGGCGCTCGGTCTTGAGCGGATGTATATGCATACCGACGGCTGGGGCGAAAAGGGTTACGACAACCTTTGCCCCTACGCGCTCCCACCGTGTCCACAGGCGGGCGGTTATGAGGGTATGGCCGCGCTCTCAAAGACGTGCGCAAAGCTCGGATATGTGTTCGGCTTACACGACCAGTACCGCGACTATTACTACGACTGCAAAAAATTTGACATGTCGCTTGCTGTCGTAGACGAGGACGGCAAGCATCCCTACTGCGACATCTGGGCGGGCGGAAAGCACACATGGCTGTGCGCCGAAAAGGCTCTCGACTTCATCAAGCTGACCTATACGGAGCTTGCCGAACACGGCGTCGAGGTCGGTGGAACATACCTTGACGTGTTCGCTATAATGTGGGGCGACGAATGCTTCGACCCGTCGCATAAAATAACGCGCGCGCAGAGCATCGCATACAGGAAAGACTGCTTCGACTACCTGCGCTCAAAGGGGCTTATAGTGTCGTCCGAGGAATGCGGACATCTGATGGTCAATTCGCTCGACCTTGTACACCATTCGCCCTACGCCGTCAGCCCGCAGGAGGGCGGAGTGGGCGTCGGAGTAGCCGTGCCTTTAGCAAACCTCGTCTATCACGACTGCGTTTTTGTGCCGTGGTCAATTGGCGGCACAGGCGGCTGGGGCATTCCCGACGGCGACAGGGCAAAGCTTCACTGTGTCCTCAACGGACAGACTCCGTACCTCGGCGAATCTCAGGATGACGAAAGTAT
>CAZDWM010000207.1:3874-4154 GCA_964509145.1 uncultured Eubacteriales bacterium | reverse complement strand
AGGAATACGGCATCACACTGGCAAAACTTAAGGACATCAAGAACATGGACGCTGTCGTGTTCGCCGTTCCGCATAAAAGCCTGTTAAACACCGACTTTTTGGCTTTTTACGGTACAGAACAAAACGATAAACGCGTATTGTTCGACATCAAAGGTGTACTCGACAAGGCAAAGTATGAAGCGGACGGATATCTTTACTGGAGGTTATAAATAAAAATAGACAGAACAAAACCGGGCGCACCCTGTTGGGCGCGCCCTTTTCGGTTTTATATGTCCTATGC
>CAZDWM010000207.1:0-3862 GCA_964509145.1 uncultured Eubacteriales bacterium | reverse complement strand
TTCATCCTACGCTTTTGGAATCATCAGCATACTTTTCTGTGTAATCCTGCTGTCCTCAAGACCGTTTTCCTGCATGACGGCGTCGACTGTCGTGTTGTATTTGCGCGCGATGTTCCAAACATCCTCACCCTCGTCTGTGAAGTAGATGGTCAACGCGGCCGACTTATTCGACTTATTATCGGATTCCGTGGGTTCAAGCTTGCTGATAATCCGGCAACGCTGTGTGAAGAGAACCATCGAACTGATAATCATTTCAACGCGGACATCAAGCTTTCCGTCGCCGCTTGGCAGACAGCTGCACCCGATGACCTTAACATTCGGTTCGCATTTGACACGGTCGACATCAATACGGCTGTCTTTTTTATATTCAAAATCGACAGACTTTTCTGCAAAATCAGGTTGATTGTCTTTGTTTATATAAAGCACATTAACGGGAACACTGCCTGTGAATACAATGTCGCCGTTTTTAACGGAGCAGGCGGCGGTTACATCGCCGCACCATGCGTCGAGCATCTTAGTCATGCCCGGTATCTCAACAGTGCCCTTCGCCATAAAGGTGTCATTGACCTTGGCCGCCATTCCGCAGATGTCCGCCTGTCTGAATTCAGTTTTCAGGTCATGTGTTGTTGAGTAGGCATCGGCGATAACGGGAATATCTGTTTGAGTGCAGGACGTGATGTTGGCGTCAACCTTAGCGTTAATTTCGAATAGACGCAATTCGCCATTACTGTCGGTTTTCGGCGCAATTTCGATGCTTGACACTTCAAGATTGATGTCACAGACGCTGTCCTCGGTTAATCCTTCAATCTCGATAATTTGACTGATTGGCATCGAATGCTCAAACAGTGTTAAATCGCCGTTGTCGGAATCGGCATTGTAAAGAATTCGTATCTCAAGTTCGCCCTTGAGTAAAAGCTTGTTGTTGATGGATTTAACGTCGTCAACGTTAACCCACGCGCAGGTTCGGATTATGTTTGTAATGGGCGGCTTACCCTGACCGACGTCGACAACCTCGTTTAAATTAAATATCTTGTCGGTATATCCTGTCATGCTGACGGCGGGAACACTCTTACGCAGAAGTTGAATGCCCGCGCCCTCCGCTCCGGTAACAATTTCGTCGCTGCGCCTTTTACGCGCCCTCACACCAAGAGCTATGACCCCGTGTACATTGACACGCCGCTGGCTGACCGCGCGGCAGTTTGCATAGTCCGTCTTCGCTCGGACGCTGACGCAGACGCCCTCCGGAAGCGTCGGTGTTTCGATGGTCTTGGTGAACGGATAGCTCTGCTCAACCCCGCGGATTCTGCCGTCATCGCCGACAAAGAGGATTCTGACAAGCGCTGTCCCGTCAACGGTAATTCTGTCCGCCGACGCTTGAACGCCAGTAATGCCGGGGGTGATAGTGCATCTTAAAATACGCTGTATGTCCGGGTAATACTCGGACAGCGTGATGTCACCGTCGACAGACTGCTCGGCATTCCCCTCAAAAACGGTTTCGATAATTCCTAACGGCTGCGAAATAACATTAAAGTCCATTTGAATATCTCCTTTTGAAAGCTTTTCAAAAAATAGATATTCATATCCTGTCCCGATTATGCCTAAGCGCCGTAATATATTTGGCCGGTGTACTCCGAACCGCACGGCAACGGGACAGGCAGCGAAAGGGCAAAAATGTCTGACGCGGTACATTCCGCGGTAAATATACTCCTCGAATAGGTGTCAAGCGCGGCGATTTCCTGCGGCTTTGTTACGATGGGCAATTTTGCCGTCTCTTTGGTAATTTTTAATATTTCGCGTCCCCTGCCGTTAAGAGCCAGAACTCGCAGATAAGGTGGTGCTCCGGCCTGAAGCTGTGCTGTAACGCCGAGAAAATTGTGGAGGACGATTCGTCGGATACGGGCGTGGGAATAGCGCTTTGTCTTGGCACCGTCAAAAAGCTCGTCAAGCGTCGCGGCGTTTCTTGCGGCGGCGATAATTCTGTTTTCAATTCCCTCTGAAATATCGGGCAGTGTGCGAAGCTTTTCGGGTGTAGCGCCGCGTATGGCAACCAGCACCGCCGCCTCAAGCTTTTTATAGTAGGACGGCGCTGCACCGCGCACGATTTCCCGGGAAATAATTTCCTCCGACACAGGTGGAACATTCTCCTGCCACGCGTCCCCGCTTCTTATAAGCGCCCTGATGTGTGAAGCGCTCGCGAAGCCCTGTTCGTTCGGTTTGTTTGAATCGTGTGATGCGCCGAAGCGTGCAATAGCAAGCGGCTTTAAATTACTGTTCTGCTTGACAATTTCAGAGATATATTCGACGGCGAGTGTATCGTTCGGTTTACTTAAAACGGCGGCTGTTTCAATACCGTAACACTCGCGTACAGCAGCCTCACGAGCCGCCGCAAACGGCAGACCGGCGGTTAGGTTATCTTTAAGAATTGAGCGCGTTTTAGGGTTGTCAATAGCCTCAACGGCGTTAAAAAGATGCTCGGCGCTTCCGCTTTCACTGCCGAAGCTCAATACATCGACACAGCCGAGCGCACTTAAAAGCGAAACGCCGCCGCGCGCGAAGGACTGCGCGTTGGCGCAGCACCACGGCAGCGGCAGCTCTAAAACAAGGTCGGCACCGCATCTCACGGCGGTCTCGGCGCGAGCGCGCTTTGAAAGCAGCGCGGGCTCTCCGCGCTGGACAAAATTACTGCTCATCACCGTGACAACAGCGTCAACTCCGATTTCCTTCGTCCGCGCGAGGTGATACGCGTGTCCGTTATGAAAAGGGTTGTATTCGGCGATAATCCCGGCAATGAGCATAAAATGAACCTCTGAACTAATATGAATTGATGGCGTTGAACGCCGTTAAAACATCCTCAACATCGAGTTTGTTTACAAGCAGCCTGCGCTCGCCGTTAAAGTCTACGAGGTAAAAGCTGGAGTCGAACGGAATGAATTTAAGCGTCATTGTTTTGAACGTTTCTGTGTTGCGGTGATATACGACGGTGATATACGGCTTGTTGTCGGGAGCGGCTGACGATGTTGTATTCTCGGCCTGCATTCCCTGAATTGACGCGAAAAACTTGTCGTAGTCGGTGGCGGTGATGGTTTTGCCGTCCATCTTATACGCTGTTACCGTCTGGTTGTCGTCGCCCTTAGTCCGTGTAATAGCAATCTTATGCGTCTTGTTGGCAACAATGACATCAAGCGCATCGACGGAATCCATGTCAATTATGCACACATCCATAGGACGAAGCGATTCAATATCGGTCGTGTCGAGCGACTTAACATAGGAATAATCAATTAGATAGATAACGTCGGAATTGTCGAGCCTTGCGTAATAATTAACGCCCTCTGTAGCGTAGCCGCCGACTGTCAGCTTCAGATTGTGCTCGGTCGTCACAGATTTTGTAATGTCGTTGCCTTCGTCGTCAAGCTTGCCCGTCGATTGATCCTCGGTGGTGGTGTAAGCGATATCAACAACGGCGACAGGGTCGAGGAAGCCGTACTGTTTAAGCTCATCATCGGTTGCTTTGTAGTCGCCGCAACCGGCGGATTTGAAGCCGGTAACCGTCGAAATAAAGCTTGAAACCATGGTTGTATCGAGCGGTGTTCCGTCCGAGGTGAACCAGGAATATTGCTTAGTATAAATTGTGCTGAGACCTTCGGCGTATTTTTTCAGTACATAATCGCTTTTTTCCGTCTTAACCTTAATCTCCGTCACATCGCCGCTGGCAATCGTCGGCATGTCGTCAATCTCTGCCAGCTCGGTTACGCCGTAATGGAAATTGTCAAGGTAGGACGCCTCGACGAGGTAAACGTTATCAGTTCCCGAGACGTTGACATAATAAGCGTCGCTGTAGGTGTTGTGTGAGCCGATAAATACG
>CAZDWM010000206.1:0-4182 GCA_964509145.1 uncultured Eubacteriales bacterium | reverse complement strand
TTCAGGATGAGCTTCAGACGCTATACACGTCCGGCACGGTGTTCCACGCCTTCCTCGGCGAAAAGCTGCCCGACTGGAAGGCCGCCGCGAACCTTGTGCGAAAGATAGCGGAGCACCACAGGCTGCCTTACTACACCATATCCCCGACATATTCCGTCTGTAAAAATCACGGCTATATCGCGGGCGAGCAGCACATCTGCCCGAAATGCGGCGAAACGACCGAGGTTTACAGCCGTATAACAGGCTATTACCGTCCAGTTTCTAACTGGAACGAGGGTAAGTCACAGGAATTCAAGGAGCGCAAGCTCTACAATATCAACACATCCGAGGTAAAGACCAAAAAGGCGATTTCGGCCGAGGAAAACAGGCTGCCGACGCCGAAGGGCGACGCAAAGCTGCTGCTGTTTACCACCAAGACCTGCCCCAACTGCAAAATGGTCAAGAAAGCGCTTGAGCAGTCCGGCGTTGAATTTGAAGTGGTCGACGCCGAAGAAAACGCCGAGCTTTCAAGACAGTACGACGTCAAGCAGGCACCCACGTTAATTGCCGTCAGCGGCGATTATACGGAAAAGGTCGTCAACGCGTCGAACATCAAGAAGTTCGCGGCTTCTATGGGTTAACGCCGATGCACGACATTATCATCATCGGCGGGGGTTGCGCCGGAATGACGGCGGCTATATACGCCGCGCGCGCTGGCAGAAGCGTTCTTTTGCTCGAGAGCGAAAATATCGGCGGTCAAATCACCTTTTCACCGAGGGTTGAAAACTTTCCGTCCATAAAGCAAATCAGCGGTAGCGTATTCGCCGACAACCTTTATGAGCAGGTCGAGGCGCTGGGTGTCGAGACCGAGCTTGAGCGGGTAACGGGCATCATAAACAAAAGCGACATAAAAACAGTCGTCACCGAGGACGGCGCGCACGACTGCCGGGCTGTTATCTTAGCGACGGGAGTCAAACACCGCACGCTCGGTTTACCGGGCGAGGAGGAGCTTACGGGCAGCGGCGTGTCATATTGCGCTGTGTGCGACGGGGCATTTTACAGGGACGGCGACACCGCCGTTGTGGGCGGCGGCAACACCGCGCTTCAAGACGCGCTTTTTCTGTCGCAGTATTGCCGGAAGGTCTATTTAATTCACCGGCGCGACACGTTTCGGGGCGAGGAGCGTCTCGCCGACGCCGTCAGAGGGCGCGGCAACATCGAGATTGTGCTCAATTCGGTCATTAACGGGCTTGAGGGCGGAGGTTCTCTCACAGGCGTCACCGTGCGAAATGTCTCGACAGGCGAGATAAAAACAATAGCTGTAGACGGACTTTTTGTGGCGGTGGGACAAAACCCAGACAATGGTGCGTTCAAAGACCTCGTCAAACTTGACGAAAGCGGCTTTATCGTCGCGTCCGAGGACTGTTTAACGTCGGCAGAGGGTATTTTTGCCGCGGGAGACTGCCGCACCAAGGAGGTGAGACAGCTCACCACAGCCGCCGCCGACGGCGCAGTTGCCGCGCTCGCGGCGTGCAAATATCTGATGGCGTTCGGATAAAACACTATAAAAATGACCGGGTTGTGATTTGCGTCACAGCCCGGTTAAAAATTTGTGAAAGGTTTTACGCCGCCTCAAAACAGCCCTTGAGCCCGTCGGTGACAGTTACAGTACCGTCGTCGGACACAAACACAGCCTCAAAGCCGCCATATGTTTTTTGGTAATCAAGCGCCTTGTCGAGCCCGAGGACGAACAATGCCGTCGACAGCCCGTCGGCGTAGGTGCCGTCGGAGCAAACGACGGTGACGGACTTTAACCCGCTGTCGGCCGGATAACCTGTCGACGGGTCGATGATATGGTGGTAGGTTTTGCCGTCTTGCTCAAAAAAGCGCTGATAACCCCCTGATGTGACCAAGGCGGTTTCGCCCACGGTGAGTGTGCCGACATAGCCGCTGTCGGGATTATCGGGGTCGCAGATGGCGACACGCCACTTTGAACCGTCCGGCTTTTGGCCGATAGTCTGGACATTGCCGCCCAGCGATACGACCGCACCCGTAACGCCGCTTTCTTTCAAGATATCACACACACACTGTGATGTGTAGCCCTTTGCGACGCTGCCGAGATCAATCTCGGTACCTTTAGGCACCAAAACGCTTTTTTCTCCTATATCGATCACGCTGTAATCAACCTTTTTAAGCAGTTGTGACAGTTCATCCTGACTTGGGACGTGATACTCCTTTGAGATGAAGCCCCATGCCTTGACAACAGGGTAGATGGTGACATCGAGCGCACCGCCGCTCTTTTTAGAAATGTCGAGCGAGGCGCGCAGGGGAATCAAAAGGTCGTCCGGCGTGCCGACAGATGATCCGGCGGAGCTATTTATTGCGGAAAGCGCGCTGCCTTCGATTGTCGTTGACAGCTCGTTTTCAAGAACCTTTATTTTCGCCGCCGCCTTATCAAGCGCCGCCTGAGCAATATCGCCGTAGGCCGTCATTTCAATAATGGTGTCCATAGCGAAAAGCTGCTTTTCATGCTTTTCCGACTCGCTGCCAAGCGAACAGGAGGATAAAAACAACAAACCGACCAGACAGAGCGCTGCCGGAGTTGCCGTTTTTTTGAGCTTAATCAATGACACGAATTAATCACCCTTAAAGCTTACAGATATGACAATTATAATGCGTGATCCTTTTTCTGCCTGTCGAGCACAAGGTTATAGCCGTCTGTGCCGTATTGCAGGCAGCGGTTAACTCGCGAAACAGTGGTGGTTGACGCACCCGTCTTGGACGCGATAGAGGCGACTGTTTCGCCGCTTCTGAGCATTCCCGCGACCTCAAGCCGCTGCGCGATGTCGCGCACCTCCCTGATGGTGCAAATGTCCTCAAAAAAGCGATAGCACTCCTCCAGCGTTTCAAGCGCTAACACAGCCTCAAACAGCCGGTCTGCATCCGGACTTTTAATTTTACTGTCGTACACGTTTTTTACCCCCTTCAATCCCTCAGGCTTCTAAGCAGTACGATTTCCTCCGCGTAGCCCTCAAGCTCGTTCGGCGTTTCGAGCAGAAACGGCAGCGCGCGCAGGAGCGGATGGTTGATGACACGCGCCAAAGCATCGGTGCCGAGATTGCCCTGACCGATTTTTTCGTGCCTGTCCTTGTGGCTGCCGAACGGGTTTTTGCTGTCGTTGAGGTGGATGGCCTTGAGCCTTTTGATGCCGACGACCTTGTCAAATTCCTCAAGGACGCCGTCAAGGTTGCCGACGATGTCGTAGCCCGCGTCGTAGACGTGGCAAGTGTCGAGGCAGACGCCGAGCTTTTCCGAAAGCTCAACCCTGTCGATGATGTCGCGCAGCTCGCCGAAGGTGCCGCCGACCTCTGAGCCCTTGCCTGCCATCGTTTCAAGCAGAACCGTTGTGGTCATGTCGGAAGTCAGCAAGCGGTTGAGCGCCGAAGAAATCATCGCGATACCTGCGTCGATGCCCTGACCGACGTGGCTGCCCGGGTGGAAGTTATAAAGCTGATGCGGCGTGAACTCCATGCGCTTAAGGTCGTCGGCCATCGCGTCCTCCGAAAAGCGGCGGATGCTCTCGTCGGCCGAACAGAGGTTGAGCGTGTAGGAGGCGTGGGCAAGCAGGGTTGTAATCCCGTTGGTCTGCGCCAGCTCATGATAGGCCGCGACATCGGCGGGGTCTATGGTCTTTGCACTGCCGCCGCGCGGATTGCGGGTAAAAAACTGTATGGCGTTCGCACCGACAGAGACGGCGTCCGCACCCATCGCGCAAAAGCCCTTTGCAAACGACATGTGGCAGCCGATTAAAAACGTTTCGCTCATAACTGTTCGATATACCTCTGTAGGTTTTCAAGCCCTATTTCTATGGCTGGGAGGTTGTCCTCCATGCCCTCAAACTCAATGCTGACATAGCCGTCGTATTCGGCGCGCTTTAAAGCGTAAAGGCATTGTCCGACAGGCACGTTGCCGTGGCCGAGGATAGCGCCGCGCAGATAGTCGCCGCTTCTTGTGCGGAACCAGCCTCTGCCGGGGTCGTCGCCCGAGCCGCTTTTAACGTGGAAGTCCTTAACATGGACGTGCTTTGCGAACGGCGCAACCCTGCCGACCGCCGTCAGCGACGGGTCGTCGGCGCACAGGAAGTTGCCGATGTCGACAAGCAGACCGAAATTGTCGCTGCCGACAGCCTCGACAAGCCGCTCC
>CAZDWM010000205.1:0-4189 GCA_964509145.1 uncultured Eubacteriales bacterium | reverse complement strand
AATGATGACGCTTTCGTCTGGCTGCGGAACAGACACCCTGACCTCAACACCGCTTGATGAACCGCTTGAGCCGAGCAGAGAACTGATGTTGATTGAGCTTTCGGCCGACGCCACAGGGCTGATATAAACAATCTGTCCGTCAAACGTCTTTTCATCAATTGACTTAAGCTTGACCGGCTGATCCATATGGATTTTCGAGACATCATATTTTCCTAATACAAACGATACCTCAAACGGATAATACTCAACAATGATACCGCCGGTGGAATCGGCGAACAAACCGCTGATGAGACTTGAAATATCCGTAGTTGAGCCAGAGGTAATCATATTTAAAAGAGTTGAAACATCAATTGAGGAAGAACCTGCGGTGCCGCTGGCATTCTTTCCTGTGTAAACGGTTCCTGCCGTGATGTTAACTTCACGGATAATACCGTCGTTTTCGGCGTACCACCCCTTATCAAGTGCCTCAATGGTTATTTTCGCGCCTTGATATGCCTTTTCGGCATTCTCGTATATGAGCTTATAAACTGATCCGATCGACGAACTGGATTGTGTCTGGAGTAAAAGCTGCTTAGCCTTAAGTTGTGCGTATTCAAGGGCGTCGGAAATCAGCTGTTGTTCTTCTTCACTCTTACCCAGTGCCGCAGCGAGCGACGATATGTCCGTGTCGCTGACACTGCCGCCGCTTAATATGCTCGACACGACGGAGGATGAAACTGAGTTTCCGCCCAAAAGGTTTGTAATTTGACCGAGCAGCGAGGTGCTGTCGTCTAAGCCGAGAAAATTACGCAGCTTTTGGCCGATATCGTTTTCCTCCGAGGTATCGGATGCCGTATTATCCTGTTCGTCTACAATTGCCTGGAGAGTCTTCATTTCGGCTTCAAGTGTCGCTATTTCTTCGTTGATGTCGGCAAGGTCGCCGGTTGAACTATCGGCGGTGGCAATAAAATTGTCGTAGGCTGTTTTTGCTGATTCATATGCCTTCTTTTTCTCTTTTAATACGCCGGACAAGGTCGAGGTGTCGAATGTAGCGAGCAGTTTGCCCTTTTCAATCTTTTCCCCTACCCTCACATTAACCTCGTTGACCATAACGCCCTCAAGCACTGTGAAGGTGCTTTGATTGGCGGATTCGACCGTGCCCGAGGTCTCAAGCTTTTGGGTGATGCTGCCGCGCGAGACGTTAGTCAGCGTGACCTTTGAGCCTTCGTCGGGTTTTAGTATGTAATACGCGACACAGCCGGCAACCGCCAGCAATAAGGCAAGAGAAACAATCAGAATGATTTTCTTTTTCTTTGTCATCTTTTTCATATTCAAAGCTCGCCTTTCCGTCAGACATAATGTCAATATTTTCACATATATATTTAAATCATTGTAATCTGTATAAAAAGCCGTCGTATTTACAGCTTGTGAACAAACTATGAACAAGACGGCAGTTTTTGTATGAATCGTATATGGGACGAACTAATATTATTAAACCGGAGGTAATTTGTTATGAAAAGAGCGATAGCACTCTCCCTCGTGTTGTTTATAATGTTTACCGCTTGCGCGTGCAACAGCGACGGTTCGGCGGACATTTGGATTTTTGCCGAGGGCTTTAACGATCAAAGCAATCAGTACAAAATTGAGCTTTCGGAGGTTTCTGCGGTAACAACCGACGGTTTAAGAACCTACGAGTGCTTTATAGATGTAGGAGACGGTAAAAAGATCCTGCTGACTCTCAACGCTGCCGACGACGGAACGATTACCTCGCTTAGTGTGACATCCGCCTCCGGCGACAAGGTGCCAACAGATATCTTTTGTGCCGTGTCAAAGACGGCCGCTGTTGTGTTGACGCAGGAAACAGGTGAAGATGTGTCCTCTGCACTCGAAGCCCTCGGTATGACGAGGCAGAAGAATAACGGCAAGAACGCTGCATCATATTACAAAACAACTATATGCCGATTCAGTCTTGTAACAAACGAGGAAGGAACAGCGTTTATCGCCGAACTTATAAAATACCTTGAAAGCACCTCTGAACCGTTGAGCCTGAGAGTTGACGGCGGGAATACCGAAGCACAAATAAAAGAAACGACGGAGTTTAACACTATCGAAACAACCGGTAACAGCTGAATCTTTGAGAACAGTAAACAAATTTGAAAATTTGTTGATTCCCACAGCTTTTTCTGATATCCTAAACGCATGAGCTTGAAAGGAACATCACAACATGCATGAGCTTTCCGACATGGCGACGATACGGGCACTGCTGAATAAGAACGGCTTTAAATTTTCAAAGTCCCTTGGTCAGAATTTTCTCGTCAATCCGTCCGTGTGTCCACGCATGGCACAAGCCGCTTTTGAAAGCGGCGGAGACGGGGTTATCGAAATAGGCGCGGGAATCGGAGTGCTGACCTGTGAGCTTGCTAAGCGCTTCAAAAAGATTGTGTCGTTTGAGATTGACAAAACGCTGCTGCCGGTTCTGTCCGAAACGCTCGCGGACTTTAACAACATTGAAATCATCAACGCAGATGTGCTTAAAACAGATTTGGACAAGCTCATCGCCGATGAATTCGCCTGTATGGACGTCTGTGTGTGCGCGAATCTCCCCTATTATATCACGTCGCCAATCATAATGTTTCTGCTCGAAAACCGTCTGCCGCTTAAGAGTATTACGGTGATGGTGCAAAAAGAAGCGGCCGACAGGCTTTGCGCCGAGCCGGGCAACCGGGACGCGGGCGCGGTCACTTTAGCCGTCAGCTATTATGCCGAAGCGAAAAAGCTTTTTCAGGTTTCAAAGGGTTCGTTTGTCCCCTCTCCTAAGGTTGACAGTTCGGTCATTCAACTCACCGTCCGGGACAAGCCGCCCGTCAATGTAGATGACGAAAAAGATTTTTTCCGGCTTGTTCGCGCCGCGTTCGGCCAACGCAGAAAAACTGCGGTAAATTCCATCAGCGCCGGGCTTGCTATCCCAAAGGGCGACGTCGAAAAAGCACTTATCGCCGCAGGGTTTGATTTAAACGTTCGTGCCGAAAGCTTTACGCTTGAGGACTTTGCAGAGGTTTATAAATGTATCAATAATTCATAATATTTTTATATTCTGTGAAAGGATGGTCATAACATGGAAAAATACGCGTGGAAAGCAACAGTCAAGGAAGGAATGCTCGAGGAGTACAAGAAAAGGCACGACAACATCTGGCCTGAGCTTAAAGAGCTGTTAAAGACCGCAGGAATTTGCAACTATACCATTTGGATAACCGGCAACGAGCTTTTTGGCTACTACGAATGCGAAAAGGGTGTCGATTTCGCCGCAAAGACACAGTCAGAAAGCCCTGTTGTTGACCGATGGAACGATTACATGAAGGACGTTATGGTTATGGAAATGGATCCCGTCACCGGCGCGCAGCCCAAGCTTACGAAAGTGTTCTATCTCGAATAAAATTAAAGCTGTCTCATTGTTATACCAGGGAGTTTCCTGATTTCAATGAGACAGCTTTTAAATTAACTCAGGCCGCAGTGTTTTTTAGACTTTTTGAAATCGCCTTGTAGACAGCAGGTACGATGATAATTGCCGCAATAAGCTCCGTCAGTCCGTTGACGGCGATAACCGTACTCAATATATTCTTAAAGGTCTGGAAAAAGCTTGAGTAATCACCGCCGTTGAATTTAAGCCAGAGGTTCATGGCTGAAAGTACAAGCACCGTGTTTGTAAGCGTGCCGACCGCCGTCGCTACCGCCGCCGCGATGATGTTGTTTACCTTTGTTTTACGCAGTAATACAAATACCCCGCCCGCGACCATGCCGACGATGATTCTCGGAAGTACCGCCACAAAGAAGTTACCGAAGCCATAGTTTAGATAAACCGGGAACATCATGTAAGCGCGAAGCAGCGATGTTAAGCCCCACACGCCGCCAATCAGCGCTCCGTATTTCCAGCCGAGGCATACTGCGCCGAGAGCCGTTACGATGTGCAGCGTCGTAATTTCAATCACGCCGTATGAGATGTAGCCCGTGTAGGGTACAACGGACATGACGATGACGAGCGCCGCGAAGATTGACGCGAGGATAAATGAACGCAGTGACTTCTGGTTTTGCAGTGATGTTGACATTGAGAATTCCTCCCTGCTGCCGTTCCGTTTGACGGATACGACGCAAATATAATATCTATATCAAGAATCTGTGCTGCCGCTCACCAAGGATGCAGCGCAACAGCTTC
>CAZDWM010000204.1:0-4197 GCA_964509145.1 uncultured Eubacteriales bacterium | reverse complement strand
CCTCATGGTTGCCGAGAACCGTCGTCCAGTAGACGCCATATGCGTCCATGATTTCGGCGACTTCCTTCGTTCGCTTCCAGTTGCCGTAGCACAACGCCGTGTCGCCCAGGATAGCCACAAGGTCAGGCTTTTCCTTTTCTATGTTGTAACACATCCACTTGTAGGTGTCTTGTATTCTGTTATTTAGGCCGTCAAAGTGTAAGTCGGTAAAGCAGAGAATGCGGAAATCCTCGCTATAGCTGCCGTCCGGGTTGACCTTAGCGATATTGAAAACGCCGTTTTCCCTGTCGGCGGAAACGAGCCTGACATTGTTTTCTATTGGGATAATCTTCGATAAATCCGGTCTGAGATTAGCCGGATAAATGCCGAGAAACACAACTCCTGACGCTATCAGCCCGGCCATCACCAGTGGCAGCAACGTAAAGGTTAGTATTTTAGCAAGCAATTTTAACATCTCCTTTTTATAGACAACGCAAAGCTTAACTGTTTGTGCATATATAGCGTTGAAATATGTAACAATATGCTAATTATAGCACACTAAACTCAAAAATGATAGTATTATAAAAAACAGCATTTAATCATTCATTGTGCGGCTGTCTTAAGCTTCGGGATTCTTACGGGTGTCCTTTATCCAGCCGTTGTCGAGGTAGCACTGGTTGTCGGTCGACGGTGTCGTCTCGTTTTTTAAAATCGCTGCGTGCATCTTTTTGCACATAATAAACCTTGCCCCAACCGCAAGGCTCATATGCTTGACGGGCTTGAAATCCTTAAAGTCAGCGGCAGCCTTGCGGATTTTTTTCGCGATGACGTTTTTGCGCTTGACCGAAAGCGCCTTCCAGATAACATCCTCCAAAAGACCGATGCCGACACACTTAACGGACGAGACGCCCATCCATGTCAAAGAGGTTTTGACGTCCTTCTGCGCCGCCCTATCCATAAAGCCGGGACCGATGCTGTTTGTTAAAATCACCGCCCGTTTGTTGAACATGGCTTTGCTGGGCTTGTGAACCATCCAGTTGCAAGCCATATGGTCGAGCAGGTTTTTTAAAGAAGCCGGAACGCGCAGCTCATAAACGGGATAGGCAAAAACAAGCAAATCTGCATCGTAAACAGTCTGCCGGATTTTGTCCATATACTCGGACGCCGGACAGTTTTCGGGGTATTTAAAGAAACACGCCTTGCAGTCCTTGCAGAACACAGGTAAATCCTTAGGAAAGTAAAACTCCGTTATTTCATTGCCGTCGCGAAGCTCGTTTAAAAACAACTCCTTGATGTGCCATGTGCAGCCCTTGATTTCGGTACCGTTTAGGACGACGATTTTCATCTAACCACTCCTTGAAACCATTGTATCATAAAAAGTGCTAATAGCAAAGTCATTTTTCACTGTTAATTTAGACTTGATAAATAGCTATCTATCGTGTATAATAATTTAAAATATTGCTTATTTTTAGCGTAATTTTGCAAAGGATGGAGAAAATAACATGAAAAAATACATTAAAACCGCCCTCCTTGGTACTGCCGGAGCTCTTGCCGCCGCAAACTGCGTCAAGGCAGCCCTCTATAAGCCTGAAAAGGTGGATTACGGTATGTTCCCGCACGAGGACGTTGATGAGGCACGCGCTATTGCCCATTTGAGCGAAGCTATCAGCATCCCCACTGTTTCAAATCCCGACAAATCGCTTGTCGACTGGTCGCAGTTCGAGAAATTTCACGACTTTCTCGATATGGCTTATCCTCTCATATCCGCAAAGCTCGAAAAAGAAGTTGTCTCAGAGGCCAGCTTGATTTATCGCTGGAAAGGTAAAAACTCTGCCCTTCTGCCCATCGCGCTGCTTTCACATCAGGATGTTGTACCCGTGACCGAGGGAACGGAGGAGGACTGGGTTCACCCCCCGTTCAGCGGCTTCAACGACGGTGAGTTCGTCTGGGGACGCGGCGCGCTTGACATGAAAAATCATCTTATCTGTGTGATGGAAGCCGTCGAAACACTTCTTGAGGAGGGCTTTGAGCCCGAGAGCGACGTCTATCTGCTGTTCGGTCATGATGAGGAGGTTGTCGCCTCCGAATACGCTGGAGCTAAGTCCATCATGGAAACGCTTCGCGACAGAGGTATTCGTCTCGACAGTGTAATTGACGAGGGCGGCGCAATATTACCCGTTAAAGTCAAGGGTGTTTTAAATAAAAAGCTGGCCGGCATCGGTATCGCCGAAAAGGGCTATGCCGACATCGAGGTTTCCGTAAATCACAGGGGCGGGCATTCCTCGCAACCCCCGAAGCATACCGGACTTGGCATCCTCGCCGAGGTGATTGAGGATCTTGAGGAGAATCAGTTTGAATCCAGTATGCTGCCTTTCCTGTCAGATTTGTTTGATAATGTCGGGCGTAATGTATCCTATCCAGCAAGGCTCCTTACATGCAATATCCCGCTGTTCAAGCCTCTCCTGCTTGAAATTATGAAGCAGCTTCCGCCCGCGGCCTGCATGACGAGGACAACCACCGCTGTCACGATGGCGCAGGGCAGCCCCGCCGCCAACGTGTTGCCGCAAAAATCCTCCGTTATAGTCAACTTCCGCCATATGCCCGGCACAACAACCGAGGATGTGGTTAAGCATATCAAGGAGGTCGTTCGCAACAAGAACATTGAGGTCAAGGTTCTGAAGAGCAAGGAGCCCTCAAAGTTTTCACCCACCGATTCCCGTTCCTATCAGGTTATTAAAAAGCTGTGTATGCAGGCTAATCCCGACTGCATTGTCGCCCCCTACCTCGTCATGGGCGGCACCGACGCGTGCTTTTATGAGCCTGTCTGCGATAATATTTACCGTTTTGCCCCGTTCATTGTCAATACCGAGTTACTGCTCTGTACGCACGCCACAAACGAAAGAGTTCCCGTCACCGCCATGAAGGAGGGCGTCGGATTCTTTAAGGCGTATATCAGAGATCTTGCGGGCAAATAACGGTGGTAAATAAAATGGGTTTAAAACAACAGCCTGAAAAAGACCGTTTCGTCTGGGACGACAACGGCGTCATCTTTGTTCTTAAAAGCCTCCGCCAGACAAGCGGCGCGCAATCTATTGCCTCGCTGATGAACGCCCTTGTCTCCATGGGGCGCAAGGTTTATCTTGTCACACAGTCCGAGCCCTCAGGCGACGACTTTGTGAGCAACGAAAAGGTTAAGCGCTTTGCTATCGATGTATACGAAACACGCGGCTACACGACAGAGGAAGCGTTCTTTAAAATCATCGGCGAGCTGCCTGTCAGAACAGTTGTCTTTGCTGGAGACCTTTATAAAAATTCCATCCAGCTGTTCCAGACGGCACAAAAGCTTGGTCGGTGCACGGTGTTCGCCTCCGACCGCTCACCGTTTGCCTATGTCTGCTCCGGCTCCGAAAAGCTGTCAACAGACTGTCTTTATATGCTTCAAAACGCCGACTGCGTTATCTCGCCGTCCGAAACCGACGCCGAAACCATCGCGAAGCTCGGAGCAAAGAAGTCGGTCTTTATCCCCTTCTACTTCCCTTATTTCGACAAGGAGGTAGGTGCCGCCAGCTTCGAGGGGCGGCGTGTTGTCTACTATACCACTTATGCCGGTCGCAACACAAGAAACATATTAACCGTCCTCGCGCGGCTGCATGAACGTTACCGCGATATGACGGTTAAATTCGTTATTTATACAGGCGTTCGGACATCACCCGTACTTGAAACGCTGATTGCCGATGTTCAGAATTCGGCGCTTGCCGACTTTATTTCTGTTGAAACCGATGTTTTGAAGCCGATGCGCTTTTTACGCGAATGCGACATCTCCATCACCTATTCACACCTGCTGTATATGCCAGAAACAGTCACCGAAAGCATAAGTGTCGGTATTCCTGCCATCAACGCTCACGACGGTGCCTACACAAACGACTCGTCACCCGCAATCAACATCAACGCAGCCGACGATATTGAGCTTGAAAAGCAGCTTGAGCGCTTTATGACGCTCGAAAACTGCTCAGCCTATTCCGACGAGGTCCGAAAGCTGCTCGGCGAGGAATACCGGCGCTCGCTTGCAAAAAAATGGAACGAGGTGTTATGCGAAGCTCTTTTAGCGCATAATGATGAAATTGAGCGACATGGCGCCGAATTCAACGCTCTGCGTGAAAAAACATCATCGCTTTTAAAAGGTGCTTCACCCTCGGAGGTCGTTAAAAAGTTGATTTG
>CAZDWM010000203.1:0-4216 GCA_964509145.1 uncultured Eubacteriales bacterium | reverse complement strand
CTCGTGCATCTATACCCTCGGTGACCCGATTGATTACAGAAGCATGGTCGTTTCGCTTCGTCCCGGCATGACAAAACCACGTGATGACCTGATAGCAAAGCTCGTCGAAATACAATACGAGCGAAACGACATCAGCTTCACGCGGAACAAGTTCAGGGTTCGCGGCGATGTCGTTGAAATATTCCCCGCTTATTCAAACGAGAACGCCGTGCGCGTCGAGTTCTTCGGCGACGAGGTCGAGCGTATTTCCGAAATCCGGGCGCTCACCGGCGAAATTCTCCGCGTACTGTCTCATGTTGCGATATACCCCGCGTCGCACTATGTCATATCGCCCGACAAACTGGAGCAATCCATCACCGTTATATATGACGAAATGCTTGAGCAGGTTAAAGCTTTCGAAGCCGAAGGTAAACTGCTGGAGGCGCAGCGCATCCGCCAGCGTACTGAATACGACATTGAAATGCTGCGCGAAACGGGATTTTGCAAGGGCATTGAGAATTATTCCCGCGTCATGTCCGGCCGTCCCGCCGGTTCAGCTCCGTTCACGCTACTCGACTATTTTCAGAAGGATTTTCTTTTGTTTGTCGATGAATCCCATGTCACATTGCCGCAGGTACGAGGCATGTACGGCGGCGACCGCTCGCGCAAGGAGAGCCTTATCAACTTTGGCTTCCGTCTGCCGTCGGCTTTCGACAACAGGCCGCTCACCTATGATGAATTCTACGCGCGTGTCGGTCAGAAAATTTTCGTCAGCGCGACGCCAAGCGACTTTGAGCGCTCCCACAGCGCGCAAATAGCCGAGCAGGTTATCCGCCCGACAGGGCTTTTAGACCCGGAGGTTACCGTCAAGCCGACAGAGGGACAGATTGAGGACTTGTTGTCTGAAATCTCGATGCGTATCGAACGCAAGGAGCGCGTTCTCGTCACGACACTGACAAAAAAGATGGCCGAGGATTTGTCCGACTACCTGTATAATTACGGTACCAAGGTGCGCTATATGCACCACGATGTCGATACAATAGAGCGGATGCAAATTATCCGCGGACTGCGTCTGGGCGAATTCGACGTACTCGTCGGTATCAATCTTCTGAGAGAGGGTCTCGATATCCCGGAGGTTTCACTCGTCGCCATCCTCGACGCAGATAAGGAGGGCTTCCTGCGCTCCGAAACGTCGCTGATTCAAACCATCGGACGTGCCGCGCGAAACGCCAACGGGCAGGTCATCATGTATGCCGACTCCGTCACGCCTTCTATGGAAAAAGCCCTCAACGAAACGGAGCGCCGCCGTAAAAAGCAGGCTGACTACAACGATTTACACGGCATCACACCCACGACTATTCAAAAGGATGTACGCGACATCATAGAAATATCCGGCAAGACGGACGACAAACCGGACAAGCCCGTAAAGCAGATGAGCCGCCTTGAACGCGAGCAGATGATAACAAGGCTTACGGCGGAAATGAAGTCCGCCGCGAAGATTCTTGAATTCGAACACGCGGCCTATTTAAGAGACAGAATCGAAAAATTAAGAAGTGGAAAGTAAATTAAACTATGGCTCAGAAAAATTTAGTAATTAAAGGCGCACGCGAACACAACCTGAAAAATATTGACGTTGAAATCCCGAGGGACAAGCTGGTCGTCTTAACCGGCCTTTCCGGTTCAGGCAAGTCGTCGCTTGCCTTCGACACGATTTATGCCGAGGGTCAGCGCCGCTATGTCGAGTCGCTTTCATCCTACGCCAGGCTGTTTCTCGGTCAGATGGAAAAGCCGGACGTCGATTCTATTGAAGGTCTATCCCCCGCCATTTCAATCGACCAAAAAACGACCTCTAAAAATCCCCGTTCCACCGTCGGCACGGTGACGGAGATTTATGATTACCTTCGTCTTTTATATGCGCGTGTCGGCATCCCTCACTGCCCTGTCTGCGGACGTGAAATCATGCGCCAGACGGTCGATGACATTGTCGGCCGGATTATGGCGCTGCCGGAGAGCACAAAGATACAGCTCCTCGCTCCGATTGTCCGCGGACGTAAGGGCGAATATGTCAAGGAGCTTGACGCCGCGCGTAAGAGCGGCTTTGTCCGCGCGCGCGTCGACGGTATTGTTTACGACCTATCCGAGAAATTCCAGATAGACAAGAATAAAAAGCATACGATAGAAATCATCGTCGACCGGCTGGTAATTAAAAGCGACATAAGAAGCCGTTTGGCGGATTCCGTTGAGACAGCTACGAGCCTTTCCGGCGGCATTCTGGCAGTCGACGTAATCGACGGCGAGGAAATGATGTTTTCGCAAAACTACGCCTGCCCCGAGCATGGTGTCAGCATCGAGGAAATGGCGCCGCGTATGTTTTCCTTCAACAACCCCTTCGGTGCCTGCCCAACCTGCACAGGTCTTGGTGTTTTTATGAAGGTAGACCCCGACCTCGTCATTCCCGACAAGTCGCTTTCGTTGAGAGCGGGCGCCGTAAAAGCAAACGGTTGGTCAAATTCGGAAGGCGGTACCATCGCGCAGATGTACTATGAGGGCTTAGCGGAATTCATCGGTTTCTCGATGGATACGCCAGTCAAAGACCTTTCCCCGGCGGCGCTTGACGCGCTGTTCTACGGCACAAAGGGCAAAAAAATAACGCTGCACCGGCGCAGCGAATACGGAAGCGGCACCTACCTTGCAGAGTTTGAAGGCATAATCAACAACATTGAGCGCCGCTACAAGGATACCTCAAGCGAATGGTCACGCGCGGAAATCGAGCAGTATATGACGGCTCAAAAGTGTCCAGACTGCTGCGGCGCGAGATTGAAGCCCGAATCGCTCAGCGTCACCGTAGGCGGCATAAACATCAGCGAGTTTACACAGATGCCGATTAACGATGGGTTGATATTTCTCGACAACCTCCAGTTGACCGAACGAGAGCTTTTAATCGCGGAGCTGATTTTAAAGGAAATCCGCTCGCGCATGAATTTTCTTGTGAGCGTCGGCCTTGACTACCTCACCCTCGCGCGTGCTTCCGGCAGCCTGTCAGGAGGAGAAAGCCAGCGTATACGCCTCGCTACACAAATTGGTTCGTCACTTATGGGCGTGCTGTATATTCTCGACGAGCCGAGCATCGGTCTGCACCAGAGCGACAACGCCAAGCTCATCGGCACCTTAAAAAACCTGCGTGACGCGGGCAACACGCTGATTGTCGTCGAGCACGACGAGGAGACCATGTTCGCCTCCGACTACATTGTAGACATCGGTCCTGGCGCGGGCATTCACGGCGGCAAGGTTGTCTGTGCGGGCACTACCGACGATATTATGAAGTGTGCCGATTCCATTACAGGCCAGTATTTAAGCGGACATAAAAAAATACCCGTCCCGAAAACACGGCGAACAGGCAACGGCAAGCACCTTGTCATTAAAGGCGCGCGTGAAAATAACCTTAAAAATATTACTGTCGACATTCCGCTGGGCGAATTTGTATGCGTCACGGGCGTTTCCGGCAGCGGCAAGTCCTCACTTATCAACGAAATTCTGTACAAACGCCTCGCGGCAGAGCTAAACAACGCGAAGAAATTCGCGGGCGACCACGACGGTATTGAGGGCATCGAATTCCTTGACAAGGTAATTGACATCGACCAGTCGCCGATAGGTCGCACACCGCGCTCCAACCCCGCAACATACACCGGTGTTTTTAACGATATCCGAGAGCTGTTCGCTTCTACCGTTGACGCCAGGCGCAAGGGTTACAGTGCCAGCCGGTTTTCCTTTAACGTAAAGGGCGGTCGATGCGAGGCCTGCCAGGGCGACGGTATCGTCAAGATAGAGATGCATTTCCTGCCAGATATATATGTACCCTGCGAGGTGTGTAAGGGCGCGCGCTACAACCGTGAGACGCTTGATGTTAAGTTTAAGGATAAAAGTATCTATGATGTTCTTGAAATGACCGTCGAGGAGGGCTTAAGCTTTTTCGGCGCGCTGCCGAAAATCAGCCGCAAGCTCCAGACGCTTTACGACGTCGGTCTCGGTTACGTCAAAATCGGTCAGCCTGCAACTACACTTTCGGGCGGCGAGGCACAGCGCGTCAAGCTGTCTACAGAGCTTTCAAAGCGTTCGACCGGCAAAACCGTCTACATCCTCGACGAGCCGACGACGGGGCTTCACACAGCGGATGTTCACAAGCTGATTGAGGTTTTACAGAAGCTTGTAGACACGGGCAACACCGTTATTGTTATCG
>CAZDWM010000202.1:0-4281 GCA_964509145.1 uncultured Eubacteriales bacterium | reverse complement strand
GATAGCCCAAATAAAGGCGTTTTCATAGGCACTGTAATCCATCTCGGACGAATAAGCCCAACCGGTGCCGGAGCTGATTGAACCCGAAGCGCTTTTAATATGAAGCCCGCTTTCCATCGTCGTTTCGTTCTTTGTCGTCGCGGCGGCGGTTGTGGTTGTGTTGTCGCTTGTGATGTTGGTAAAACTACCGGCCGTCATCTGCAATGCGTCGTCAGATTCGACGCTATTCCTTGTTGCGGTATTGTTAGCCGTTTTGTTGGATGCTAAGGTCGTTTTTTCGGCAGGCTCCGCGTTCCCGGCTATATCCGGAGCTTCCTGCTGCACCCCGGCGGTAGCGGTTTCTATACCACAGGCCTTTTCGCCGTTATTATATTTTTCATCATAGTCGCTTTCACCGAAATCATAAAGAACGGTTTCGTCTGTTTGAAAGCACCCCTCA
The DNA here is from genome assembly GCA_964509145.1 of uncultured Eubacteriales bacterium. Classification (GTDB taxonomy): domain Bacteria; phylum Bacillota; class Clostridia; order Oscillospirales; family Acutalibacteraceae; genus UBA1425. The sequence goes on along the minus strand of CAZDWM010000202.1, from coordinate 3,842 downwards.
AGGAGCATGTCCCCGTTAAGAGAGGAGCCCGCATCCTGGTCGAGAGACTTTGCAGTATCGGCGCGTGATGAGCCGAAGATAACGACCGTACCCACCGCTATACAAGCGGTGATTGGGACACAAAACGACAACACCGTTTTGCGTTTTTTACGCTGTTCGGCGACATACTTTTCCCGTTTGTTATAAATACTTTCGAGATAATCATCCCTGGTCTTCATAGCAAAATCCCTCCTTTTCCAAAGCGTTTTTCAATGCGTTCTTTGCTCTGTACGCAAGATTTTCAACCTGTTTTCTGTTTTTCTTCATAACCGTTCCTGCTTGCTCGGCGGACATTTCCTCAAAGTACAACAGATGCAGTACTGTGCGATAGTCGCCGTTTAAGCCGTCGATTGCCGTATGAAGCTGACGGCTGCGCTCCCCTGTCAGGAAGGTCTCGTCAAAATCGGCTGCTTGGGCTGCATAGACCGATTCATCAAACGGAACCTCGTCGCGCCGCGTCAGCTTGCGGACATAATCTATTGCCTTATGCCTTCCGATAGCGTAAAGATAAGTTTTCAGAGAATTTTTAAAGTTATACCTGTGTTTATGTATCAGCAACTCTAAAAATACGTCCTCCGACAGCTCCTCGGCTACGGAATAATTATGCACAAAACGATTGATGAAGAATATCAGACCCTCTCTGTACAAATCGATAATCTCGCCAAACGCATTTTCATCGCCTTCAAGGAAACGGCGGTAGCTACTTGCACCGTTTTCCATGCGGGAACCTCCCCTCGGGCATAAGCGTCTCTGCTTACACCTCTTATTCGCTGTGGTGTATGAAAAATACTCATATAAATTCAAATATTTTTATCATGATACCACATTTTCTGCCGATATTGCAATGGATTAGACCAAAATAGCAAAAACGGACACAGCACGCCGTTTCCCTTCATTAGTATTGCGCATAATATGTAGGGTCACGGCGTGTCGTGACTGAAAAAAGAAAAAATAAATAAAAATAAAAAACGCTTGAAATTCGGGAAATAATATGATATATTATCACAAATAACGCAATGATGGAGAGAGTAAGCGGGAATTGGGCAAACAGAGAGAATGCGTCAAGGCTGAAAGCGCGTTTATGTTATAATTCCGCCGAAGTTCACTCCGGAGCGGCGCGGCTGAAGCAACAGTAGGTCGCGACGGGCGGTCGCCGTTACACGACAAAGCGCGCCATCGTGCGCGTGAAGGGTTCGCTTTTAGGCGGAAATGCAGGGTGGTACCGCGGAGATTTTTGTCTTCGTCCCTCGTCGGGGCGAAGTCTTTTTTTGTCCCCGAATAACAGCTAATCTTTGTATTTACGGTATATTGGAGGAAATCATTATGAAAACTCAACTTGAACAGATGCGGCAGACGGCCGCTCAAAAAATCACCGCAGTCCCCGGCAAGGCCGAGCTTGAGGCGCTTCGCATCGCCTATCTCGGTAAAAAGGGCGAATTGACCGCTATTTTAAAGCAGATGGGCGGCTTGTCGGCGGAGGAGCGCCCCGTTATGGGTCAGCTGGCCAACGAGGTTCGTGCGGCCATCGAGGGGCTTATCGCCGACCGCTTTGAGAGATTCAAGGAAAAGGAAAAGGCGGAGCGGCTCGTTTCTGAAACGATAGATGTCACCCTGCCCGGCAAAACCGCCGCTATGGGTCACAAGCATCCGCTGTCCATCGTCCTCGACGAGGTAACCGACATCTTCCTCGGCATGGGCTTTAAAATCGCTTCGGGACCCGAGGTTGAGCTTGATTATTACAACTTCGAGGCGCTCAATATCCCGCAGGGTCATCCCGCGCGCGACACGCAGGACACCTTTTACATCACCGACAATGTCCTCCTACGTACACAGACCTCGCCCGTCCAGATACGCTATATGGAGCAGCATAAGCCGCCTATCCGAATCATCGCGCCCGGTCGTGTTTACCGCTCCGACGCTGTCGATGCCACACATTCGCCGTTGTTCCATCAGATAGAGGGGTTGGTCGTTGACAAGGGCATCACCATGGGCGACCTCAAGGCGTGCCTTGAAAAGCTTGCTAAAAGTCTGTTTGGTGAAAGTACAAAAATCAGGCTTCGTCCCCACCACTTCCCGTTCACCGAGCCGTCGTGCGAGGTTGATGTTTCTTGCTTCCGCTGCGGCGGCAAGGGCTGCCCGATGTGCAAGGGTGAGGGCTGGATTGAAATCCTCGGCGCTGGCATGGTTCACCCGAAGGTGCTCCAAAACGGCGGCATAAACCCCGACGAATACAGCGGCTTCGCGTTCGGAGTGGGACTCGAAAGAATCACGATGTTCCGCTTCCAGATAGACGACATGCGTCTCCTGTACGAAAACGACATGCGGTTCCTGTCGCAGTTTTAAGCTCCGAGTGAACAGAAAGGATACGATTGATTATGTTATTATCTAAAAAATGGCTTAATGATTATGTTAAAATAGACGCGGGCGACAAGGAATTCGCCGATGTAATGACGATGAGCGGCTCAAAAGTCGAGTGCTTTGAGCGTGAGGGCGAGGAGCTTAAAAACATCGTTGTCGGTAAGCTTCTTTCGCTTGAACGCCATCCCGACTCCGACCACCTGTGGGTCTGTCAGGTTGACGTTGGCTCAGAAGCGCCGATTCAAATTGTAACAGGCGCGCAAAACCTCACCGAGGGCGACTATATCCCCGCCGCGCTCGATAATTCCGTCGTCGCTGGCGGCAAAGAGATTAAAAAGGGCAAGCTTCGCGGCGTTGAAAGCGCCGGTATGCTCTGCTCCTTGGGCGAGCTTGGGCTGACAACGCACGATTTTCCCTACGCCGTCAGCGACGGCATCTTTGTCCTAGGCAGCGACTGTGACCGTACACCAGGCACGGACATTAAAACGGCTATCGGGCTTGACGATGTCGTCACCGAGTTTGAAATTACGCCCAACCGCCCGGACTGCCTGTCGGTTATGGGTCTCGCTCGCGAGGCCGCTGTCAGCTTCGGCATCCCTTTTAAAATGCCTGTTCCGAACGTTAAGCCGGGCGACGGCGACGTGAAGGACTATTTAAACGCCGACATCCTCGACAGCAAAAAGTGTTACCGCTACGCCGGAGCCGTCGTCAAAAACGTCCGCATCGCCCCCTCCCCACGCTGGCTGCGCGAACGTCTGCGCGCGAGCGGCGTGCGCCCCATCAACAACATCGTCGACATCACAAACTATGTCATGCTCGAACTGGGACAGCCGATGCACGCGTTCGACCACCGCTTCCTTGATGGCAAACAGGTTATCGTCCGCACAGCTAAGTCCGGTGAAACTATCACAACGCTCGACGGCTCGGAAAGAGCGCTCACTGAGGATATGCTCGTCATCGCCGACGCTTTAAAACCTGTCGCCGTGGCAGGCGTCATGGGCGGCGAACACAGCGGCATCATGGACAACACAAACACAATAGTGTTCGAATCGGCCTGCTTCAACGGTCCGTCAATTCGCGCAACGGCTAAAAAACTTGGTATGCGCACGGAAGCCTCGGCGCGTTACGAAAAGGGGCTTGACCCCAAGGGTTGCCGCAACTGCCTCAACCGGGCGCTTGAGCTTGTCCAGTTGCTCGACGCGGGCGATGTTGTCAACGGTGTGATTGATTGCGACAAGACCGACAGCGTCCAGACCGCCGTACCCTTCGACCCCGACTGGACAAACCGCTTCATCGGCATCGACGTCCCCGCCGACAAGCAGGCGGAAATTCTCGAGTCCCTTTCCTTCAAGGTTGAAAACGGTATGGTACTTGTACCGTCGTTCAGAGGCGACGTCGAGCACAAGGCCGATGTTTCTGAGGAAATCGCGCGTTTCTACGGCTTC
>CAZDWM010000201.1:0-4291 GCA_964509145.1 uncultured Eubacteriales bacterium | reverse complement strand
CCAAATTGATATTTTGCATAAAATGGGCATGGGCGGTTTTCACATGCACGTGCGAACGGGGCTGGCGACACCCTACATGAGCGACGAGTATATGCAGGATATCAAGGCCTGTGTCGACAAGGCCAGGGATGAAAAAATGCTCGCGTGGCTTTACGACGAGGACAGATGGCCGTCGGGCGCCGCCGGAGGGCTTGTAACAAAGGATGAAAAATACCGTGCGCGGTATCTGCTATTTACCCACACGCCGTACAGCGGCAAAATTGAAAGCATCGACGACTCCTCCGCGCGCGCCGTTCGTAGCGAAAACGGTTGGTTACTTGCCTGCTTCGATGTAGTGCTTAATGCCGATGGCTCGCTCGCCGAATACCGTACAATCGACAGCGACGAACCTGTCAAGGGCGAAAAGTGGTACGCCTATCTCGAGATACATACCCCCTCCCCATGGTTTAACAACCAGACTTATGTCAACACCCTCGATAAGGCGTCCATCGACCGCTTCATCGAGGTGACGCACGAAAAATATAAGGAATGGATAAGCGGCGAATTCGGCGGGACGGTACCGGCTATCTTTACCGACGAGCCGCAGTTTACACGCAAGTCCGTCCTACCGAACGCGCACGACAAGCACGACATCGTCCTGCCGTGGACGGACGACCTTGCCGACACCTTCAAGGCAGCCTACAACGAAGACCTTTTAGCAGGCATCCCTGAGCTGATTTGGGACTTGCCGCCTAACGGCGTGTCGGTCATCCGCTACCATTATCACGATCATGTCGCCGAACGCTTCGCACAGGCGTTCGCCGACAACTGCGGCGGATGGTGCCGCGAAAACGGGCTGATGCTGACGGGGCACATGATGGAGGAACCGACGCTAAAAAGCCAGACGGCGGCGCTGGGCGAGGCGATGCGCTCCTACAGAGGCTTCGACCTGCCGGGCATCGACATGCTCTGCGCCAGCTTCGAGCTGACCACCGCCAAACAGGCGCAATCCGCCGCGCACCAGTTCGGGCGAGAAGGAGTGTTGTCGGAGCTATACGGCGTGACAGGCTGGGACTTCGATTTCAGAGGGCACAAGCTCCACGGGGACTGGCAGGCGGCGCTGGGCGTCACCGTGCGTGTGCCGCATCTCTCATGGGTCTCGATGGCGGGCGAAGCGAAGCGCGACTACCCCGCCTCCATCAATTATCAGTCACCGTGGCACAAGGAATATTCCTATGTCGAAAACCATTTTGCGCGGGTCAACGCCGCGATGACGAGGGGCGTTCCTGTCGTTAAGGTCGGCGTAATTCACCCCGTCGAAAGCTACTGGCTTCACTGGGGACCCAACGACAGCTCCGCGTTGCTCCGCGCCCAGCTCGACGACAATTTTAAAAACCTGACCGATTGGCTGCTTAAAGGCTCTGTTGATTTCGATTTCATCAGCGAATCGCTCCTTCCCTCGCTTTGCGAAAAGGGCTGCGCACCTTTAAAAGTCGGCAAAATGTCCTACGACGCGGTTATTGTCCCCGCGTGCGAAACGCTTCGCGACACAACGCTTGAACGGCTTGAGCAATTCGCGGCGGACGGCGGCAAGCTGATTTTCATGGGCAACGCCCCGACCTGCGAAAACGCCGTCAGTAGTGCGCGCGGCGAAGCGCTTTGTAAAAAAGCGAAGCTGATACCCTACGCGCGTGCTTCAATTCTTGCCGAGCTTGAAGAGAACAGAATGCTGTCAATCCTTTACGACAACGGCGAGACAGCGAAAGAATTTGTCCACGGCTTGAGGTTGGACAGCGACGGTTTATGGCTGTTTGTGTCGCACGCCTGCGAGCCAAACAACAAGCATCTTTCGAGAAGTAAAGACTTAAAAATATCAGTCAAAGGCGAATACTACCCAGTCCTGTACAACACACTTGACGGTGAAAAATACGCTGTGGACTATAACCACATCAACGGGAATACTGTTATCACGACAAAGCTTTACGACTACGATAGCCTGCTTGTTAAATTCTGCTTTGAGCCACAGGAACAGCCTTATACTGCCGTTACGCCGGAGATATCTGATAAAATAAGCGTTTGTGTTCAGTCAGAGGTTTCCTACACCACCGACGAACCGAACGTGCTGCTGCTCGACGCGGCGGAATACCGCGTCGACGACGACGCTTTTTCTCCCGTCGATGAGCTTTTGATTGCCGACAACATATGCCGCGATAAGCTCGGCTGGCCATCGCGCAAAAACTCCGTCGCCCAACCGTGGGTGATTGAAAACGAACCGCCGACGCACACCGTCACGCTTAAATTCGATATCGAAAGCGAAATTGATTACACCGGCGCTAAGCTCGCCCTTGAGGACGCTGAAAAGGCGGTCATCACCTTCAACGGCGAAAGCGTCATGCCCGACATTGACGGCTGGTATGTCGACAAATCAATCAAGACGCTGCCGCTTCCTGCGGTTAAGGCGGGCGTCAACACGCTCGTCATTACACTTCCGTTTGGCAAGCGAACGGATATTGAATGGTGCTATCTGCTCGGTAATTTCGGCGTACACGTCGCGGGGCGTAAAAAGGTGATTACCACTATGCCGAAAACGCTTTGCTTCGGTGACATCGTCAACCAGGGCTTCCCGTTCTACGGCGGCAACATCACCTATCATATCCCCTTCGAGACAGACGGCGGCAGCGTAACCGTCAGGCTCAAGCAGTACGAGGGCGCGGCTACAAAGCTTTTCGTCGACGGAAAAGACGCCGGGTACATTGTCTATCCGCCGTACACACGCACGACCGAAAATCTGTCCGCAGGCAGCCACACTCTCGATATTAAGCTCTTCACCCACCGTGCGAACGCGTTCGGTGCCGTTCACCTCGCCGATTATAAGCACAGCTGGTTAGGCCCCGGCAGCTGGCGAAGCGAGGGCAACGCGTGGGGCTACGAATACTTTCTCAAGCGCGTCGGTGTCATCATCACGCCGGAGATATTTAAAGACTGACCGTTTTTATGTTGGTTGATTAACATATTAAGCGCTGTGCATATGTTTGTACGGCGCTTTGTTATATAGATTACAAATTATCACAATTTACCTAAAGGCATTGATTTCCTATTATATTTTCAGTATATTAAAATAAGCAGTCATTCTTAATCATTCGGGAGGTCGTAATATGAAAAAAGCCGGCAAGGTTAAGATACTTGTTGTGCTGCTGTGCGCCGCGGTTTTAGTCAGCGCGTGTGTTTGGGGCGCGGTGTATTTTACAAAAGCTAAAGATGTCGACCGTTCAGACAGCGCCGGAACATCGGAACGGCAGCCGAAACTGAAACCGAGGCGTTGACGGGCAATTCCGAACCCGTATACAGCGATGATGATTATTATTTGGTTTTACGGGCAAATGAGTTTTTAACCAGTCTGGTCGATAAAGACCTTGAAACAACCCTTGATCTAATATGCGTAAGACCAGACGAACCGGGCGACCCCTTGAAGGCCTATTCATTTTTAAAGTCGGTTGATATCAAGAGTTATGAATTCGTGGAGTCAAAGCCATCCGAGGGTGTCTTTTTAGTCCAGTTAAACATTGCTAAAAGCGACAGTGAGCTATTCCCCGTCGGTACAAGTCTGTGGAATCTTGAGCTCAGTCAGATTGACGATTATGTCACACTGTTTAAACCGGCGGATAAAGCAATCAACTTATTCTATGTGGATGATGAATTTCCGCGCGAAAGCGAAGCGGCTTATTTTTGTATGAACTTTGCAGTTTATATAAGAAGCTTTTTTACAACAGATAATTTTAATACAATTGTTCCGGACACATCGGATACCGATGTTTTTACGGATTTCTGTTATTCGCTTGCCATTATCTTTAACTTGGGCATAAACGAAGTCAAGCGCGAGGATCTTGAACGCAACGCTGAAAACGTTCTGGGTATTACCAAGATTGATTTTACAAAGTGTGCTGAATACCAAGCGTACAGCGATACCCTATCTTTTGACGGACACGGAGGTCAGTGGCTTGATTGCTCCTTATCGTCCGAGCAATACAACCCGCTGACCAAGCTGCACACCGTTGTCATTGACTACTATTCGGACTCCGCTAATATTTTGAAGGCCAAAACAATCAGTTATGTTGTCGAAGAAAACGACGACGGAAGCCTCGAGTTGCTTTCTACCAAGTTGCTGTACGACACGGGGCTGGATATCAGCGGTGGCATGACATAATTGTCCTTTACTTATCACAATCCGATACCGCGCTAATATTGAGTTAGTTAATTTAGTATATTGTTACAACTAAAACTTGTATAAGTTTATTTTTCGTGGTATAATAAT
>CAZDWM010000200.1:0-4295 GCA_964509145.1 uncultured Eubacteriales bacterium | reverse complement strand
TGTGTCTTAAAACGGTATTGGGCGTCAGTAACGTTTCGTTCGGGCTGCCCGACAGGGAGCTTGTCAACAGCACGTTTCTGGCCGCCGCGTTCGGAGCGGGGCTAGACATGCCGATTTTAAATCCGTTGTCCGAAAGTTATATGAAGATTGTTTCGGCGTTCAAGGTGCTCAACAACGAGGATAAAAACGCGGCGGAATTTATCAGAACGCACTCATCAATGGAAACAAAGACAGAACCGAAACCCGCCGAAACCAAGGATATTTACGATATTATTTTAAACGGACGCAAGGGCAGTATTGTTACCGCCGTCCGCGAGGCATTAAAGAGCAAGAGCGTGATGGAAATCATAAACGACTACTTTATACCGACGCTCGACGATACAGGTCGGCGCTACGAAAGCGGCCAGTTTTTCCTGCCGCAGCTCATGGCGGCCGCCGAGACGGCCAAGGCAGGCTTCGACGTGCTATATGAAGCGGGCGAAAAGAACATCTCACATTCAAGAGGAAAAATCCTTCTAGCAACCGTTAAGGGCGATGTACACGACATCGGTAAGAACATTGTGAGGATGCTGCTCGAAAACTACGGCTATGAAGTCGTCGACCTCGGTAAGGACGTCGACCCCGAAAAAATCGTGCTTGCGGCGATTGAACAGAAGATTAAGCTCGTCGGTCTGAGCGCGCTCATGACGACGACTGTCCGCTATATGGAGGAGACTGTCAAGGCGCTGCGGGACGCCGGTGTCGACTGCAAGGTAATGGTCGGCGGCGCGGTGCTCAACGAGGAATATTCGCGTCTTGTCGGTGCCGATTTTTATGCAAAGGACGCCGCCGAGGCGACACGCATCGCGGCGGAAATCTTCAGATAGAGGAGCGTTTTGAATGGAGCAGGTTGAGATAACCGAAATAACCAAACTGCTGGACAAAAGCGGTAGCCTTGTAAAGCCGGGCTTCTGTAAGAATAATCTTTATGTTTACAAACGCGACGCCATTAAAGCCAATCCTCTGCGCATCAAGGAATGGGATTTTTACCAGCTTTCAAACCAGCGCTACACAATGCAGATGACTGTTGCCGACATCTCCATAGGCGGCGGGGGCTGCTTCACGCTCATCGACCGTTTGACAGGCGAGCGTGTCGATAAGCTCAATATGTCGCCGCTCACCATGGGAAGAATCGGCCTTCCCGAAAACACCGAAAAGCCGCACATTATAAAAAACAAGGGTGTCTGCTTTAACCTTCAAATCTGTGTACAAAAGCAGATGCGCTGCATCAAGTTTAAGGGCTTCGGCTTAAAGGGCGAGCCTATAGAGGTCGATATCAAGGCGGGCGTGCCCGACGGGCTTGAATCGCTCGTTATGGCGGTGCCGTTTAAGGAAAAAGGACACTTTTATTTAAATCAAAAAATCAACTCAATGCCGGCGGAGGGCTATATTCAGGCAGGCACAAAGCGTGCCGAGTTCAACCCGCAGCGGGACTTTCTCATTCTCGACTGGGGCAGGGGAGTGTGGCCGTACAAATGCAGCTGGTACTGGGGTAACGGCTCCACGAGGCTTCCCGACGGCAGCGTGTTTGGCTTTGAAATCGGCTGGGGCTTCGGCGACATGTCCGCCGCGACGGAGAACATGCTTTTCTATAACGGCAAGGGTCATAAAATATGTCATGTTTATCTCAAAAAGGACGACAAGGACTGGATGAAGCCGTGGCATTTTACATCCGACGACGGGCGGTTCGAAATGACCATGACGCCCGAATACGACAACTATACCTCGTCGCGCGTGTTAGGCTTGGTAGGCAACCGCTGCCATCAGGTCTTCGGCAAATGGAACGGAACCGCCGTGCTCGATGATGGCACAAAGCTAAACATCAAGGATATGCTGGCGTTCTGCGAATTTTCTGACAACCGGTGGTAAGCACTGCTGGTTATTGAAAACGTTTAGATATATGAAGGAGTTGACTTTATGATTTATCTGCTTCCCTTTGCCGACAAGCTGCCCGAAAAAGCGATGCTTGCCGCGATGATTCTAATAACGTTCACGCTGGGGCTAATTCTGCTCAAGGCATTAAAAAACCGCCTGCCGAGAGACGGCGGGCGTGATTTCGCGTTTAACGGCAAGCTTTCGGCGGGAAAGCCGAGGGGCGCGGGCATCCTTGTAACCTCTGTCTTTATCTGGTGTGCCCTCTTGTTTGTGCCGCTCAAGGCGGAGTACATTGCCTATTACCTTCTGGTTTTTGCGGGCATGATGTCGGGCTATCTTGACGACCGTTCCGAAAAGCCGTGGGGCGAATATAAAAAGGGCGCAATTGATTTGGTTATCGCCGCCGTCGCGTCGGCGGCCTTCGTTCGGTTCAATCCCGACAGAACATCAATCAATATAATCTTTTACAACCTTCATATTCCACCGGTTGTGTTTGCCTGCGTCATGACGGTGTTCCTGTGGCTGATGATAAACGCCGCCAACTGCACCGACGGTATCGACGGTTTTTTCGGTTCGCTTTCCGTAAATTCGCTCGTCTTTTTGACGCTCATCGGCGCTTCAATGCGGCTTGAAAGAGACTATGCGAACACAGTCGTCATAATGGTGTTTTCAATTCTCGCGTACCTCTGGTTTAATTCCGAGCCGAGCTCAATGCTTATGGGTGACGCCGGTTCTCGGGCAATCGGTCTGTTTTTAGGCATTACGGTAGCTAAGACGGGTAATCTTCTCTTAAGCATTCCGTTGTGCTTCGTAATTCTCTGTGACGGGCTCATTGGCATAGTTAAGGTGTCGATGATACGTTTCCTCAAAATCAAGGCGCTTAAAAACATAAGGACGCCGCTTCACGACCACATGAGAAAAAACAAGGGCTGGTCGAACACCCAGACTATTTTTCGTTTCCAGCTGATTCAGACGCTGATTTCGGCGGTGACGCTTGTTGTAATTAAATAGCCGGTTAGGGCTTTCTCGGAATGGTAATAAGGTTTAATTTTACCGTGTCGCGTTGAAATTCTCAACGATATCGCGAACAATCTCAACGCGTTCAAGGCTGCCGTCGGAGCAAAGCTCGTCCGAGATGCCAAGAACCAGCCGTCCCTCAAACATATGAAGCACACGCTCGGTCTGCTCGCGTAGGCGCTCGACGGGGTAAATGTCCGAAAACAACGTGGCTGCTATGCCATCGACAAGGAAGGAACTTTTACCGCACGCCTCAAGCATTTGTTCAAGCGTGACGTCGCCCTGCGGCTCGGGCGTGAGCGCCTCGTAGCCGTCGAGGAAGCAGCCGCTTTTCATGTAGGGGATATAGTCGTAAAAGTCGCCGTCGAAGTGGGCGTAAAGGAACTGGTCGGGGAGCAGCGAACGGCGCTTTTCAAACTCCGGCAGGACATATTTTTTAAACAACTCCGGCGGCGTGATTTTACAATGAAGGTTTTCACCGAAGTTGACCCATTCAAAAGGCGAATTTCTCACCAACTCGAAATAGCGCTCCGAGCATTTTGAGCTGGCATTAAAATAACGCTCCACAAGCTCCGGCGCGTCGGCAAGCAGGTAATAGGTATTCTCGACACCGGAAATATCTATGAGCATGTTTTGTAAACCTGTGCGCGGTGAGAAGATGGCGGGCAGACCGAGGTGCGAATACTCGGCGAAAAGCTCGTCATACCGTTCCTGTGAATAGGTATAATATGTGTGCTCGTCGATATAGGTAAAGACCTTGAGGTCGTCCTCATCCTCGACAAACCATTTGACGGGCATCCGTCCGGGATTTGACGTGTTTCCGCGGTTGATGCTTGTAACATCACCGACGGGCGTCGAAAGAGTAATTTTGTTTGTGAACGCGTCAAGCTTCTCGGAGGTACGCCTGATTGTCTCGTCGTAGTGGCGGCTGAAGCACGCGTTGAAGACGTAAAGCCGGTCGGAGCAGCCGAGATTTTCGTAAAGTGTCTTGTGGCTGCATCCGGCGAATTTGCCTGGCAGCGGCTCGTGCCGGTATTCACGGTCGGAAAACCAGCAGTCTATGCGCGGCTGCCAGATGGTTTTACCATCGGCTTGCCCTTTGATTATATCGCGGTTGAGTTCAAACAGTCCCATTTTTATGATCATCCTTTCAGCCTTATGCTTCCAATTCATTCTATAGGATTCCGCCCGGCATTTCAAGAGAAAAATTATATTCGACGCGCGACTTTTAGCCCAAAAACGGTTGACAAAACGAAGCCGTTGCAATATAATAATACACGCCGCCAATGAGTGGCGGGCAAAGCGCCGATGTGGCGAAATCGGCAGACGCAAGGGACTTAAAATCCCTCGCTGGCAACAGCGTA
>CAZDWM010000199.1:0-4312 GCA_964509145.1 uncultured Eubacteriales bacterium | reverse complement strand
AAAAAACAAATGAATATAATCAATGTCGACTTTGGAAACATCACCGGAAAAATCAAGCCTGTCCACGGCTTCAATAACTGCTCACGAAAGACGGACTACGGCGAGATTATGCCTGCGTTTTTGGCGCTCAAGCCCCCGGTTGTCCGCACACACGACACGGGCGGCACATACGGCGGCAGCCACTACATTGACATACCAAACATTTTTGTCAATCCTGACGCCGATACAGAGCTCGAAAGCTCCTATGATTTTACGCTGACGGATTATTACCTTAAGCCCCTGTATGACGCGGGTATACAGATATTCTATCGTCTCGGCGTAACTATTGAGCACGCGCCGAAAAAGTATAATATTTTCGCGCCGAAGGACCCCGAGAAATGGGCGCGTATCTGCGAGCATATCGTCCGCCACTACAACGACGGCTGGGCGGACGGCTATCACTGGAACATTGTTTACTGGGAAATATGGAACGAACCTGACGCGCTCGACCCTAAGGTTGAGCCATACGGACTGCCAAACTGGATAGGTACGGCGGAGGAATATTACCGGCTGTATTCTGTCACGGCTAACTATTTAAAAAAACAGCACCCCAATATAAAAATCGGCGGTTACTCAAGCTGCTACATTCTCGGCGCATACGTCGACGGTCGGTGGACGCCGGGACCGACAGGGTTTTTTACCGGATTTCTCGATTATATATCGGCATCGGAAACAAAAGCGCCGCTTGACTTTTTTACCTGGCACGGATATCTCGGCAGGGGATCGTTGAAAAAAATCTCGGCGGAAAGCGAGTTCGTCAAAAAGACGCTTGAAGAGTACGGCTTTACGAAGACCGAGCGGATAGACGACGAATGGAACTGCAACATATGCGACATTCAAACAGACGACCCTCGCACGCAAAATTACATCAATATGCGAAACGCCAAGGGAGCGTCGTATGTCGCGGGCGCGCTGTATGAGATGCAGCACTGTCCCGTTGATATGGCGATGTATTACGACACCCAGCTATGGTGCAGCTACGGCGCGCTTTTTCATGTCCCGTCTCTCGAACCGACAAAGGCATACTATGCGTTCCTACAGTTTGCCGAGCTTTACTCGCTTGAAAACGAATGCGCAAGCTCCGGCACGGACATGATACATTCCTGCGCCGCGACAGGGGCATACGACCTGCTCGCGGTGAGCAATACCGACGCGGAGGATGCGGAACTGACAATTTCAGTTTTAAACGCACACGGAAAAACTGTTTCGGTTCACCTTCTCGACGAAACGCACAATTTTGAAAAAATCAATGAGTTTCCTTTAACCGAGGAAATCCGGCTGACGCTTCCTGCCTATTCGTTTGCGTCATTCAAAATCATATAACTACACTGTAATAAAAATCATGGAGCTGTCAGGTTACCTGACAGCTTCATGATTTTCAATAGCTTACACTTTAAGCTTAAAGGTTCTGATTTCAAACGGTCTAATGGTGAAATAAATCTTGTTTCCATCCGACGCGGTGGGGACTTCCTCGCGCTCAAGCAGATTGCACTCGGCGGCGCTCTTGATATTCTTAAAGAACGTGAGCGTCACATCGGCGGAAGCGCCCGTCTTTTCGACCACACGCACGATGTAGGCGTCCTCGTCCTCACACTTCTTAACAGCTTCGAGCGTGACGTTTTCAGCCGAAAGTGAAATGAACGAACCGGAGGTCGCACCCTTTGCGCCGTCTTTAAGCGCGACGGGCTGCATCGGGTTGTTCAGCTCAAGCCCCCTCGTGAGCGTCTTTGATTTGCGCCAGTCGTTCGCGTGCGGATAGAGCGAATAGGTGAAGTAGTGGTCGCCGTAGTCGGACATCGGGTCGGGATTAAGAGGCCCTTTCAGAAGCGTTACCATCATGCGGTGCTCGTCAACCTCAAAGCCGTATTTACAGTCGTTGAGGATGCTCAAGCCGTAGTCCTTTTCGGACATGTCTATGAAGTTGTGCGCCGAGACCTCAAACTTCGCCTTGTCGTAGGGATTATGACGGTAGTTGGAGTTTTCTATCGTCGCGTAGGCAATGTCTCTTGTGTAGCTCTTGGCGCGGATGTCGACATCGAAACCGACCTTTAGTAGCTTCTGGCGCTCCTGCCAGTTGATATAAGTTTCAAAGTCAATTCTGTCAAGGTCATTATAAATAAGGATGTTCTGGCGGACAAAAGACTTGAGTATCTTTTTCGAAATGGTGACGCATGTAAAGACGTCGCCCCGCTCGATTTTTTCAACAATACCGGGTTCGGTATCAAACTGTACGTCGACATATGTCGCGACGATGTCCCACGCGTCGTATTTGCCGGGCATGTCCTCGTAGATGCGGAACGCGTTACCCTTGCCCTCAAGCACCTCGCGGCTGTTTGGTTTGTCGTAAACAGAGACAAGCTCGGCGCTGTCGTCCATGACAAGTCTGAAACGGTCATTTTCGATGATGTTGCCTTTTTGTGCTTGAGCCGCCGGAACAGGCGCGGACTTTTTATAATAGACCTTAAAGCCTGCCGCCGGAACGTCCTCGGCGACAAACACCAGCAGCGTTTCTCCGCTTAATCTTGTATAGCGCTGAACGGGCACCTTGTTGCCGTCGGCGTCGAAGATTTCAACATCCTCATACGGCAGCTCGACCCTTGAGGTAGCCGAAACGCCAAGAGCGTTGAACACCGCGAACGGCTTGCCGTCGGAGGTACCTCCCGCCGCGCTGTCCGCGATGATTGAAAGCGCTTCGTCGCGCACCGCTTCGCCGATGGATATGATTTTTTTATAGCTATTTAACAGGTCGTAAAAAACCTCGGTGATGTGCGAACCGGGGAGAGCGTCGTGGAACTGGTTGGTGAGAATCATCCGCCAGCCTTCATTGAGCTTGTCAAGCGGGTAATTGTAGACATAGGCGGATGCGATAACGCTGTAAAGCTCAGCCTCACGGTAAAGGTTTTCGGCGCGGCGGTTGAGTTTTTTGAGCATCGCCTTGGTGGTGTGTACGCCGCGGTGCTCCTCAAGGTAAAGCTCGTCCTTCCAGACGGGGATGTTGTCGTCAGTCGCGTTGGCTTTCATGCGGGCGAGCGAGTCCTCAATCTTGCTTGTCTTTGTTTCGGGCAGACCGGGGAACTTTTGATAACGCTTGACATATTCAAGCATTTCGGGGTCAACACCTCCGCCGCCGTCGCCCCAGCCGTAGCAGTACATCGATTCGCCGATGGTAGTCTTGTCGGTGTATTTCTGCCAGTTGACCTTTAAAGAATCGGCCTCCATCGTACCGATGAAGTGCGTGGGGGGGACAATGGCGAACACACGCGAGCCGTCGGGTCCCTCCCACCAGAAGGTGTTGTACTGCCACGGGTTCGTGTCGTTCCAGATGCCCATTTTGTGTGTGACGAAGTATTCCATACCCGCCTTTTTAAGAATTTGCGGCATGGCGTAGCTGTTGCCGAACACATCCGGCAGCCAGCAGGTTTTCGGCGTGACACCGAAATTTTCCTCGGCGTAGCGCACACCGTGAAGGAACTGGCGGGTGAAGGACTCGCCGGAGACAAGGTTACAGTCGGGCTCAACCCACATACCGCCGATGTACTCCCAGCGCCCCTCCTTAATGCGCGCCTTGACCTGCTCAAACAGCGCGGGATAGTTCTTCTTCATTTCCTCGTACATGATCGCCTGGCTCTGGGAGAAGATGAAGTCGGGGTACTGTTCCATCAACCGTAAGGTGGTCGCGTGCGTACGGCCAAGCTTACGGACAAACTCCTTAAAGCCCCACATGAAGACGATGTCGAGGTGGGAGTTACCCACGAGCGAAAGATGACCTATCGAAGCGTAATTCGGGTTGTTGTATATCTTTTCTTTTAAAATTGTCTGACATTTTTTAAGCTCCGCCTTGAAATCGTCGCCCGCGAGGTCAAAGTTGACATACTGGAACGCCTCCTTTAGCACCGTGCGTATAAGCTCGGACAGCGAGGTGTCGAGCACGGGCATGAACAGCGCGTTGAAGACGGCCTTGATATCCCAATAGACCTCCTCAATTTCGGGGTCGGTGACGCCGACAAACGAGCATTCAAGACGCTTGTCGGTGGATTCATTTGAATGCCAAACAAAGTAGCTCTCGACCTCGATGTCGTAATGCTCGCCGCCCTCGGCGCAAGGTGTGAGCGGGACGCTGTTGCGGAAGGGATCCATGCCCTGATAGGGCACGCCGTTTAACGAGACAAGCGAGTCGCCGCCGAAATAAATGTTGAGCGATACTTTTTGACCCTTGAAGCGGGCGGGAATATCGACGGAGTTTTTGAAGAAAGCGCTGAGCCCGTTGCCGCCC
>CAZDWM010000198.1:0-4319 GCA_964509145.1 uncultured Eubacteriales bacterium | reverse complement strand
CGGGTATGAACCGAATGCTCTAGCCAACTGAGCTATGCCGCCATGTACCGCTTGCAAAGCTTGTATATTATATTATAGTCCGCGCGTTTTGTCAACAGATATTTCAATAATATTTCTCGTCCCATCAGTGCGCTTTAACCCCTTTTAGTTAACAACGTTAATCGGTTTGCCCTCAAGAAAGGCCTTGAGGTTTTGCTCGCAGATGCCCATGAGCCTTTTTCTCGTCTCAAACGCCGCCCACGCGATGTGGGGCGTCACAAGGCATTTGCTATTGAAAGCAATGGGGTTGTCATCCTTGGGCGGCTCGGTCGACAGCACATCGACGCCCGCGCCCGCTATAATGCCGTTGTCGAGCGCGTCGCGCAGCGCCTGCTCGTCGACGACGGCACCCCTTGAGGTGTTGATGAGAAACGCCGTCGGCTTCATTTTTGACAGGAAGTCCGCGTTAACCATCTTGTCGGTCTCCTTCGTGTAGGGGCAGTGGATGCTGATATAATCGCACCGCGGCAGCATTTCGCAAAGCGGCAGGAACTCCACACCTGCGTCCGGGTATCTTTCGGGGCGGCTGGTGTTGACGACTACGTTCATTCCGAAAGCCTTCGCGATTTTCGCGACTGTTCCGCCGATTTTGCCGTAACCGATGATGCCGAAGGTTTTGCCCGAAAGCTCTGTGAGACTTGACTTCCAAAAACAAAAATTGCCGCTGCGCGCCCACTCCCCGTCCTTTACCGCCGCGTCGTGCAGCGCAACACGATTCGTGTGCTCAAGCAAGAGGGCAAACACCATCTGGGCGACGCCTTCCGTCGAATAAGCCGGAATATTAGTGACAGGGATATTGCGTCTGCTGCGGGCATAGGCGGCGTCCACCGCGTCGTAGCCGGTGCTGAGCAACCCGATGTAAGCGGTATTTGTCAAGCTGTCAAGCTCCTTTTTGTGGAGCTTTGTTTTATTGGTGATGACGATTTCGCAGTCCCGAATCCGCTCCTCGACCTCCTCGGGCTTTGTATAATCGTAAACTGCGTAATCGGCGACATATTCGCCCAGCCAATCCCACGAAAGATCGCCGGAATTCGTCGTGTAGCCGTCCAAAATAACCGCTCTCATGTAATAGCTCCTTCTTTGTTGGGTTTTTTTAAGTATATCATAACCATCACAAGGTGTACAGAAAAAATAAATTTATTTAATTTACAAAATTCACGTTGACCTGACAGCATAAATAGGTTAAAATATACAATACATGTTTATGTGATTCTATAAGAGCGGAGGGTAAGGTGTTTGCATAAAAACAGAAACAGACGCACATTCATTAAGCTGCTTGGCTACATCCTTATCTTTTTTGCCTTTGTCTTTCTCAGTGTGCTGATTCTCGCCCAGATTGATGAGGTTGAAATATGGTATAACACATGGCAGCTTAAGCTGGCCGAGCTTGAAGCGCGTGTCGCAATGCTAAAACAATGGTGGATTGTCGTCGCGGTTATTTTCCTGCTGTTTACGCTTAAAAGCGTATTTCCGCTCATTACGATTCCGGCCATCTGCCTCACCACCGGTGTTGTCCTGCCGGGTTATGCCGCCATTTTCGTCAACCTCATCGGCGTCGCGTGGCTGATGACAATACGCTACTTCTGGGGCAAGCGTCTCGGCGGCGGCGGCGCCCGGCGTATCATCAAGAAAAACGACGAAATCAGGGAATTCCTCGAACGCGACGGTTCGGGCAACCCTTACATGCTGTTCCTGTTCCGGCTGATTCCGAGCTTTCCCGTCAACAGCGTCAGCCAGCTTTACGGCGCGATGGACATCGGCTACGGTGAATATCTCCTGATTTCACTCGGCGGCTTTTCCTACAAGCTGGTGATGTACACCATCATCGGCCGCAATGTTTATTCGCCTCTTTCGGCCTCGTTCCTTGTGCCGATTATAGTGTTCCTGATGGTATCGGGTTCGTTGCTTGTCGGCTTGAATTACGTTGTCGATTTTATCATAAAATTTAAGGAAAATCACAATAAGGCTGTTGCGTCCGGCACAAAACCGGCAAAAATTAAAAAGGGAAAAGAGAGAAAGATGCATGGCCAGTTTTAACGAGCTTTACAGCGGCATTAGAAGCGGTACCTTCGACAAGGAGCTTCTCGCCGTTTATACAGACCCCGATGAATTACCGCAGAACAAGAAGCGCGTACGGCGCGTCCTCGACAGCTTCGCCGAAATTTTTTCCACCGAATGCGAGGCAAGCCTTTATAGCGCTCCGGGGCGTACCGAGGTCTGCGGCAACCACACCGACCACAACCACGGCAGGGTTTTAGCGGCCGGAGTCAATCTCGACGCCATCGCCGCCGCCGCGCCTAACAGTGAAAACATAATAAGGGTCAAGTCCGAAGGCCACGACATGAACGTTGTCGAGCTTTCCGTAATGATGCCCTCGCCCGAGGAGGCGGGGCGCTCGACGGCACTTGTCCGCGGTGTCTGCGCCGGATTCCTCCAGCGGGGTTATAAAATAGGCGGCTTTAACGCCGCTACTGCCTCCGATGTACTTTCCGGTTCAGGGCTTTCCAGCTCCGCCGCGTTTGAGGTTCTGCTCGGAACAATCCTCAATTACCTTTTCAATGACGGCAAGGTTCCGTCCGTCGAGATTGCGCAGATAGCCCAGTATGCCGAAAACGTGTTTTTCGGCAAGCCCTGCGGGCTGATGGATCAGACAGCCAGCGCCGTGGGCGGCTTCGTAACAATCGACTTTAAAGACCCGTCGTCACCGGTAATTGAAAAGCTCAGCTTCGACTTTGCCGCCTGCGGTCACACGCTGTGCATCACCGACACCGGCGGCAGCCATGCCGACCTCACAGATGAATACGCCGCCGTCCGGCGAGAGATGGAGTCCGTCGCTGCATTCTTCGGACACAAGGTTTTGCGTGATGTACCGCAAGACGCGTTCATGACCGACATCGCCTCCGTGCGCAAAAAAACAGGCGACAGAGCCGTCCTGCGTACCATCCACTTCTTTAACGATAACGAACGCGTTACCGGTGAGGTGGCGGCATTGAAAGCGGGCGACTTTGACGCCTTTAAAAAGCTGGTTATCAACAGCGGCGAATCATCATATATGCTTAACCAAAATGTATATTCCTGCAAGCAGCCCGAAAGCCAGCCCGTTTCCCTCGCGCTCGCTATGAGCCGTGAATTACTTGAGGGCAAGGGCGCCTGGCGTGTCCACGGCGGCGGCTTCGCGGGCACCATACAGGCTTTTGTACCCAATGAACTTCTCGCAAAATACAAAACAGGTATGGAAAGGGTTTTCGGCGAGGGCAGTTGCAGAGCGCTTAGAATCCGCCAAGCCGGAGGAGTCATGCTGGTGTAATCGCCGCTGCGCAACTCGATTATTTCTTCCTTCAATAATATATTATGATGTTAAGGTCTTATTTATAGTTCTTTAACCGTTCGAGATAACCGCGCAACGCTTCCTTTTCGCGGTATTCCGAGAGGTTGAAGGACTTTATTTTTGTCTCGTCGTATTCGTTGTATTCTTTCATATCATTTGATATATCGAAATATATGCCTGCTCTGTCCAGCAGTATCAGTTCCGACCGACACCATACCGTATCGTCCTTTTCATCGAGGAGCGGCACAATTTCGGGCGTGCTTCCGCTGCCGAGACCGCTTAACAAATCCATATCCAGCTCATTCGTAATCCCCGCGTGGTAGGCATATATGTTGTATTTCGCGACACAGCGGTCGACGTCCGCGAACGTCAGCGCCAGCAGCACGACGCAGGCCGTCGCGACGGCAAACTTCATATACGGAAATCGTGCGTTGAAAATGCGGATTATGGTATAGATGAAGACGAGGAACAGCACCACCATAAACGCCGAGGTGATGACGCGCTTTGTCGTCAGTCCGAAGCTGCCGATATATAAGAACATCTTTGACTGCGCCGTCGAAATCAGAAGAATCGAAAAGACACCGATGAAAAGGCAAAGATATTTAGTCAGCGGCGATATCTTCCCGTCTCGGATTTTTGACAACACGAGCGACAGGAACATTACACCGAGGTTGACAAAGGCGATGAAGCACATTTCAAAGAATCCGCGGCGCGCGTATTCAGCAACCGTGAAATCCTCCGGCAGCAAACCGGAAAACGCGCTGAAAAAATAGCCGAGCTGCGCAAGCATATAAACAACGTAAACAAGTGACAGCAACACAAGGGTTGTATTGATGACGGTGCTGTCGGCGATATGCGTTGTGACCTTCGGTCGTCCTTCCGTGTGCGGCTTACCAAACCCCTTGCGTACGGCAAACAGGAACGAGAAGACAAATATAAAAATGATAATGGT
>CAZDWM010000197.1:0-4330 GCA_964509145.1 uncultured Eubacteriales bacterium | reverse complement strand
AAAAGCTACCATCCGGCACCTGGCGTGTGCGCATATACATAGGCCGAAAGGACGGAAAAGACCTGTATAAGTCATTCACCGGGTCAACGCGTCAGATCGCCCAGATGAAGGCCGCTGAGTACGCTCACGAATCGAAACAACCTGTCACCGTCACGCTCGAACAGGCCATAGACAACTATATAAACGCAAAATCAAACGTGCTATCTCCGTCCACTATCCACGGATACCAGGCGTTGAAAAGATGCGCATATACATCCATCATCGGCCTGCCGCTCGATGATTTGACGCAAGAAAAGCAACAGTCTGCAATCAATGAGTATGCAGCTGGGCATAGCCCGAAAAGCGTCAGAAATGCGTCAGGGTTGTTATCTGCCGTTATGAGATTGTATTGCAAAAATAAGGTATATAGGCTATCATTGCCGCAACCAAAGAAGGCAAGAATCATCATACCGACGCATAAGCAGATCGGCGATCTAATGGCAGCGGTAAAGGGTACACCAATGGAGGCGGCTTTATTATTCGCCTCGGCGCTCGGTTTAAGACGGTCAGAAATGGCGGTGGTAAAATGGTCAGACTTTGATTTTGACCGTTCGCGGCTGCACATTCAGCGGGCGATGGTCAGGGATGATGATAACTTATGGCATATCAAGGCGACAAAAAGCACAGAGGGCGACCGCATCATTGAGGTACCAGCCGCAGTCATTGCGCATTTGAAAACATTGAAGCGGGATGGTGAGTATATCATTCCCCTTCACCCGGACGTGATAGGCAATACGTTCTGGCGGGTTAAAACAAAACTTGGGATCAGGTGCAGGCTGCATGATATGCGGCATTTTTACGCTTCAATCATGCTGGCGCTTAACGTGCCTGATAAATACGCCATGAGAAGAATGGGGCACTCTACCACACATATGCTAAAAACCGTCTATCAGCACATCATGGAAGATAAGGATGATGAAGTCAGCGAAAATATCAGCAAACGCCTGGGCGAGCTTTTTTAATACCCGTTTGTGTCATGGTTCGTGTCATGACCGGCCATGAAATAGTGACTAAAATGAGTTTGTTTAGAATATCTTATATACCATGTGAATACAGCGAACCATTGAAAACACTAATAAAAACGAGAAGCGCTGATATATCAACACTTCCCATTTGGCGCAGAGGGTGGGATTCGAAGCCGCTTGCTTTGTAGGCATATCAACGTGATTAAAGCCTTGTGTCATGGTTTGTGTCATGTACTGCCTATTCTGTCACCCACACCCTACACCCCCGCCCAATACGCCCAATCCGTCACAAAAGCAGAAAACCTAAAAATCCGAATAACACGCCTACCCGAAACAGAATCCCTACGAGAAATCGGCACCCAACACCTACACAAACTCATAATGATACGCGGCGTCATCATCCGAGTAGCAGAAGTAGAAGCCTGCGTAAAAATAGCCGCTTGGAAATGCAAAAAATTCCGGGCGGTGCTTTTTTATATTTTAACTTTCGCGGCACAGAATATCATATGGTGATACATCTTGACGATAATAAAAAAGTTCCGGGAAGTTATTTTTGTTTTCATATTCGGCGGCGTGCTTTACGGTTTAATTGAGGTCGCATTCAGAGGTTATACACATTGGACGATGGCGCTTACCGGAGGCACCGTTTTCTTAATTGTATACGCGCTTAATAAAAAAATGGGCGGCACAAGCCTTATATTAAGGTGTGCCGCCGGAAGTATTGTTATCACCGCTGTGGAGTTTGCCGTGGGCTGTGTCGTGAATTTATGGCTGAACCTCGGTGTCTGGGACTATTCCGACAGACCGCTCAACCTCCTCGGGCAGGTCTGCCCTCTGTTCAGCGGAGTGTGGTTTCTGCTTTGCATCCCCGCGGCGGGCTTAAGCCTGTTAATTAGCAGGACACTTGACGGTAAATCAACTGTTGGCAAAGTAACCGCTGATTCCGTTGACCGTCGCCGTGGCAAGGCTGTCCTGATGAGACGCATTTTGCAAAATATTACATTCAGAAATATTTGAGACGTAGCCGTATTCAATCAAAACAGACGGACATTCCTCAATCCTTGTTACGCTGAACGGGTAAAAGATATTGCCCCGGTCTATCGTGCTAAGGTTCTGTCCATATATTGTGTTTTTATATGCGGACACGAGATTGTTGTGTATATTTTTAGAAAGCAAATAGGAGTAGGCACGGTAATAGTAAGCAGATGTACCATAAGCACTGCTGGAGGTCGCCGCATCGCAGTGGATGCTGATAAAAATATCGGGGTTGTTTTTACGCGCCATATCCTTACGCTGAACCAGCGTGACGTCCTTGTTTGACGTGCGGGTCATAAGTACCGTCGCGCCCAATGCCTGAAGTTTTGCCTTTATTTTTTCTGCAAGCTGGAGGTTAATTTTAGCCTCGTTATAGGTGCTCGAATTCGCCGCGCACGACGCTCCGATATCGCTGCCGCCGTGGCCGGGGTCTAGCATGACGGTATGTCCCGATACAGCCGAGCCCTTTCCCTCCTTGATTGAGATATTAAGCGTACCGCTGCTGTTGTATTTGACGGAATAGCCGTAGAATTTCGAAGCGCTCTTAAGATAAAGCCTTAAGGTACAGGTCTGACCTGTTGAACTTTTAATCCAGTCATAATCCTTTATAACATTGCTGCCGGACACGTCAATCTTTCCGTTCAAAGCGACTGTATAATAGAAAGTGATGTCGAGGCTGGATGCGCTAAGGGCTGTAACGGCATATTCCCTGCTGTTTTTGGGGTCGTTTATGTACTTCTGACCGTTTAAAGCAACATTGAATGGTATTTTCCATGTCGGGTGGAGGTTCATATAGGTCTGTGCCGACTCGGTGCCGGAGCCGACCACCGTCAGGCTGTTGGCCGGGAGGGCGTAGGCACTGTCAATAACGGTGACGTCCTTCCTGTAAACCCTACGTCCGGAACCCAAGTTATAGTAGGTGTAGACATCAAAGCTCGACTCGCCTGTGATGAAATCGAATGTCCCGGTGAGCAGCGGCGTGGTTAAGGGCACAGAAAGGTCGTTGAGCGGCGACAGCGGCATTGTTTCGGTATAGTCGGTGTTAACGACGCACATTCTGTAGATTCCGCTGATGCCGTTATATTGATATGGTGTATATAACGCCGGTAGATTTAATGGCTCGGTTGTCGCAGTTTGTGTTGTTGTTGCT
The DNA here is from genome assembly GCA_964509145.1 of uncultured Eubacteriales bacterium. Taxonomy (GTDB): domain Bacteria; phylum Bacillota; class Clostridia; order Oscillospirales; family Acutalibacteraceae; genus UBA1425. The sequence goes on along the minus strand of CAZDWM010000197.1, from coordinate 1,141 downwards.
GTTGTGGTTGCTGCGCTCGTCGTCTGCGTCGTCTCCCTCTCGCTCGTTGGTATTTCAGAACCGAATTCGTCGGTCAGCGGTTCGCTGCTTTCCGGCTCGGTTGTTGTAGTTGTCGTGGTTGCTTTAGTGGTTGTCGTGGTCGGCGGCGGTGTATATGTGATGACCGGCAGGTTCGCTATGGTCTGGTCGGCGGTCACTGTAACAGAAGCTCCTGCTATAGAGTCCGATATACCGCTGTAGTTGCCGTATGCCTTGATAGCACCGAGGCTGGCACTCTTTGCCTTACCCGCGGGCAATTTATAAGTGCCCGTAAACGTAACATAATCTGAACTGGTATCCATCGACTCGTCCTCGTTACCGGAAATCAAAGCGCCGCTGTTAATCATGGAGATTGTCGAACCGTTTAGGGTAGCGTAAACCGACGCGTTCCTGTGCGCGGTTACGCGAATTTCAAGAGTGCCTCCGCCAGGTGTTTTCAGTGTACCGGACGGGCTGATTCCTTTGATGATATCGACAGCATAGGTTACAGTGTATTGATACTTCTGTCCCCTGTGTTCAAAAACTATTATGTTTTTACCGACGTTGAGCGACAGCTCAACGGAGAAGTCGCCGTCCTCGGTGACATCCAATTCCTTCGAGTTACATTTTAACGGATAAAGCGGGTTGCACTCGCCTGTGAACGAGATTTTTGATTCGTCGGTGGTAATCGATGTCTTTTTATAATTAGATATTTTAAAGGTTTTTAAATAGTTCTCAGGCAGGACGTTATCTTTAACGCAGCCTCCGATAATTTTTAGGCACTCCGCGTCGCCGCCGAAGTCGGAAATGGCACAGGTGACGGTTGAAATTGACTTATAATCGTCAGCCTTGTAAACAGCTGATAACTGGGACAGGACATTTTCAATTTTTTCAAAGCCGTTCCCGTCCCCTATCAACGCGCTGCTCTGCGACACAACCAATCCGGACTTAGACACTCCAGTATATTCAAACCAGCCAGTCACATTGCCTGAAAATTTGTCCTTGTCCTTAACGTCGCTTTCCGTCGGCTCGACAAAGACCGTATCTATTATTTCATTATCAAGCAGCGACGACAGCGATTTGAAACATGCATTGTTTTCGTCGGAATCAGATGAAATCAAGC
>CAZDWM010000196.1:451-4342 GCA_964509145.1 uncultured Eubacteriales bacterium | reverse complement strand
GGAACACGTCTTTCCGATAACCGGTTACATCAACACAGAAATCGGAGATATCCCCATCGCAAGCATCCCCGTAATGTCCGATGAAAAATGGCTTGAGCTGTCAAAGAAACAAGGTGTCGAGATTAAACGTCAGCCGCTCAGAATCCCGCGCAGCCGCTGAGCCGCTTTGTATAAGCCCACCTCCGTTTCTCCGCATATCAGTGTTTTGTATGTCAGGTTTTCAAGGCGTCGCACACCGCACAGCTCGTATAGTGCCGAGGCGAAAACCAATGTATCTATGTCCTCCGGTTTGAGTGAAGCGTATTCCACCGGCAGCACCGCGTAACCCGCCATGAAAGATTTGTCGAAGACAGTCGACTCACCGTTGCCGACAAGCGAAAAAACCGCCGCTTCCTCGCTGCAAGCCTCTGCGCTTTCACCGCTGATTATGAGCTTGCAGTCCCTTAGCATTTGAGCCTGTGTCCCGAACATAAGCGACGCGCCGAGTTCATCCATCAGATTTTCGGCCGCCTGTGTGTACCGTTCCGTTACGTCCGTTACGACCTTAACTACGCCGGCACTTTTGGCCGCCTTATCGATGACGCCCGCAAGGATTCCCCGCCGGTCAACGATACCGATACTTACCTTTGACGGTGAAACACCGCTTTTTCCAAGGACATCAAGAACCGTTTGATAAAGCATCATAAACGGCAGGTACTCCGGAACAAAACGTCTGACAGGTCCACTTTCCGGGAGCTCTACCATCTTCGGCGCGACGATACGCGAGGCACACCTACCCGCAGCAAATGCTACGTCCTCCCACGGTATGCCCTGCTTATTCTTTTTAACTTTTAAAATAAAAAACGGCGCGCCGTTTTTAACGGCAATTTTCGTCAGCTCGGGCTCTTCGGGTGATATGTACTCCTTAAGTCTTTGCAGAAATCCTGCCGCGTGCGCTTGTACCTGCAATACCACAAACATTTTTTCTGTATGTCATTCCCTTCCGAAAGGTTCATCAATATATCTATGCCATAATTTATAAAAATATCTATATATCAGTAAATAATACATATAATATGTAAAATTTTTTAACATGGTCAAAAACCGCCGTTGCGCTCTTTACTTTCAACCCTAGAAGTGTTAAAATATTTGTCGGTGCAATTTATCTTATAATGAAACCTACCTTAGAAAGGAATGACAAATAAGTGGCAAGAAAGAAAAAGACAATGGACGGCAATAACGCCGCGGCGTATGTCTCATACGCGTTTACGGAGGTAGCGGGCATATACCCCATCACCCCCTCCAGCCCCATGGCCGATTATGTCGACCAATGGGCGGCCGCAGGCCAGAAGAATATTTTCGGAACAACTGTAAAGGTCGTTGAAATGCAGTCCGAGGCGGGCGCTTCGGGCACGGTTCACGGCTCCCTCGCGGCTGGCGCGCTCACAACCACCTACACGGCTTCTCAGGGTTTGCTCCTGATGATTCCGAACATGTACAAAATAGCCGGCGAGCTTCTGCCCGCAGTGTTCCACGTTTCGGCGCGTACCGTCGCCTCCCACGCGCTTAACATCTTCGGCGATCACTCCGACGTTTACGCCTGCCGTCAGACGGGTTTCGCGATGCTCGCCGATACCAACACGCAGGAGGTCATGGATTTAAGTGCCGTTGCCCACCTCGCGGCCATTGAAAGCCGCGTCCCCTTCATCAACTTCTTCGACGGCTTCCGCACGTCCCATGAAATTCAAAAAATCGACATCTTCTTCCAGCACCGCGAGGCTTGTAATGCCTACTACACCGCAGTTCCCGGCATCGTTGAAAAATATATGGGTAAGGTCAATGAAAAGCTCGGCACAGATTATCAGCTCTTCAACTACTACGGTGCGCCCGACGCCGAACGTGTTATCATCGCTATGGGCTCCATCTGCGATGTAGCCGAGGAGGTCATCGACTATCTCACCGCCAAGGGCGAAAAGGTCGGTCTTGTCAAGGTTCGTCTATACCGTCCGTTCTCTGCCGAGAAGCTGGTTGAGGCCATTCCCTCGACGGCAAAGAAAATTGCCGTCCTCGACAGGACGAAGGAGCCCGGCGCACTGGGCGAGCCGCTATACCTCGACGTTATCACATCGCTCAGCCTTACCGGAAGAACAAACATCAAGGTTGTCGGCGGACGTTATGGCTTAGGCTCCAAGGATACACCGCCCTCAAGCGTATTCGCCGTTTACGACGAGCTTGCGAAGGACGAGCCTAAGAACCAGTTCACCATCGGCATCGTCGACGACGTCACCTGCACGTCGCTAGACGAAAAGCCCTCACCCAATACCGCGGCTCAAGGCACCATCGAGTGCAAGTTCTGGGGTCTGGGCGGCTATTTCCAGTACGACTCCAAGAAGACGGGCGGCATCACAATTTCCCATCTGCGATTCGGCGACAGCCCGATCAAGAGCCCGTACTACATCAACAAGGCCGACTTTGTCGCCTGCCACAACCCGTCCTACGTCATCAAGGGCTTCAAAATGGTCAACGACGTTAAGCCCGGCGGCGTGTTCCTCATCAACTGCCAATGGACTGCCGATGAGCTGGGCGAGCATATGCCAGCAGAGGCCAAGCGCTACATTGCTAAAAACAACATTCAGCTTTACACTGTAAACGCCATCGACCTTGCCGCCGATATCGGCATGGGCAAGCGCACAAACACCATTCTTCAGTCTGCCTTCTTCGCGCTCGCCAAGGTTATGCCCATCGACGAAGCGATCGGCTATATGAAGGACGCCGCGACAAAGTCCTACCTCAAAAAGGGACAAGATATCGTCGACATGAACCACAAGGCCATTGACGCCGGTGTGTCCGCGTTTATCAAGCTTGACGTCCCCGCCGACTGGGCTGACGCGACAGACGAAGCGACCGCCCCGACGGAAAAGGGACCCGCCAAGCTTGTTAAGATGGTTGACAGCATTATGAAGCCCGTCGGGCTTATGAACGGCGACTCGCTCCCCGTTTCCGCCTTTGTCGACCACGCCGACGGCACATTTGAGCAGGGCGCTTCCGCCTACGAAAAGCGCGGCGTCGCTGTCATGGTGCCCGAGTGGAATTCCGAAACCTGCGCGCAGTGCAACCGCTGCTCATATGTCTGCCCGCACGCCACCATCCGCGTATATGCGCTCAACGATGATGAGGCCTCCAACGCCCCCGCCAACGCAAAGCTCGCCGATAAGAAGGGCAAAGGTAAGGGTTACAAATATTCCGTTGCTGTCTCACCGCTCGACTGCATGGGCTGCGGCGTATGTGTCGGCGTCTGCCCGACCAATTCGCTCAAGATGGTTGCGCGCGAGAGCCAAGAGGAGCAACAACAGGTATTCGATTATATGGTCGACAATGTCAGCGTTAAGGCCGAGCTTGCCGACAACACCGTCATCGGCAGCCAGTTTAAAACACCGCTGCTTGAGTTCTCGGGTTCGTGCGCGGGCTGCGCCGAAACCTCCTACGCGCGCCTTGTCACCCAGCTGTTCGGCGACAGAATGTATATCTCCAACGCTACGGGCTGTTCGTCCATTTGGGGCGGTCCGGCGGCCACATCACCCTACACCGTCAACAAGGACGGTCACGGTCCCGCATGGGCAAACTCGCTGTTTGAGGACAACGCCGAGCACGGCTTCGGCATGTATCTCGGTCAGAACGCTGTCCGCGCCGACTTAATTGCAAAGCTTCGTGCGCTTGACTATTCAGCGTCCCCCGATATGCAGGCTGTTGTCGACAAGTACCTTGCGACACTGGACGACGGCGCTGCAAACGCGGATGCGACAAAGGTGCTCGTCGAAATGCTTGAAGGCTGCGTCTGCAAGGAGGACTGCGACTGCTGCAACGCGGAACGCGCCATCCTCGCGCAGAAGGAATACCTCTCGAAGAAGTCCG
>CAZDWM010000196.1:0-441 GCA_964509145.1 uncultured Eubacteriales bacterium | reverse complement strand
CGAAAAGGACTATCTTACCAAAAAGTCGGTTTGGATATTCGGCGGAGACGGTTGGGCTTACGACATCGGGTTTGGCGGTCTCGACCACGTCATCGCCTCCGGCGAGGATGTCAACATCATGGTGTTCGACACCGAGGTTTACTCCAATACCGGCGGACAGGCCTCCAAGGCGTCACAAATCGGTCAGGTCGCGCAGTTTGCGGCGGCCGGCAAAGCGATTGCCAAGAAGAGCCTCGCAGAAATTGCCATGAGCTACGGTTATGTCTATGTCGCGCAGATAGCCATGGGTGCCGACATGAACCAGACCATCAAAGCCATTGCGGAGGCCGAGGCTTATCACGGTCCGTCCATCGTTATCGCCTACGCGCCCTGCGAGATGCACTCCATCAAGGGCGGCATGGCCAACTGCCAGTCCGAGATGAAAAAGGCTGTCGATTGCGG
>CAZDWM010000195.1:0-4450 GCA_964509145.1 uncultured Eubacteriales bacterium | reverse complement strand
CAGCGGCGTGGATTTGGTTAACTGATAACCGACCGAAAGGACAGATTATACATGAAGCATGACCCGATTAAAACAACTGTGCTCAGCATCAAGATGATTCCGAACGCCGACCCCATGCTGTTAAAGTCGCTCGGAGCGCTTGAGGACGAGCGCAGCCTCGGCATTATCACCACCGACTGCGACGACGTGTCCTACGCGGCGCTCGACGAGGCGACTAAAAAAGCGCGTGTACGGGTTGTCTACGCCCACAGCATGTATGCCGGTTCAGACAACGCTTCCACAAGATTAGCGGGCGAATTCATTGGCATTCTTGCCGCCAACGAGCCGGAGGAGGTTAGAAGCGGCATCCAGGCAGCCGTAAGCTTCATAGAAAACGACAGCTGCTTTTACAGCGCGGCCGACGACGATTCCATTGTCTATTTTGCCCATTGCATATCAAGGACAGGCTCTTTCCTGTCGAACGAAGCCGATGTGCCGGAGGGCATCGCGATGGCCTATCTCATCGCCCCGCCGCTTGAGGCCATGCTCGGTCTCGACGCCGCGGTTAAAGCTGCCGATGTTGAATTGAAGGTGTTTTACGGTCCCCCCACCGAAACAAACTTTGCAGGAGGACTCCTCGTCGGAGACCAAGCGGCGTGCAAAGCCGCCTGCGAGGCGTTCGCGAACACCGTGTGCGAAATTGCGGACAATCCGATGGTTTATTAAAGGAGGCGTTCAAACAATGACGCTCGACAGGGATCTACAGTCGATTCAGGAGGTGCGCGACCTCGTGGCCGCCGCCAAATCGGCGCAGGCAATTCTAGCGACGTTTAACCAAAAACAGCTTGACGATATCTGTTGTCGTATAGCCGCCGAGTGCGCCAAGCACGCCGAGGAGCTGGCAAAAATGGCGTGGGAGGAAACGGGCTTCGGCGTATGGCAGGATAAGGTTTTAAAAAACCAGCTCGGCAGCACGATGACGTGGAACTATATCAAGGACATGAAAACAGTCGGCATTATAAGCGAGAACAAAGCCGACGGCATACTTGAAATCGGCGTCCCGATGGGTGTTGTCGCGGCGTTAATACCGTCCACCAACCCCACCTCGACCACGATGTATAAAGCTATCATATCAATAAAGGCGGGCAACTCGATTGTCATCAGCCCGCATCCGGGCGCGAAAAACTGCATCATCGAAACTGCTAAAATCATTCAAAAGGCCGCCTCGGAAGCAGGAGCGCCGGAAGGAACAGTCAATTTTATCAGCCTGACGACGATGGACGCGACCAATGCGCTGTTGAAGCACCGCGACGTCGGTATCATCCTTGCCACCGGCGGCGAGGCGATGGTTCGCGCGGCATATAGCTCCGGAAATCCGGCCATAGGCGTCGGCCCCGGAAACGGTCCGTCGTATATTGAGCGAACAGCCGACATAAAAATGGCTGTCAAGCGCATTTTCGACAGTAAAACCTTCGACAACGGCACCATTTGCGCCTCCGAACAATCCATCGTCACCGAACGTTGCATCGAAGACAAGGTTGTTGCTGAAATCGAGGCACAGGGCGGATACTTTCTGTCCGATGACGAGTCTAAAAAGCTTTCGGGCTTCATTCTCCGCGCAAACGGCACGATGAACCCGCAGATAGTCGGCAAGACGGCGCAGACCATCGCCGACATGGCGGGCATTACGATACCGTCCGGCACACGCGTACTGCTTTCGCGTCAGACGGAGGTTTCTAACAAAAATCCCTACGCACGTGAAAAGCTCTGCCCGATTCTCGCGTTTTACGTTGAAGAGTCGTGGGAGCAGGCGTGCGAGCGTTCGATTCAGATTCTGAATGTTGAGGGAATGGGTCACACAATGACGATTCACTCGCATGACGATAGAATTATCCGTGAATTTGCGCTCAAAAAGCCCGTTTCAAGGCTGCTGGTCAACACACCCGGCGCATTGGGAGGCGTAGGCGCGACAACAAAGCTCGCTCCCGCTATGACACTCGGCTGCGGCTCCGTCGGAGGCAGCGCCACGAGTGATAACATCACGCCCCTGAATCTCATCAACATTCGCCGTGTGGCGTGGGGCTGCCGTGAGCTTGAAGACTTGAGAAGTACGGACGATACAGTTTCCGGCGCTGTGTCCGAAAAGCCGCTGACAACTGTCAATCCCGCACCCACCTCGCCGCCGTCGTTTTCAAAAAGCGAAATAGAACATATCACGCGCGAGGTCTTGGCACGTCTGGGCGGTTCAACATAATTTCACATTATTCACATTAATTTGTTAATTCGCAGAAATACTGCGCATTATAAAATCACAAATCAATATTCAGGAGGATAAAACAATGGCAGAAGCATTATTAGCACTCGGCATGGTCGAAACAAAGGGGCTCGTCGGCTCAATTGAGGCGGCGGACGCAATGGTCAAGGCCGCGAACGTCAGCCTTATCGGCAAGGTTCATGTCGGCGGCGGACTTGTCACCGTAATGGTCAGGGGCGATGTCGGCGCGGTCAAGGCCGCGACAGACGCGGGCGCCGCTGCGGCCTCCAAGGTAGGCGAGCTTGTATCCGTCCACGTCATTCCGCGTCCGCACAGCGAGGTCGAATTCATTCTCCCCACCCTCAAGACCTCCGATAAATAATCCATGAGAACATTGACGGAAGCGGACCTTCGGGCTTCGCTCCAGACCGACGGCATTAAGGAATACTCCGTGCCGCCGGATGTGTTTGTGACGCCCGCGGCTAAGGAGTACCTCGCCGCGCGGGGCATCCGGCTCATTGTCCTCAGCGGCGAAGTAACCTGTTTTGACAAAACAAGACAGGCGCGGTCTTTCACGCCCAAAAGCCTTTATGTCGACGCGTCGACGGGCAAAGCCTACGCCGAAAAGCCTGAGAACATGACACACCTGCGCGGCAATCTGCTGGTACCGAAGACGCACCCTGTCATCACGTTTAGGGGCAAAATCGACACTCTTGAAGCCGATATTATCCTTGCCCAAACAGTGTCATCGCGCCTCGGCATGAAAAAGCTTGTGTTGGAATTGCAGGAAACGCTTTTGTTTACACGCGGGATTCTCGGCGCGGAGGTAAAAAACGCGCTGTTTGAAGAAACGATGCTTTTTGGGTTGTCGTATGCCGAACTGCGCAGGGTTTCACACGACATCAAGTCGGAGCTGGGGCTTAAAAACCATCCTGTGCCCGATTATACGATGGGTGAGTTGCCGGCTGCCGTCAACGCCCTGCGCGCCAAGTCGCGCGAGGCGGAGCTGGCCGCCGAGACGGCGCTGCCCGGCAGGGACGATATTTTAACGGCAATAAACAGGCTGTCGAGCGCGTTTCACATCATCTTTTGCCGATTGTTAACGGAGTATTATAACTGATATGAACGAGCAGGAAATAAAAGAAATTGTCGGGCGTGTGCTCGAAAAATATGCCGCCGCGGCTAAAAGCGACGGCGACAGCAAATGCCGCGAGAAGGTCACAGAAATCCTTGTCGAGGCTTCGGCGAGGCATGTCCATCTCACCGTCGAGGCGGTAGAACAGCTTTTCGGAGAGGGCGAACGGCTAAACCCAGTGCGCGAGCTGTCGCAACCCGACCAGTTTTTAAGCGACAGGCGCGTCAAGCTGGTCACATATAAAGGCGTTCTCGATAATGTCGCAGTGCTTGGTCCCGAACGCGACGCCGTGCAGGTTGAGCTGTCGCTGACCGACTGCCGTGCGCTGGGGCTCAACGCACCGGTTAACATGTCAGGCGATTTGAACGGCGCGGCGGACGTCTGTATCGTGGGCGAAAATGGCATGATTAACGCGCCGGGCAGCGTTATTGCCGCCAAGGCGCACATCCACATGCGTCCATGCGACGCGGAAAGCTACGGAGTTGCCGACAACCAGCATGTCAGAGTACGGGTCGACGGCAAGCGCCCCGTCACCTTTGAGGACGTTGTAATAAGGGTCAACGACGCCTTCGCTCCTGCGATGCACATTGACTTCGACGAGGCCAACGCCTGCTGCCTTGAAAAGGATACAAAGGGAACGATTCTTTTATAAAACGGGGTGAAATAATGCCTGACATTTCAAAGGAACAGCTCGTCGAGCTGATTACGCGTGAGGTGATGAGGCTTACGGGCGAGACCGTGGAGCCGGAACCCAAGGACAAAACCGGTCTGCCGGACGCGCTCGTTATCGGTAGCTTTGATAAGCTGCCGGTTTCGATACGTAATCGTTTCAACCATTGCGGCATTGATTGTTACACATGCGAGGCGGATATCCTTAAATTCGACAAAATATATATTACCGAGCTGAGCCTGACGGAGCTGGCCGACATCGCGCTGGGACGCAATACGCGAGCCGTCCAGTGCGCCGTTATCAGTGGGCTGCTGCATGGCAAGGAAATTTTTCTGCTCGACTGCGCACTGACCTTTCGTAAGTTATCGGCGACGGTCTCAAGGGGCTTTTATCAACTGCTTGAGGGTTATGT
>CAZDWM010000194.1:0-4458 GCA_964509145.1 uncultured Eubacteriales bacterium | reverse complement strand
TTGCCTTGACGTTGAAGCCGCGGACAGGGTCTGGCACGCCAGTGACGGCGACCTCCAGCACGGCGGGGTGCTCAAGCATCACGCTCTCGACCTCGAACGGTCCGATGCGGTAGCCCGACGACTTGATGACATCGTCGTTACGGCCGACGTAGTTGAACAGACCGTTTTCGTCCCGATAGGCGGTGTCGCCCGTGTGGTATAAACCGTTGTTCATGGCTCTGGCCGTTTCTTCGGGATTTTTGTAGTAGCCCTTTAAAAGACCCCTCGGCCTTGTCTCCATTGATTCAACGACGATACAGACCTCACCCGTGACGCCCGCTTCGCATTCCTCGCCCGCGTCGTCGACAATTTTAACGTCATAGCCGGGGGTGGACAGCCCGATACAGCCGGGAACGGGCTTCATCCAGGGGTAAATTGTAGACAGGCACAGCGTTGTTTCGGTCTGACCGAAACCCTCGTAGATTTCAAGCCCCGTATACTGCTTCCATTCCTCAAAAATTTGCGGATTGAGCGCCTCACCGGCCGTGCAGCAGTGCTTTAAAGCGGACAGATCATATTTTGCGACGTCCTGCTGGAGCAGAAAGCGGTACATCGTGGGCGGCACACAGAAGGTGGTAACTTTGTATTTGTCGAGCTTTGAGAGGATGTCCTCCGCGTCGAACTTTTCGAAGTCGTATGTAAACACGGCCGATTCGCCCAGCCACTGGCCGTACATCTTGCCCCACAGGGACTTGAGCCAGCCTGTGTCGGAGATGGTGAAGTGAAGCCCGCCGTCGATGACGCGATGCCAGAATACGCCGGTCATCAGATGACCGAGCGCATAGGTGAAATCGTGAAGAATCATCTTCGGATAGCCCGTCGTGCCCGAGGAGAAGGACATCAGCATGGTATCTGTAGCCATCGTCTTTTCGTCGCCTGTCGGGCGTGTCCAACCGTCGCCGGTCGCGGCACAGCCTTGCTCAAAGTCGAGCCAGCCGCCGCCCGCGGGGCTTTTATGCTTAGTAACGAGCTTAAGTTTAACGGTTTCGCATTGCGCTGCGCCCTCGTCAAAGTGCTCGGTGCAGTTGCCGTCACCCGTGATTATAACAGCCTTGATTTCGCCGGCGTTACAGCGGTAGATATAGTCCTTGGCGGTGAGCATGTTGGTGGCCTGAACCGCGACAGCACCGATTTTGTGGAGCGCCAGCATACAGTACCAGAACAGGTAGCTGCGCTTTAAAACAAGCAGGACGGGGTCGCCCTTGCGGATGCCCAGCGAATAGAGATATTTCGCCACGCGGTTTGACTCGGTCATCATCTTACCGAAGGTGATGTATTTTTCCTCGTTGTCTGCCGAGACCCAGAGCATCGCGAGCTTGTCGGGCTTTTCGGTGCCTAAAACGTCGATGACATCGTAGGCGAAGTTGAAATCGTCCGGCCATGTCAGTTTATAGTTTTTTTGCGCGTCCTCAAGCGACTGAAAGGAATCCCTGTCCCTGCCGGTGTATTTTTCATAGATTGCCATAATATAACCAACCTTTCGTAGGATGCGGAAGTTTGTTATTTCATAACCACCGCGATGAACTGGGCGGGTTCCTTTTCAATAGTCTGGACGGTGTGCGGAATGCTGGAGTCGAAATAGACACTGTCGCCCGCCTCAAGCTCGTAGGAGATAGAGCCGAGGTAAAGCGTCATCTTGCCGGACAGCATGTAGTTGAATTCCTGCCCCTCGTGGGCGTGGAAGGTGGGGACATGCTCGCTGAACTCGACAGTGACTAGAAACGGTTCGGCCTTTTTGTTTTTAAAGGTGTAGGCGAGGTGACGATAATCGTAGGCCTCGTTGCGCTTGACCTCAAAGCCGTGACCTTTTTTGACGACGCTGCACGTTGAAAGCTTTGCCGTGTCTCCGCTCATAATTTCGTAGACGTCTATGCCGAATATCTCCGCGCAGTTGTAGAGAAAGCTGAATGAGAAGTCGTTGAGACCTTCCTCATACTCGAGGTACTCCTCGACGGTGATGCCAAGCTTTGCGGCAAGCTCCTCAGGCGTGTATTCGCATATCATGCGCATGGTACGCAGCCTCATGCCGATTTCCTTGAGTTGCTCTGTCATAACGGGCACTCCTTTCAAATTTAAGTTGTCCGAACCTTTGCCTTAACTATTCGCCGTAATTGTAGCCGAGCTCGATTGCCTTGAGATTGAGGTCATATAGGTTTTTGCGCTTTGCCGATACGATTTTTGCCATGGCGCGGCCGACATTTTCGTAGTCCATCAGCGCCGTATGGCGTAGAACCTTGCCTAAGATTATCATATTCGCGAGGCCTGCCAGATTCTCGCCGGAGGCAAGCTTGGTGGCCGGAATATAGTATGCTTCGACGTCTGTCCGCTTAACCTTACGCTCGATTAAAGCGGAATCGACAAAAATCTTGCCGCCGGATACCGTCGCGTCCTCGTACTTGTCGAGTGACGGAAGGTTCATCGCCACAAGGATATCGGGATTTGTTACGATTGGTGAACCGACGGGCGCTTCGCTTAAAATGACGCTGCAATTGGCCGTGCCGCCCCTCATTTCGGGACCGTAGGACGGGAGCCAGCTGACCTCGCGGCCGCTCATCAAGCCCTCATAAGCGAGGAATTTACCGGAGAACAGTATTCCCTGCCCGCCGAAGCCCGCGAATAAAACCTGTGTTGTGCTCATTTTGCCGCCTCCTGTGCGTATTTGTCCTTGTAACAGCCCAGCGGATAATAGGGAATCATGTTTTCCTTGAGCCACTCAAGCGCCTTTTCGGGAGAAAGACCCCAGTTGGTGGGGCAGGTGGACAGCACCTCTATGAGCGAGAAGCCCTTGCCCTCGGTTTGGTATTTGAACGCCTTAAGAATCGCCTTTTTAGCGTTGTTGATATTTTTGATATCGTTGACAGCCACGCGCTCAATATAAGTGGCACCGTCGACGTTCTGTAAAAGCTCACAGACCTTAACAGGATAACCGACCTTTTCGACATCGCGTCCGTAGGGTGAGGTTTGCGTTACCATGCCGGGCAGCGAGGTGGGCGCCATCTGACCGCCCGTCATGCCGTATATGGCATTGTTGACGAAGATGACGGTGATGTTCTCACCCCTCGCGGCCGAGTGAACCGTTTCGGCTGTGCCGATAGCGGCAAGGTCGCCGTCGCCCTGATAAGTGAATACCGTTTTGGACGGGTCGGAGCGCTTGACACCCGTCGCGACGGCGGGCGCGCGCCCGTGCGCCGCCTGAATCATATCGACATTGAAAAAATTGTAGGCCATAACCGAGCAGCCGACCGGCGCGACGCCGATGGTGTCGCCCATGACGCCCAGCTCGTCTATCGCTTCAGCGACAAGGCGGTGGATAATGCCGTGTGTGCAGCCGGGGCAGTAATTATAAACGGCGTCTGTAAGCGCCTTTGGTTTTTGAAATACAACCATTTGTGTCAACCTCCTATTTTGCCCGCTTCGTCGAGCGTGGCAAGCACGTTTTCGGGCGTGGGAATCATACCGCCGACCCTTGAGCAGAGCAGCACGGGCTTTTTGCAGCGGACGGCCAGCTCGATATCCTCAACCATCTGACCCATCGACAGCTCGACGCTGACGAACGCCTTGACCTTTTCGGCGGCCTTCGCTAGTACGGCTTTCGGGAACGGCCACAGGGTGATGGGACGGATGAGGCCGACCTTGACGCCGTTTGCGCGGGCGGTCTTGATGGCGTTCTTTGAAACGCGGGCGGCGATGCCGAACGCGACGATGCAAAGCTCGGCGTCGTCCATCATGTACTCCTCGTACATAACCTCGTTTTCCTCAACCGTCTTGTAGCGCGCATAGCGCTCGATGTTGTACCGTTCAAGCTCCTCCGGCTGTAAGAAAAGGGAATTGACTATGTTCGGTTTGCGCTGAGCCTTGGTGCCGGTGAGCGCCCACGGCTTGTCGTATTTTGTAACCTCGCCCATGTCGAGGCTTACGGGCTCCATCATCTGGCCGATGGTGCCGTCGGAGAGGAGCAGGGTGGTCATGCGGTATTTGTCGGCGAGGTCGAAGCCCTTGAACGTGAGGCTTACCATCTCCTGAACCGAGTTGGGCGCGAGGACAATCCGCCTAAAATCGCCGTGGCCAGAGGCCTTAGTAGCCTGCCAATAGTCGGACTGTGAGGGCTGAATGCCGCCGAGACCGGGGCCGCCGCGCTGGACGTTGACGACGAACGCCGGAAGGTCGCAGCCGGCGAGATAGGAAAGCCCCTCGCTCTTTAACGAGATTCCCGGGCTTGAGCTGGAGGTCATGACGCGCTTGCCTGTGGCGGAAACGCCGATGACCATATTGATGGCCGCTATCTCGCTTTCGGCCTGTAAAAACACACCGTCGATTTGCGGCATACGCTTGGACATATAAGCCGCAATCTCCGTCTGGGGGGTGATGGGGTAGCCAAAATAATGGCGGCAGCCTGCAATGATAGCGGCTTCGGCTATA
>CAZDWM010000193.1:0-4490 GCA_964509145.1 uncultured Eubacteriales bacterium | reverse complement strand
AAAAACGAAATTACTGTCATCGCCGAAAACTGACCGATAACCTTTGAGTGGGAAGCGTCCCAGATTTGCCCCAGCATATAGGCGGAGTTGCGGAACATATGGCTCTGTTCCCGGGGCTTCTTCTCCGCCTTCGGTTTGTGCTTAGCTTTCATAAATTCCTTTCTTTTTTAACATTGTTCGGGCGTCTGTACCAATGCGCTCATATCGGAACGGTCAAGACCGTTCCCTACATCGCAAATTCCGATACAACTCTACCCGAAGACAGCTTGTAGGTTGTTGATACCGCCGCAAATCTCAGAACAGGCACAAAAAAGAACGCTTCCGGCAAGGAAGCGCTCTGACCGATGCCCTTAAAAACAGACTTACTCTGAAATCCGCGGACACAACGCTTTCTGCCGGAAAACCATGATTTTTGTCATTATGTCCGCCCCCTTTCATTAAACTTTTTACAGTATATTCCAAGCTATTAATTTTGTCAAGCACTTTTTATTTATTCTTATTTTTCACCATTGCGCTCAAACCCAATTAAATCCTTAATGACCTCCCCCGCTATAATAAGCCCGGCGACGGACGGCACAAAGGCGTTTGAACCGGGGATATCGCGGCGGGCGGTGCAGCTATGCGCCGTGTCCGGCGGGCAGACACAATTCTGACGGCAGGATATATGCGGATCCTCAAGCGGGCGGATGGGTTGCTCTTCGGAATAGACAACCTTAAGGCTGTCGACACCGCGCTTTTTAAGCTCATGCCGCATCACCCGCGCCAAAGGGCAGACCTTTGTGTCATAGATATCCGCAACCCTGAACGCTGTCGGATCTGTCTTGTTGCCCGCGCCCATGGCGGAGATAACGGGCGTTCCCGCTTTAATGGCTCGCATGATAATTTCTATCTTTCCTGTCACTGTGTCGATGGCGTCGATGATATAGTCGTATTGCTTAAAGTCGAACAAATCCGCGGTGTCCGGCATGTAAAAGCACCGATGCTTATTAACAACGGCATGCGGGTTGATGCCGAGAATCCGTTCCTCCGCCGCGTCCACCTTGTATTGCCCGACAGTTTTATGCGTCGCGATAATCTGACGGTTGAGGTTTGTAAGGCATATCCTGTCGTCGTCTATAATATCGAGCGTCCCCACGCCGCTTCGGGCAAGCGCCTCAACCGTGAAGCCGCCGACGCCGCCGATACCGAACACCGCCACGCGGCTTTGTCGGAGCTTTTCCATCGCTTGAGCGCCAAACATAAGCTCGGTTCTTGAAAACTGATCCAATGGTTACTCACTCCGTTTCACGCTGTTTTTCCCTATGTTTATAACCTCATTCATACTGCCGGTTCGATAACCGTCGAGGTCGAGCGAAACATAGGAAAACCCGAAGCCGTGCAGCGCCGCCGTCACCTTAAGCCGGATATCCGGCTGCGTTATCCTTGTAAATTCGGACGGGTGCAACTCAATTCTGGCCGTCGTGCTATGGATGCGCACGCGCACCTGATGAAAACCGAGGTCTATTAAAAGCTGCTCCGCGTTTTCGACCATTAAAAGCTTCTCCCGTGTAATCGTCTCGCCGTAAGGAAAGCGGCTCGACAGACAGGCAAAGGACTGCTTGTCCCACGTTGGTAACCCGGCTTCTTTCGATAAAGCCCTGATGTCCTCCTTGGTTAGCCCCGCTTCGCACAGCGGACTTCTGACACCCAGTTCCTTAACCGCAATCAGACCCGGACGGTAGTCGCCGTCGTCGTCGAGGTTTGAGCCCTCGACCACCTCCGCAATGCAGTTTTCATCGGCAACGCGTCTGATTTTTTCGAACAGCTCGCGCTTACAGAGATAGCATCGGTTAACGGGGTTTTGTGAAAAGCCCTCGATGTCCAGTTCCTCGCTGTCGACGATGAAATGCCGTATGCCGTGCGCTTTACAGAATGCGACGGCTTCGTCTAGCTCCCTCGCCGGAAAGGAGCAGGAACGCGCCGTGACGGCAATGACGCCGTCGCCGAGCACTACCCGCGCCGTATAAAGCAGAAAGGTCGAGTCGACACCCGACGAAAAAGCTACCGCGACGCTTCCCATGGCGGAAAGCGCGGTGTGAAGCTTTTTATTTTTTTCTTTTAAAGTGATTTCTGTCATAACATCCCTTACGTTGTTCGATGTGGTAATCATTAATCCACTGCGTCACTTGAACGCATCGCTAAAATAGTCCGCTCAATCAAATCGTCTAGCGTCCAGCCGAGCATATCCGTGCCGCTCTCAATGACCTCCCGCGAGCAGCCGGCTGCGAACTTTTTATCCTTAAATTTTTTCTTGACCGACTTAACCTCAAGGTCGTTGACGCTTTTCGACGGGCGCATTATGGCAACCGCACCGATAAGCCCCGTCAGCTCGTCCGCCGCGAAAAGCACCTTTTCCATTTCGTGCTCCGGCTTGATGTCCACCGTCAGCCCGTAACCGTGGCTCGCCGTGGCGCGTATTATTCTTTCGTCGACGCCGTTTTCATGCATGATTTCCTGACTCTTGACGCAGTGCTGCTCGGGATATTCCTCAAAGTCAAGGTCGTGCAGAAGCCCGACGATGCCCCAGAAATCCTTTTCGTCGCCGTAGCCGAGCTGCTCCGCGTACCAACGCATGACGTCCTCAACAATGCGCGCGTGGGTTAGATGGAACTCGCCCTTATTATATTTTGTAAGTAGCGCCCACGCTTCGTCCCTCGTGTATAACATCGCGATACCTCCAACCAATATGATTTAAGCCGTCGTTTCAGGCGGCTGTGTGTTTCATCTTAAAAAGATACCATCAACGCCCTACCGTGTCAATAGGTTATGAGACTGATAACAAAATCCTATATTATCCGCCCACTACGATTTCCTTAACAATCAGCTCGCCGCCGTTTACAAGAAAGCCCGCCGCGCCGCAGTCGGGACACAGTCCATCCTTTTCGGAAAACGGAAACTCTTTGCCGCAAGCGGAGCATTTTCCGACTGTCTTGACCGTCTCTATGCAGAGGGTTGCCCCCTCAAGCACCGTGCCCTTCACCGCGATGGGGTAGACACGCCGCAGATATCCGGGTACGACGGAGGAAAACTCGCCGATTTGCAAGACGAGCTTTTCAATTCTTTTAACTTGATGTTCCTCGGCAACCCTTGTGACGGTTTTAACGATGCCCTCAAGCAAGCTTAATTCATGCATTATTGATTACTATTCCAATCGGAAACCGCCTTGCAAAGCCATGTGTACCACTGCTCCATACCCTCGCCCGTTTTAGCAGAGACTCTGAAGATTTCAATATCGGGGTTGACGCGCTTCGCCCGCTCGGTGACCTGCTCCATATCAAAATCGAACATCGGCAGTGTGTCGATTTTATTTATCAGCATCACGTCCGACACCTTGAACATAAGCGGGTATTTGAGCGGCTTATCGTCGCCCTCGGGGACAGAAAGAATCATCACATTCCTTGACGACCCTGTGTCGAACTCCGCCGGACAGACAAGGTTGCCGACATTTTCAAGAATAACAAGGTCGGCGCTTTCGGTGTCGATACCCTCAAGACCCTGCCGCGTCATGTCGGCGTCAAGGTGGCACATGCCGCCCGTGTGGAGCTGAACAGCTTTGGCACCCGCGTCCGTAACCCGCCGCGCGTCAATATCGGAGTCGATGTCCGCCTCCATGACGGCGATTTTCATCTCGTCCTTGAGTGCTTTGACCGTATCGACGACAACAGTCGTCTTTCCCGCTCCCGGCGAGGACATCAAGTTAAGCAGAAATGTTCCCTGCTTTTTTAGCTTTTCGCGCAGCTCGGCGGCCTCGCGGTCATTGTCTGCGAGGACATTTTCCTTAATTTCGATAGTGTTGAAGCTGTTCATAATCTATATCCTTTCGTTCGTTAATATTAACAGATGCGCGGCAGGAGAATGCCTGACGGCGGCGGGAGCCGCCTGTATGTGTCAAGGGTTGTTTTAAGGTAGACATCTCCAGCGCCCTCGTGAACCTTGCCGATAACCGCCGCCGCTTCGCAACCGGGGACGGTTCGCAGCGCCGCTACTGTTTTATCGGCGTCACCCGCGTCGACTGCGAAGAGGACGACACCCTCGTTGGCGGCATAAAGATAATCCATTCCGAGCAGCTCGGACACCGCCCGCACGTCGTCGCGCACCGGGATTTTATTCGCCTCAAGCCTGATGTCTATCCCGTCTTGTGTCCATTCGTTTAACGTTGCCGCCGCGCCGCCGCGTGTGGGGTCTCGCATAGCGTGAACACACACACCCGCGTCTAAAACGGCGCGTATCGCCTTGTCCATCGGTCTGACGTCGCTTTGAAGTATCGGCTCAAACGCCATATTTTCGCGTGCTGATAAGATAGCCAGCCCGTGGGAACCGAGGTTTCCGCTCGTGATGATGATGTCGCCCGGCAATATTCTGCCCGTCGGCGGCTCGCCGCGAAACAGACCCACACCGGCGGTGTTGATAAACAGCCCGTCGCACGCGCCGGACTCCACTACCTTGGTGTC
>CAZDWM010000192.1:1098-4515 GCA_964509145.1 uncultured Eubacteriales bacterium | reverse complement strand
GAAGTTTTGTCCTTTTGCGCCATACAGAACGGCGCAAATCGGCTTCGCCGACCGGTCAAAACTTTCGGCTTTATGCGAAAGGAATGGTTATAATTATGGACAACTTTGAAATGAACAATCTGGAAAGACAGATGTTTTATCCCATTGACCACGGCGGCATCATTTATCCTTATACGGCCAGCTCTACATGGAATCAGGTTTTCCGAGTTGAGGCCGAGCTGGCGGAGCCAGTCAACATTGCCTCTGTTATCAAGGCGCTGTCGGCGTTAAAAAAGCGTTTCCCGTCGTTTTTTGTCACGCTGTCGCACACGAAGCGTTATTATGTGCTTGTTAAAACAGACAGCCTGCCACAAATAGTCCCCGAAACAAAGCCGGTGTGCCAGCCGTTCGACCTGAAAAATCTTGACACACCCCTGTTCAGAATAACCTACTGCGGGAACAGACTCGGCCTTGAGCTTTTCCACTCGGTTGCCGACGGCAACGGCGCATCGACTTTCTTTAAAAATCTGCTTGCGGAATATTACAGAGGCGTCGGCGAGTTTGTACCGTCAGTCAACGGCATCTATGAGCAAAATTCCTGCAACAGCGACACCGAAACGGCGGACAGCTTCGTTGATGTATACAATCAGGAGGGCGGTCAAAGCTCAAGCCGTTCAGAAAAATCCGCTTATCAGTACAACAGAGACGAGGATATTTGCCCTCTCAGGGTGACGACCTTCGCGATTCCGGCGGACAGGTTCAAAGAAAAGACGAAGCAGTTCAACGCGACGGTGACGCTACTGCTTACCGCAATTTACACCAAGGCGCTGTGCAAAACCGCCAAGGAGCACAACGCCGAGAAGGATGTAAAAATCGAAATACCGCTCGACCTTAGGCGGAAATTCGCCTCGGCGACGGTGCGAAATTTTTCGCTCTATTTCAACACGTCAGTCAGCCCCGACTTTGCGAGCTATTCAATTGAAAACATTTTAGCCGTCCTCAAGCCGCAGTTTCAAGCGGGTACGGACATCGAGAAGCTGCGCGACGATATCTATACAAATGTCAAGCAGGCGGAATTGTTTATTTTCAGAAACATGCCGAACCCGATGAAAAAGGCAATTCTTAAGCTGGGGTCGTCGGTTTACGGCGAGCGGCTGTTCACTTCGCCGTTGTCGAATATAGGCATTTTTGACCTTCCGCCCGAGCTTCAAAAGCATGTGCTGTCCGTTGGGTTTATCATCGGCAAAACGAAGAAGAACACGATTTATTCAAGCGTGGTCACCTATAACGGCACGCTTTACTGGAATGTGTCGTCGGTGGTCTCCATAAACGACGCTGAAAAGTTTATTGAGGAAATATTGACCCAAACCGAAATCCCTTATAAAATCAGCATCCGTTAAACCGCACTTATTTTTGGCGCGCCTCGTCAGCAAGGTGATTTGCCTGTTGACGCGGCGCGTGTTTTTTTAATTGCCAGAAGTTATGAAATATTTCTCTTGCAAATCTCTTCAAAAAAGTGTATAATTTCATTATATTGAGGGAATTTGGGCTGTTTTATAAAAATTCCTCTATATTAAGCAGGGAGGCTTATTTTTGATTGCTGATTTACATTGTCATACCCGATTATCCGACGGCTCGATGGGTATCGACAATCTTGTAGTGCTTGCCAAGAAGCAAGGGATACAGACCATAGCCATCACCGACCACGATTGCCTGGCCGGTAACGTGCGCGGAAAGCTTATCGGCGAACGGTTTGATGTCAAGGTGATTCCGGGCGTAGAGCTTTCGTCAACCGACAGTAAACGAGGGACAAGCGTTCATCTTCTCTGCTATATGCCCGACAGTCCGGACAGGCTCGAAGGGCTTTGCCGCCGCAATCTCCTCGAGAGTAAAAAGGCGAGCCAGTACATGATGCTAAAAACCGCCGCGAGGTATCCTGTCACGCCGGAATTTATAATTAAATGCGCGTCGGGCTCCACGGGCGTTTACAAGCAGCACATAATGCACGCACTCATGGAGAGCGGGCTGACCGAACGGATTTACGGTGAGCTTTACGACGACCTGTTTAACCCGGACAAGCACGGAAACATTCTGCATACCGGCAAATATCCCGAGCCGTCCGAGGTGCTCGGCGCCATCCACGAGGCTGGCGGCATCGCCGTTTTGGCGCATCCGCTGCTTCACAACAACTATGAACTGCTCGACGAGCTTATAGGTCTCGGTCTCGACGGCATTGAGGTCTGGCATCCGTCTTGCGCTGAGGACGACGTGGTCTACCTACAGCAAAAGGCCAAAAAGCACGATTTGCTCATGACGGGCGGCAGCGATTTTCACGGTATGTACGGCGTGGGCAAAAATCCGCTTTGTTCCTGTTCAACGCCAGAGGCGCAGCTTGACGCCCTAATGTCTTACAAGTCGAAGAAGCGCAGGCAGCAGCACAAGCAGGCGGAATGATTAGGGGGAACACAGTGCTTAAGCTTATTATTTTTGATATGGACGGCGTGCTCATCGACTCCGAGCACGCCATTACTCTTGCCGCGCTTGAGGCGCTTAAAAACGGCTGGGGAATTGACGCTGCCTATGAGGATTTCAAGCAATTCACCGGCATGGGCGAAAACAAATTTATCGGTGGTGTTGCGGAGCTTTACGGCGTGCCGTATGTCACCGCGATGAAGGACGCGGCGTATGACATCTATTGTAAAACGGCCAGGGAGCGGGTTACCGTCTACGGTTGGTCAAAGCCTCTGACACACGCGCTTGTAGAAAACGGCTACAAAATCGCCATAGCCTCGGCGGCGGACGCCGTTAAGGTGCGCTGCAACATTGATTGCATCGGTGTCGTCGAGAGCATGTTTTCGTCGATTATCACCGGCTCGGATGTAACAAAGCACAAGCCCGACCCGGAGGTTTTTCTCAAGGCGGCCGAAAAGGCCGGAATTTTGCCGTCGGAATCCCTTGTGTTTGAGGACGCGGTGTCCGGTGTCATGGCGGCCAAAGCTGCGGGCATGAAATGCATCGCCGTCACAAGCTCATTCGACCGTGAAGCTCTGTTAAAGGCCGGAGCCGACGCGGTGCTCGACGCGCTCGACGGCGCGGCGGAGGTTATACGGGTGTTGTAATAAAAACGGAGCGGGCATAAAACCCGCTCCGTAATAAAATGATAAGCTTACTCGTCGTTTGCGTGCCGGCGTGCGTTGAGTTCTTTTAATATTTTTGCGTGCTCCTTGTCGGGCAGCGCGTAGTGCCATGTCGGCAGCACCGCGAGAACGCAGCCTATCGCGGGCGGAATCGAGATGAGGAAGAACATAATCATCATAAACGGCTCGAAATCGGGATTGTTCCGCGCGATGCCCACCTGCATAAATTGCACGACGGCCTCGCGCTTTTCCTTTTGGAAGTCGACGGTGAAATAAGCGAGCGAGCTGATGATTGTGGCGA
>CAZDWM010000192.1:0-1088 GCA_964509145.1 uncultured Eubacteriales bacterium | reverse complement strand
AGAGCGAGTGGTTGCGTCGTTCGACTACCGGGAGGCCTGAGAAGAAGACGGCGTCGGGACGAAGACCGCTGGTGTATTCCTCGTAGTCGATGCAGTCGGCAATCATCAGCGACTGTAGAATCGACGTAGCACCGATGGAAAGCCCGGCGAATAAAAACATGAAGGAGTAAATAACGAGGAAGAAGGGAGGTGTCACATCGTGATTTTCCGCGACCTCGTAGCACACAAAAATTAAAACGAAGGGTATCGCGCTGATCAGGTTTGACCAGTTGTAAACAGTTTTCTTTTCGAATTTTTTAACAAGCGCCGGCATGAACAGGATAGACGCAAACATACCGACGAACAGTCCGACGCCGAGAATGGCGTAATATTTGAAAATCTGTGAGGAGTCGTTGTTGGCGTAGTAATAATTTATGAGCGTCAGTGCAACGAGCATGATAAGGTTTTTCGGGCTGTTGAGAATGCCGGAAATGAGCAGTTGACGGAAGGGCTTATTGCTCCACATGAGCTTAAAGTTTTCCTTTATACTGTTCTTCTTTTCGCTGCCCTTGATGCGTTCACGCGTGAAAATTCCTACAAGCTGGAAGGTGGCGCAACCGATGACGCCAAAAATTACGGCGGCCAGAAGGAAGCCGTAACGCTGACCCTGATTGAACGCCTGCGCCGCGGGAAGGTCGCTGAAAACCTTGGTCTGGAGCATTTTGCCTAGCGCGATGCCGACGGGCTGAATGGCTAAAAGCGTGATGCCGCCGCCGATACCGGCGAAGACGCGGGCGAGCGATAAAAGCTTATTGCGGTGCTGGTCGTTTTCGGTCATGACGGCGGTGATTCCCCAGAGCGGTATATCGCCGATGGTGTAGCTCATGCCCCACAGGACATATGTTAAGGCCGCCCACGCGATAATCAGCGCATGATTCGCGCCCGGAGCGGTGTAGAAGCCGAAGTTAGTGAAGCATAAGACCGTTATGATTAAAACTAACGGCGGACAAAACATAAGGTAGGGACGGCACTTGCCCCATTTTGTTCTTGTTTTGTCAACAATTGTACCCATCATGGGGTCGTTGAAAGCGTCCCAGACCCTTGCCATT
>CAZDWM010000191.1:0-4570 GCA_964509145.1 uncultured Eubacteriales bacterium | reverse complement strand
GCGGGCAGAGGTATGCGCGCAGGCTTTGAAGGCGGTCAGATGCCCCTTCAGAGACGTGTTCCCAAGAGAGGCTTTGTAAATATCTTCGGCAAGGAAATGACAATCGTCAACCTTTCGGCACTTGAGGATAAATTCGAAAGCGGAGCTGTTGTCGACATCGACGCGCTCATTGAAGCCGGTCTTGTCAAAAAAACTCTTGACGGCGTAAAGATCTTAGGAAACGGCGACATAACAAAGAACCTCACGGTTAAAGCAAACGCCTTCTCCGATAGCGCCAAACAGAAGATTGAGGCTGCCGGCGGAAAGGCAGAGGTGATCTGACATGTTCAAGATCCTCGTTAACGCATGGAAGATCCCGGATCTGAGAAAGAAGATGCTTTTCACGCTCTTCATCATCCTTGTTTTCAGGATTGGCTCGGCGATTCCGGTTCCCTTCCTCGACATCGGCGAGGCAGGCATTCTCAACCTTGAGGAAAGCGCCGGAACCTTCATGGAATACCTCAGCATGATGACCGGCAACGCGTTCAACTACGGCACTATCTTCGCGATGTCCATCACGCCCTACATCAACAGCTCCATCATCATGCAGCTGTTGACCGTTGCGATTCCCGCTCTTGAAAGGCTCCAGAAGGAAGGCGAGGAAGGCCGGAAGAAGATAGCGTCAATCACCCGCTGGGTCACCATTATTCTCGGCGGACTTCAGAGTACGGCTTATTACTTCTATCTGAAGAATCAGGGTTTCCTGATGACAGCTTCGAACGGCGAAGCCTATGCGGGCTTTTGGGCGGTGTTTCAGGCGGTTGTTATCATCGCCACGTTTATCGGCGGTACGGCACTTATCATGTGGCTCGGCGAGCAGATAAACGACAAGGGTATCGGTAACGGTATCTCGATGATTCTTTTCGCGGGTATCGTTTCACGCATTCCGACGCTGGTAGCATCTCTTTACAGCCCGGATATTAGTGTAGGCTACATGGCCAGAGGCGGAGCGTTCTATGTTTTAGCTCCCTTGGCGGGCGTTATATTACTGCTGATGATTGCTTACATCGTCTGGATGGACAACGCGGAAAGACGCATTCCTGTCCAGTACGCCAAGCGCGTGGTCGGCAGGAAGATGTACGGCGGGCAGAACACACACATCCCGATTAAGGTCAACATGTCGGGCGTTATGCCCATCATTTTCGCCTCGTCGTTCCTCTCGCTGCCCCCGACCATTGAGCTGTTCGTCTCAAACCCCAGCGACGGCTGGAAAACGTTTTTCGATGTTTTCACGTCGGATCACTGGGCATATGCAATCATCTATTTTGTGTTTATAATCGCTTTCGCGTATTTTTATTCGTCAATCCAATATAACCCTGTTGAAATGGCCAACAACATCCGTCAGAACAGCGGCGCTGTCCCGGGTCTTCGTCCCGGCAAGCCCACATCTGATTACATCGCGAAAATATTGTCAAGAATCACATTGCTTGGCGCGCTTCTTTTGAGTGTTGTTGCGTTGTTCCCGATTCTCTTCTCACAGATTACGAAGCTGATCACAATCGGCGGAGTTAATTACGCGATGAACATTTCACTTGGCGGTACATCAATCATCATTATGGTCGGCGTCGCACTTGAGACAGCCAAACAGCTCGAGAGCCAGATGATGATGCGTCACTACAAGGGTTTCCTTGATTAAGTGAGCGGAGAGGATCCGGCATGATAGTGCTCAAAACAACAAAAGAACTCGCTCTCATGAAAGAGGCGTGCGTCATATCGGCAGGAGCATTAAAGGCGGCGGGAGAGGCTGTCCAGCCGGGCGTTTCGACGGCTGAAATAGACAGTATAGCTTACGAGTATATCAAGAAGCAGGGCGCTAAGCCCGCGTTCCTCAACTACAACGGTTATCCCGCCACCGCATGTATTTCTATAAACGATGAGGTTATTCACGGGATTCCGAGCAGGCACCGCATCATTAAGGAGGGCGACTTGGTCAGCATAGACTTAGGCGCCACGTTTAACGGGTATGTCGGAGACAATGCCGCCACTTTTGCGGCGGGGACACTAAGCCCCGAAGCGAAGCGGCTGAGCGATACCACCAGAGAGAGCCTTTACGAGGGCATCAAAATGGCGGTCGCGGGCGGCAGAATAGGCGACATCGGAGCGGCGGTTCAGCGGTACTGCGAGCAAAGAGGCTACGGCGTGGTTCGCGAATACACAGGCCACGGCGTCGGAACCAACATGCATGAAGATCCGCCTGTACCCAATTTCGGTACACCCGGAAGGGGTGTACGCCTCTTGCCCGGCATGACGATTGCCATTGAACCCATGATCAATCTGGGCACGGGCAGCGTCAAGGTTATGCCGGACGGTTGGACGGTCAAAACGCGCGACGGAAAGCTGTCCGCGCACTTCGAGCACACCATCGCCATCACGGCGGAGGGTCCCATAATCATGACACAATTATGAGGAGGGACGAAGTGATGCTTGAAAAGGGCGGGGTGGTCATATCCCTCGCGGGACGCGACGCCGGCAGGCTGCTGCTTGTTATGGATGTTGCGGAAAACGGCGTCCTTGTCTGCGACGGCGGGGAACGACCGGTCGAAAGCCCCAAGCTGAAAAACGTGCGCCACGTAAAGGACACGGGAATCAGGCTTGACATCAATTTGGCCGGAAGTAACCGAGCCTTAAAAAAGGCGCTTGCCGCTTTAGCCGCTTCGGCGGAGGAACGGGGCGCAGAACCTCAGGAGGTATCTTAATGTCCAAACAGGATATGATCGAAATCGAAGGTATAGTAGTCGAAGCCCTTCCCAACGCCACCTTTCAGGTGGAGCTCAAGAACGGGCACAGGATATTGGCCCACATCTCCGGCAAGCTGAGGATGAACTATATCCGCATTCTGCCCGGCGACAAGGTGACGGTCGAGATGTCGCCATACGACCTCACCAGAGGGCGCATAACATGGCGTTCCAAGTAATTAAAGGAGGTAATTCTAAATGAAAGTCAGACCTTCTGTAAAGAAAATTTGCGAAAAATGCAAGATCATCAAGCGCAAGGGAAAAGTCATGGTCATCTGTGAAAATCCCAAGCACAAGCAGCGCCAGGGTTAACCGGCGCAAACCATTTAATGGAGGTGCAACTGACAAATGGCTCGTATTTCAGGTGTTGATTTACCCAGAGATAAAAGAGTTGAAATCGGTCTCACGTATATTTTCGGAGTAGGCCGCAAAACCGCGAGCGAAATCCTCGCGGCGACAGGCGTAAACCCCGATACAAGAGTCAAGGATTTAACCGAGGACGATGTTTCAAAGCTTCGTGAGTACATCGACCACAACCTCAAGGTTGAGGGTGATCTCCGCAGAGAAACGGCGTTCGATATCAAACGGCTCATCGAAATCGGCTGCTACCGCGGCGTTCGTCACCGTAAGGGTCTGCCCGTCAGAGGACAGCGCTCAAAGACAAACGCACGCACGCGTAAGGGTCCCAAAAAGACCATCGCGAACAAGAAGAAGTAAAAGAGGAGGAGAAGTATGGCTATCAAGGGTGCAGGCAAAAAGAACACTGCTACGCGCAAACGCCGCGAGCGCAAAAATATTGAGCGCGGCGCTGCCCATATCCAGTCCACCTTTAACAACACGATCGTCACTATTACAGACACGCAGGGTAATGCCGTGTCGTGGGCAAGTGCCGGCGAAATGGGCTTTAGGGGCTCAAGAAAGTCTACGCCGTTCGCGGCTCAGACAGCCGCCGAGACAGCGGCCAAGGCTGCTATGGAGCATGGCATGAAGACCGTCGAAGTCTATGTCAAGGGTCCCGGTCAGGGACGCGAGGCCGCCATCAGGGCGCTTCAGACGGCTGGTCTCGAGGTCAACATGATCAAGGACGTGACCCCGATTCCCCATAACGGCTGCCGCCCGCCCAAGAGAAGGCGCGTGTAATCAATTTTGGAGGTGTAATAAATGTCTAGATATACCGGTGCGGTCTGCAAGCTTTGCCGCAGAGAGGGCAAAAAGCTCTTCCTCAAGGGCGAGCGCTGCTACACGGGAAAATGCTCGGTTGAACGCCGCGCATACGCTCCCGGCCAGCATGGACAGAGCCGCAAGAAAACTTCCGAATACGGACTTCAGCTTCGCGCCAAACAACAGGCGAGACGTTTTTACGGTATCCAGGAAGGGCAGTTCCACAAGTATTTCCTCATGGCTGAGCGCAAGTCGGGTGTTACGGGTGAAAACCTTCTTCGCATCTGCGAAAGCCGCCTCGACAACGTTGTTTATCTTCTGGGCTGGGCAAACTCCAGAGCGGAAGCGAGACAGCTTGTTCAGCACGGTCATTTCCGCGTCAACGGCAGAAAGGTCGACATTCCGTCATATCTGCTTAAGGCCGGCGACGTCGTTTCCGTCAAGGACAAAAGCCTCGACAGCGAAAAGTTTAAAGCCGTCATCGAGTCCAACGAGGCGCGCCCCGTACCCACATGGCTTGAGCGCGACAACGGCGAAAACACCGGCAAGGTCGTCAACATGCCCGAGAGAGACCAGATCGAAGCTCCCGTTGAGGAGCATCTCATCGTCGAGTTCTACTCCAAATAATGCCGCTT
>CAZDWM010000190.1:0-4596 GCA_964509145.1 uncultured Eubacteriales bacterium | reverse complement strand
CGTCGGTCAGCCCCTTGTAGCGGTCAAGGAATTCGCGTTTGCTCTTGGGCGATTCGCCATATCCCCAGCCTTCCTCCTCGCCCTCGACCCAGCGGATGCCGCCGTATTCGCTCACAAATGTCGGCTCGCCGTGCCACTGCTGCCTTTTTGTGCGTTCTGCCAGACCGTCAAACAAAACGCCCTCACTCATCAGCTTTTTATAATTTGCTTTGAATATCTCCGGATTCTGTTCATAATCGTGGACGTCGTAGATATCTGTCACAACGTGATAATTACCGCTTGTGTCGATGCACGGGCGCGTGGGATCTAATTGCTTTGTCGTGTTATAAACAACACGAAGCAGCTCATTCCACTGTCTTCTGCCCTCGTAATCCCACGTCTCGTTGAACGGACACCAACCGATAATAGACGGGTGGTTGAAGTCGCGTTCAACTGCCTCGCACCACTCGGGCAGAACGCTTGCTATGTTTTTCGGGTCGGAATAGTCAATTCCCCAGTTCGGGTACTCGCCCCAAACGATGTAACCCATCTTGTCGCAATGGTAAAGGAAACGCGGCTCAAAAACCTTTTCGTGTAGCCTCGCTCCGTTAAAGCCGACCGCCAGCGACAGCTCAATGTCCTTTATAAGGTCGTCGTCGGTCGCTGCCGTATATATACCGTCCGGGTAAAAGCCCTGGTCAAGCACGAGACGCATAAACACCGGTCTGTCGTTGAGCATGAATTTCCAGCCGTCCATACGCACATCACGCAGTCCGAAATAGCTTTTAACCTTGTCCTCGCCCAGCGACAGCTCAAGGTCGTACAAATTGCCCTGACCGACGTCCCAGAGATGTTTTTCTTCCAAATCAATGTGAAGCGTTGTATATTCGCCGTTAGTCTTTTTATCGGCTTCACCGACAAGCTTGCCGTCGAAATAAGCCTTGGCTGTCAGTATTCCGCCGCCCGTAACGGACGCTTGAATGTCTACTGTACCGTTAGCCGCGTTTGGGAATATTTTGAAGCTTTTTATATGGGTCTCCGGTACGAACTCAAGCCAGACAGTCTGCCAGATTCCCGTCGTCCGTGTGTAGTGACAGCCGCATGAGTGATATTCATAACACTGCTTTCCCGAGGGAATAAGGGGGCTTCTTGTGTCGTCCTCCGCGCAGACGGTGATGACATTGTTACCCGCGTGTACAAGCTTTGTGATATCAAAATAAAAATGGACATAGCCGCCCTTGTGTGTGCCGGCAAGGACACCGTTGACGTAGATAAAAGCCTCATAATCGACAGCGCCAAAGTGTAGCATCACCCTGCCCTTGAGCTGACTTTCATCAAGCTGTATTTCCTTTCGGTACCATACTGCATACATGAATTCAACATTACCTACACCTGACAGCTTACTTTCGGGACAAAACGGCACAGTTATTTTGCCGTCCAGCTTCGACGCGTTAAAAAGCTTCCTGTCGCGTCCGCTTTTAACGCTGTCTGTTTTAAATTCCCACTCGCCGTTCAGGTTGACCCAGTCGGCGCGTTCAAACTGCGGGTTCGGATATTCGGGGCGTGGAATAAGGTTGTTCATTGTTTTCTCCTTAATATCTTGTCTTTCATTTTTTAACACCTATTTACGGCAACAACTAACACTGGTTCAATCGAAATATTTCGCTTCCAACGCGGCGCAAATGGCGTGGTACACGGGCAACGTCAATTCTTGAATCTTATATGTCTCGTCCTCCGGAAGCCTGATACAAACCGTACACAGTTCGCTAAGCTTTCCTCCGTTTCGACCCGTTATGCCGATGCTGTCGATGCCGATGGCGTTGGCTGCTATCACGGCGTTGACCACATTCTTTGAGTTACCCGATGTGCTCAGCGCAATCAGAACATCGGGGCTGTCCTTTGAATAGCCCCAGACCTGCTGGGCAAACACCGCCTCGTCGGTAACATCGTTTGAGAAAGCGGAGCATAGCGCCGCGTGCGCGTTGAGTGATATGGCCGGAAGCGCGCCCTGAAGCTTTTCGCCGAGTGCTTTTGCGTCGACATCTTCAAAGAGGCTTATATCGTCCTCCGACAGCTTTCTTTGCGAGAGAAATCCCTTCATCAGCTCGCCGACAATGTGGTCGCCGTCGGCCGCGCTGCCGCCGTTTCCGCACACAAGCACTTTGCCGAGGCTGTCGTAACAATTACAAATCAGCTCATAGGCGTTGACAACGTCGTCCATAATAGGACACAACGACGGATAACGCTCCGCTAGGCTTTTCCAAATGGTTTCAGGCTTCATATTGTTAGCCTCCTTTTAGATTGATTCAATGTCCATTACAGGTTGGCGAACAGTACGCCGAGTGCTGCAAAATCTCCGATGGCGTTGCCGAGCTTCGCCGGTTTAATTTCGCACACCTTAAGCGATAGCGGCAGTGCCTCACGAGCTAATATTTCCGCCATTTCCGTTTCAAGCAAACCGCGGGAACGCGCGTAAATACTGCTGATAATAATCATTTGCGGATTCAGTATATCGATAATAATGGCAAGCCCCATGCCGAGGTGACGCGCACAACAGCGGTAAATATCAAGCGCCAGTATGTCGCCATCCTCCGCTGCTATGGCTACGGCTTTTGCGGACAGGTCGTACGCTGTAAGCGCTGTTAAGCTGCCTTTTTTTATATGCTCAGAATACATGGAGCGCGTGAGACGCTCGATGCCTCCGCCGCTGCAAAAGCCCTCGAACGAACCGCTTTTGCCGTAGCCCTCCGGTCCGTCGTGCTCAAGCCTAATATGCCCCACCTCACCGGCCATATCGTTGGTACCGCTGTAAAGCCTACCGTCAAGAATCAGTCCGGCGCCCATACCTGTACCGAAGGTGAGAAACACAAGGTTTTTACAGCCCTTGCCCGCGCCGAATTTCCATTCGGCCACAGCGCAGGCGTTGGCGTCGTTTTGCAGATAGGCCGGAATTCCGTAATGTTCCGTAAGCAGCTTTGTGATTGGCACGTCGTCCCAGTCGGGCAGATTCGGAGGACATTTAATCGTACCCGTCGCGCTGTCGAGCGGACCGCCGCAGCTAATACCGAAGCCCAATATGTCGGACTTCGACAGGCTGTTTCTTGCCAGAACTGTGTCTATAGACGTGAAGATATCATCCATGACCGCGTGCCAGCCACGTCGGCTGTTGGTTTGAAACTCAAGGCGGTCAAGGATAAAACCGTCGGTAGATTCCGGTAAATCGCCCCCTCCGAGAATAACGGCGCACTTCGTGCCACCTATATCAATGCCTAGTAAATATTTATCATTCAAAGCAGCAGCCCCTTTCAAACATATTAATTATAAGCTAAATATCGGTAAAAATCAATTGTTTGATTGCCCAAGGTATCAATAATTCGGATTAAACGAACACACTTATGTCAATACTAACCCTGTATGAAAAATTCACCATTCGACGGGAGGCGTATGCATGGCGGCGGTGCTCATACGGGTCATCATCGTCTATATTCTTATCATTTTTGCGATGCGACTTATGGGCAAAAGACAAGTAGGCGAACTGCAACCCACTGAGCTTGTCATCACCATTCTGCTTTCGGAAATCGCCGCGATACCGATACAGGACAAGGAGTATCCGCTGCTTGAGGCTGTCGGCGCCGTCCTTCTGCTGTCGTCGTTTGAAGTTTTTTCATCGGCACTTAGTATAAAAAGCAACAGCTTTCGCAGATTCGTACAAGGCAATCCGCTTATAGTGATACGAAACGGCAGCGTTGACCTCGAACAGCTTAAAAAGCTGCGTATTTCCCTTGATGACCTGCTTGAGGGGCTCCGATGTAAAAATGTATTCGACCTTACGGAGGTGCAGTATGCCATTGTCGAAACAAACGGCGAGCTGAGCGTACTTCTCAAACCCGGCTACCGAACCGTCACCGCCGATATGCTGAACATACGGTGTCCGGACAACGGTTTACCGTGTACGGTTGTTTACGACGGCGAAATACTGAGCTCCGAATTGGACGAATGCAAAATGACGGAGGAAAGCATCCGCAGCGAAATCGGCAACAGAGGGCTAATACTCAGCAATGTTATGCTAATGACCGCAAACAAATCAGGAGTTATCAACATACTGTTAAGGAACTGAACGGAGGAATATAATTGAAAAAACGTGTTATTATCTCAATCGTGCTTTTGCTCATCGCTTTCGGCACCTGCGCGCTTAGCTTTACACTGATAGCAAATGAACTCGGTAAGCTGCGAAACTCGCTGTACGACGCCATCTATACCGCCGGAGACGTCGGTGTATCCGCCGACTCGACACAAACCGTACAGAATAACTGGAACGAATCTAAAAAGTCGTTTGAAGTTTTTCTTGACGAAAAGGATGTCGACGAGCTAGAAAAGCTGATTCCTTCTCTGAGTGACAGCCTGATGCATCGGGACGTCAACCGATATCTGGAAACATGCTTTTCGTGTATTCATTACCTCGACCGACTGTTTGACAGCATCAGCCTGAGCGTAGGCAGCGTGCTGTAAAAGCCAAAGGGGCTGCCCCTGAGGGCAACCCCTTAATCTGTTAAGCTGGATGTTAAATCGCTAAATGCGGAATACCTGTTGTTTGGTCAATGACATAAGCCGAGCTGA
>CAZDWM010000189.1:0-4631 GCA_964509145.1 uncultured Eubacteriales bacterium | reverse complement strand
TGAACGCACGAGAGTGGTATTGCCATTAAATGCCCTGTAAATAGCGACGGAGCAGGTCGGTTAACTCGTCAACACCGTCAAAACGTGTAGAAAAAGACGGCACATTGTATATGATAACACAAATAGCTTATAAAAATATAGGCGTTGCAGGATATAACGTATTTTTACAGTTAAATGAAAATCATATGCGAAAAAATAATGCATATACTGCGCCGCAGACAATACGAAATAACACAGCGATAGCGACAAGCAATATTAAAAACAGACTGACGGCAATTAAACAAGTAATAAAAGTTGGGGCGGTTGAGCAAACGGCAACAGGCTATCAGTTTTTAGTCGATAAGAGAATAGCCGTATCCGCGTTAAGACCGAATTTAATTGATAGTAAATACTATCCGCAAGTCGCTTTGTTCAAAGGCTATTCAAAATTATTTACAGACAGCGGATTAACGACAACGTCAGATTTTAATATTGTTAAACTCGCAACTGTTGGAAAACTATTAAGCGGAAACCAAGTTAATTTATTAGTTACCTATTTTGATAATTCAGAAGCAGGGAAATATAAAGATGCACCTACAACTTTACCGGTTCAGATTCCAGTTTTATATACAGACCCATTTGGCGAATTGCAAAAAATAAGCCTGATTTTTTCAAGCGTAACAACGGACGCGTTTAATGAGGGTGAATATAATGATAATGAAATTATTTATAATAATAGAATAAATGCATTTATAATTATGGCTAATTTACCTAACATATCTGCCGAAATGCAAACGGAACTTGAAACAAACTCAAGCGTAGAAGTGGAAAACTTGCAATATTACAAGGATATGTTAGAAAAATTTAATATGAATGTAACTATTGAATTAGAAGCCGACAAGGATTGTATAGTTTGCGGCGATTTTTTGGGATATTCAAGACTACTAAATTTAACAGATACGCACACGGTTTATTTTGAACTTTACAGCACGGAGCAGTCAGCAAACGACAGCACAGACAACAGGCTTGGCAGTTATGAAGTTACAAGTTGGGGCGCGATTGTTGGAAAAGCGTTTATATTAAACAGTACATATTGGGCGGCGGTTCCGACATTACAAAAAAATCTTATTGTAAATAGTACGAAATCTATTGTAATAAAAGCAGACAATAAAAAAATGTTGATTTTTAATAATATAAGTGTTACAATAAAAGAAAATTTATTATTTGGTGATAGCGGTAGGGTAGAAGTTTATTACGCATAAAGGGGAGTTTATGAAAAAGGTTTACAAAATTATTATTTCGGCGGTGTCGCTTGCAGTTATTATTGGTTTGATTTTTATTATTAAAAATCATATAGATATTATTAAACCTTTTAAATTAATTGTTCAACAGGCAAATAGTCAAGAAACTATTAATTACTATAATAAATATATTATACGCTATTCAATTTATATTGTTATAAATATAATTTCAATTCTATTAATCGGCTTTTTCAACTTTCTTTTATGGTTCAAAAAAGTATTTTGTTTTACACCTTTGACCGCCGAACAGAAAGCAGAGCGTGAAAAGATACTTTGTGAAAACAAAAAGAAAAAGTTACAAGAAAAATTAAATAAACTGAATTAAATACAACTAATTAAAATTAAAGCATTATGCAAAAGTATAGTGCTTTTTTAATACAAAAAAAAGGAGATACAATGTTAAGTAGATTTTATTATACTTACAAAACTGACGGCACAATAACACGTTCGCTTTATACCGACGACAATTTATTTCAAGGTCAGGTTGGCGTAGGCGAATACTTTTTTGCGCCTGACGATTTAACAGACCCGAATAACTTATTGCCCGACGATACCGTATTAATTAATTTTTTACGCCCTGACGGTCAAACGACAACTTTGAGAATGGATTATCAAAGCGAAAACGGCTATTGGTATAAGGTGTCAAACGGTTGGGAAACCGACGTTGATATTACCGCTTCGGCAGATTTAACAATTTCATTTCTTGGAATTAGATATTCGACTGTCAGCGCAACGCTGTTTGCTAAAAAATTACCGACAATTAATGCAAATATAACTATAACGCCGTCGGTGCAATATTCACCGCTTGGGTTGTCTTCGGGCGCAGAAGATGAGATATTATCAACTTTGGCAGAACACGAAGTTGCCATTGCCGCAAACGCGGCAGATATATTAAAAAATGCGGCAAATACAGGTTACTATATTTGTGACACAGCTGGAGATGCTTCTAATAAAATAGTAGTTGCACCAAATTTTAATCCTGATAATAATGCCAGAATTTTAATAAAATTTGCTAATGTAAATACAGCGATTCCAGTTTTTATAATAGTAAATGGACATTCATATACTGCTGATTACACAGGTTGGAAAGCTAACGAAGTAACTGAGTGGTATCAAGACCACAGTGCTTTTCACGGCAAAAAATATGACCCGACAGCAGATATTGCCGCAAACGCCGCAGACATTGCCGCTAAATTAGAAAAAAAACCTGACGGAAGTAATTTATTAATTGATGAATTTACTGGTAAAATTGGTTTTGTATATATGCCTACTGCTAATGAGATAGTAGTATCAGAAGGTTCAAGCAAAACTATTAATGAAGCGATAGGTGAAAAATTACCGACAAGCACTCTTTACGGAAAATCAATAGATTTAGCATATGTAGCCGCAACAGGAGTTTTAGCAATAACATTATTTGACCAAAGTCATAATTTATTAAGCGTTGATACAGTTGATTTACCGCTTGAACTTTTAATTGAAAGCGGCTCTGTTAAAACTTGTACTGTTGACAACGTGCCGGTTGAGGGTTATGTCGTCGGAGATAAATATATAGATTTAGTGCTTGCAAACGAAAGTCATATTTATGTTTTGGTAACCGATTTAATCGACCAAATAACTATTGAAGAAACAGGTTCGGGCAATGCAGTAACTGATATATCAATTAACGGTACAGTTTTAACAGAAGAAAAAGGCAAAACTTTTGTGGAAACAAGCCGTACTGTCAACGGTCACGCATTATCCGCAAATGTAACCGTTACAAAATCCGATGTAGGCTTAGGCAATGTAACAAATCCCGGAAGTGTTTACGGCGGTACTTTAATCGATAACTGGAATACTCTTACTCTTTGCGGCGCTTATACAAGCTATACAGGCGCAACCGGGTTAAGTGCTGAAATGAACGCGTTAGGCGTAAGTTTTCACGGCTATCATATCAATTCAAATGTCGGAACCGGTGGAGCATATCAAAGATTAATTGCTTTTATAAATACCGATATAGTTTGCTACGAGAGAGCGAAAGTCGCAGGCACTTGGGGAAGTTGGATAAATACTACTTTAAGCAAAAAAGCAGGATTGGCAGACAATAACACATTTACCGGCACAATGACAATTTTAGCACCAACCGAAGACATGCATGCCGCAACAAGAAAGTTTGTTCTTGATTCAGCCGCGAGTGGCGCTTCAGTTTTGTTAAAAACAATTACATTGACGGAAGACGTATCAAGTATAAATTTACTTGTAAGCGGTGACGCAGTAACTGCTAATAAGTTTTCAATAGTTATAAAATTTCCGATTGAAGCGACGCCGCAAACAAATGGTAGTTGCGCTTTAAAAATAGGCACGTTAACGATTTTTAACGACCAAATCGGTAATTTATATACAACAACAAGTTATGCAACGTATAAATTTTTTAAAATTGATATAGGCGCAAAGTTAATACATGTTGGATATTCTGGCAACACGTCAAGCGGAAATATTAATGATGTTACAGCAGATATGCCTAAAACGGCATTTAGGGCAGATTCATCAACTATATATAATACAGTAAAAGTTTTAACAATTAATTTTACAAATTTTATCGCAAGAGCAGAAACGGTTATATACGTTCAAAAAGATGTATAAGGAGATATTATGAGAATACTGGACGGAACGACATACAGAGATATGACATCAGAAGAAATCGCGGCAGCTACATACACACCAACAGCGCATGAAAAAATAACAGCACTTAAACAAAAACTTGCGGCAACCGATTATCAAGCAATAAAATACGCGGAAGGACTTTTAAGTGAGCAAGAATATGCGGAAACGAAAGCACAAAGACAGTCTTGGCGCGACGAAATAAACAGACTTGAAAGTTTATTATGAATACTGTTATCGCGTTAGAAATTATAATTCCGACAGTTTTGTTAACTGTTGCAGTTATCAATTTATTAAAAAGTATTAAAAAATAAAGGAGATTAAAAAATGAAAAACTCAACGTGCAAGTGGAAAGTATTTTTCCTGATAATACTATTATTAGTGTTAACCTTAGCAATGGGAGTAGTATTGGAAAGGGAGTTGACAGTACAGACAGTGCCAACATACAGCTACCTAAGGGTTGAGCCAGATGGTGACTATGAACTATACAGAATAAACAGTGAAGGCTGCTGGACTTATACTCAAGTACTCGGTGGATTTATGGTAGAGAGTACTGTATATAATGCTGGATGTACAGAGGAAGATATAATAGCAATTATAGGAACAAACATAAATAACTTTAATAAAGGAGTATTATGTTAAAAAAAATTAGATTGGATAATTTCTCAATTGCAAGGCTCTTAGACAAAGAGCCTTTTATTTTGGGAGTAAACG
>CAZDWM010000188.1:0-4654 GCA_964509145.1 uncultured Eubacteriales bacterium | reverse complement strand
CACCATGTGTCTGCTTGTCTATCTTGAAAACCATCTTTCCGGCACGCTTCTGATGCTTGGTCTTGGGATTGCCATGACCTACCTTGGCGGTATTAAAAGAGGGTGGTTTATTGCCATGGCGGCGATGGCGGGATTATTTGTCGCCGTCTATCTAATTGAGCCGGACAAAATCATTAAGCTGCTTGAGACGTATGCGGGCGACCGCATAACGGCATGGCGCGAAAAAGAAAGCTTCGAGACAACGCTGCGTTGGCAGACGAACCAGTCGCTTTACGCCATCGGTTCCGGCGGGCTTTTCGGGCTTGGGCTCGGCAACTCAAAACAGAAGCATCTTTATATGCCCGAACCGCAGAACGACTTTGTCTTTTCCATCGTCTGTGAGGAACTGGGCTTCATAGGCGCAGTCATCATCATTCTGCTTTTCGCGGCGCTTGTGTGGCGCGGCTTTGTTATCGCGATGCGCGCCAAGGACAGGTTCAGCGCGCTGATGGTGATGGGCATTATCATGCAGGTCGGTCTTCAAACGGTGCTCAACATTTTTGTCGTCACCGACACCGTGCCGAATACCGGCATCAGCCTCCCGTTTTTCAGCTCCGGCGGTACGGCGCTCGTCATGCTGCTGGCTGAGATGGGTGTGGTGCTGTCAGTTTCAAGATATTCGAAGGTCACTAAGAAGTGACGGGGGTGGGCGTTATTCATGCTTGACAACAAAAAAATCCTGTTCGCAACGGGGGGTACGGGTGGACATATCAACCCGGCTATCGCCGTTGCGGGACTGATAAGACAACGGTTCCCCGATGCCTCAATACTCTTTGTGGGTACCGCGGAGAAAATGGAATCACGCCTTGTGCCTGCCGCCGGATTCGATTTTAAAACAATCGACATCAGCGGCTTTCAGCGTTCTTTGACACTTAAAAACATAAAGCGCAACATAGGTACTGCGTCAAAGCTCCTGCGAGCCTCGTCGCAGGCTAAAAAAATATTGCTTGACTTCAAACCCGACGTCGTCGTCGGTTTCGGAGGCTACGTCAGCGGTCCGGTGCTTCGCATGGCGGCAAAGCTTGGCATCCCGACGGCTATACACGAGCAAAACGCCTATCCCGGCGTTACCAACAAGGCACTCGCGAAAAAGGCCGACGCCGTGATGCTCACCGTTGAGGACGCTGAAAAATATTTAAGCCCGAAAAATCCCTGCGTTTTAACAGGCTTGCCCGTGAGGGGCGAAATTGTCTCGGCGAACAGAACACTGTCGAGGTTTGAGCTGGGGCTCGACGAACGTCCGCTCATCCTTTCGATGGGAGGCAGCCTCGGCGCGCGCGCGATAAACGAAAAGATTGTCGCACTTATCGCCGCCAAGTATAACGACGGCGACTGCGTGTTCCTTCACGCCTACGGTCAATACGGCAAATGGGTGCCGAATAAGCTGAGCGAATTAGGCGTTGACATTGACAAGGAAAAGCATATCATTATAAGAGAGTATATCGACGACATGTACAGGTGCCTGTCGGCCGCTGATATCGTCATAGGCCGTGCCGGAGCGTCGAGCTTAAGCGAAATTGAGGCCGCAGGAAAAGCGTCAATTTTGATTCCGTCGCCGAATGTTGCCGAAAACCACCAGTATCACAACGCCATGGCGCTCGTCAACGCCGGCGCGGCTATCCTTATTGAGGAAAAGAACCTCACGGACGACCGGCTTTTAACCGAGGTAAACGCGCTTTTAAGAAATTCGCAGAAGATTCGCGAGCTTGGCGAAAACGCTAAAAAATTAGCGGTTCTCGATTCGTCCGAGCGCATTACGGATGTCATAGACCGTCTCGCGAACACTTAAATAATTCCTTCACCGTAAACCGCAGGTTCACATAGTATAAAACGGGAAACGCGTTTAACTTGTGAAAGGTTGTGCGGTTATGGGTGAGAAGCTGGTTATCGGCGGCGGCAGACGGTTGGAGGGACAGCTGACGGTTCAGGGGTCAAAAAACAGTGCGCTGCCGATTCTCGCGGCGGCGGCGGTAACCGGCAGGTGCAGCATCATAAAAAACTGTCCGAGGCTTACGGACGTAGACGCGGCGGTGCGGATACTCGAATACCTCGGCTGCAAGGTCGCACGAACCGGCGACGCGCTCATTATAGATTCGAGCGTAATGTGCCGTTCCGATATACCAGATAAACTCATGCACGAAATGCGTTCGTCCATCGTTTTTCTCGGGCCGATTCTTGCCCGTTTCGGCAGCGCAGTCATCTCCATGCCCGGCGGCTGCGAAATCGGTCAGAGGCCTATCGATATCCATTTGGCGTCGCTTGAGGCGCTCGGCGCGCAGATAACAGAGCTTCACGGCAGGCTTTACTGCTCGTGCGGCGAGGGGCTTTGCGGCACGAAAATTACGCTGCCGTTTCCCTCCGTCGGAGCCACGGAAAACATCATGATAGCCGCTGTTCTGGCTAAGGGGACTACCACAGTCATTAATGCCGCGCGCGAGCCGGAAATTGTCGACCTTGCGTGCTTCCTAAACGGCTGCGGAGCTAAAATAAGAGGTTCCGGTGAGGGTGTAATTGTCATTGAGGGCGTACAGAGCCTGGACAATTACGAGCATACGGTGATTCCCGACCGGATTGTCGCCTCCACCTATATGACCGCCGCCGCTGTTACGGGCGGCAAAGTCACGCTCGACAATGTACTCATTGAACACCTCAATCCTGTGCTTTCGGTCTACGAAAAGTCCGGCTGCACCGTTAAGGTTTCGGAAAGAAGCCTTGAAATTTCCGCTCCGTGCAGATTAAGAGGTATCGGCGCTGTCAGAACGATGCCGTTTCCCGGCTTTCCGACTGACTCACAGGCGGCCGTAATGGTTATGGCTGCCGTAGCGCAGGGAACGAGCATTATTATTGAAAACATATTTGAAAATCGATTCAAGCATGTGGGGGAGCTCGTGCGCATGGGCGCAAAAATTATGGTGGAAAATACCGTCGCCGTTGTCGAGGGCGTCGGCAGGTTGCATGGCGTCCAGACCGAGG
Organism: uncultured Eubacteriales bacterium; assembly: GCA_964509145.1. Classification (GTDB taxonomy): domain Bacteria; phylum Bacillota; class Clostridia; order Oscillospirales; family Acutalibacteraceae; genus UBA1425. Next base: position 1,642 of record CAZDWM010000188.1, on the reverse strand, counting down.
CTGGCGACCTGCGGGGCGGAGCGGCGCTTGTTCTCGCCGGTCTTGCCGCCGAGGGAGAGACGACTGTGTGTGAAATCCACCATATAGACAGGGGCTGCCAGAGCTTTGAGGACAATCTCCGCGCACTGGGCGCGGAGGTCAAAAGATGTTGAGAGAGGAGTACGCGGGATATGAGCAGGGATGTCAACAAGTCAGGCCGTCAAAACGGACAAGCGGTTCAAAAGATGCCACTCTCTCAACGCTTAGCGCGGGCGGTTGTGATTGCGGTCGAGGGCAAGAGTAATCAGGCAAACCCGCAACCGCGCCCGAAAACAAAATATGACCCGCCGCTGCCTCCCTCCGGGCAGCCGTCGCGGCGCGGCGGCTCAAGTTCGAGAACCTCCGCCTCCTACGAGGGCGGCGTTCAGATGCCGCAGGGCAGCCCGCAAAAAAAGAGCCCGGCACAAAAAAAGATAAGTTCGGCGCAGCAAAAGCCGAGACAAACACAAAACAGACCGCCGCAAAGACCTCAGGGACAGCAAAGACCGCAGCAACGGCCACAACAAAGGCCGTCTGTTCAGACGCCGCCGCAGAGGCAAGCGCGGAAGCCCTTAACGCCAGAGGAACGCCGCCGTTTTGAGGCGCGACGTAAGCAGGCGCTCAAAATGAAGCGCAGGCGCAAGCGGATTCGCAACCTTGCCGCGCTGGCCGTCGTGTGCCTCATATTTTTAATCCTTTCACTGACGGTACTTTTCAGAATCGACAATATTGTCGTCGCGCCCAGCGGCGACCTTACATACGACGAGGCGCAGATAAAAACAGCCTGCGGCATTGAATACGGAACAATTAATCTGTTCACTTGCGATGTCGGTGAAATCGAGGACAGGCTCGAAAAAAGCCTGCCCTATATCGGACAAGCCACAGTGACGCGCGGCTTTCCGTCATCGCTCAATGTATCCGCCAAGCCCACCGTCGCCGCCGCGGCCATCGACTGCGGCACGGGCTATCTGCTCATCGACAAAGACGGCAAGATGCTCCAGCTCACGCAAAGCCAGCCGAAAGCCATCGTCGTCCTTCGTTGTGCCGCCGAATTCACCGTTGACCCCGGCGCCTACATCGCGTTTGCCGATACGTCAGAGGGTCAGACAGACAAGGTGCTTGAGCTTTACAAGGAAATAATAGCGGCGATGGAAAAAACGGGGATACCCGACATCACGCTTATCGACATACGTGATACGCAGTCCATCAAACTGATGTACCAGAACAGGCTCACACTTTTCCTCGGCACGGACACGATGCTTGAAACAAAGCTCGGTACGGCTGTCAAGACGTTAAGCGTTGAGGACGACGGCTCAAAGACAAAGACGGGAACGATAGACCTTTCGACCATCGGTGTGGCGTTCGTCAACGACACCGAGCCGACAACAGAGCCCGTGACGGAAGCACCTGTTAATGATAATATCGATGAATAGCTTTATAGGCTTAAAAATATTCAGAAAATCCTTGTTTTTTTAAAAGATATATGATAATATCTTAACGTCTAATGTTATGCACATAATTCGGTGATATTGTTTAGGAGGTTTATATAATGGCGTTTGAGATTGATAATGATTTTGAAACCACCGTTCAGATTAAGGTTATCGGTGTGGGTGGCGGCGGCGGG
>CAZDWM010000187.1:0-4670 GCA_964509145.1 uncultured Eubacteriales bacterium | reverse complement strand
TTCCCGTCCGACTCAGCCACATATAAAAACCCGTACCGCGAATGGATTGGCGCGCAAATTCGCGGCGATTATTTCGGATTTATCAATCCGGGCAACCCTGAATCAGCGGCGGAAATGGCGTGGCGGGATGCTTCAATTTCTCATGTTAAGAATGGAATCTACGGAGAAATGTACATCGCGGCAATGTTGGCCTGTGCCGCTGTCTGCGATAACATGGAACAGATTATTCTCGGCGGCATCGCTCAGATTCCGGCGACTTCGCGTTTATTTGAAAGCATATTATGCGTTCTCAACGACTATAAATCCGGGGTAAGCAGCGAACACTGCTTTGAAAAAATTCATTCTCAGTATGACGAGCACAGCTCTTACGGCTGGTGCCATACAATTCCTAACGCGATGATTGTAACGTCCGCACTGCTATACGGACAATGCGATTACAGCAAATCAATATGTCTCGCGGTGCAGACCGGATTTGATACCGATTGCAACGGGGCAACCGTCGGCTCGATTGTCGGCATGCTAAAAGGTATAGATGCCATTCCCTCACAATGGCAAGACCCCGTCGGCAATGAATTGGACACCACGATATTCGGAATCGGCAAAGTAAAAATATCCGATATGGTCGAATTAACGCTTAAGCATTTAGAGCTTTAAGAAGCTCAATTAATATCGGTAAAAATTTAATAGGAGTTGAGCAGTATGAAAACCGTAATCGTCTACTACACATTTGGAGGCTCCACCAAGAAGGAAGCGGAACGTCTGGCGGCTGAGACAGGCGCCGACCTGTGCCGCGTTTTAGAATCCAAAAAACGCAGCTTTTTAGCCTCATTCATTCCGGGAGGAAGTCAGGCCATGAAACGCAAGGCGGTCGCCATTGAACCGCTGAATGTCAATTTGCAGGAATACGACCGCATAATAGTCGGCTGTCCCGTTTGGGCGGGCTTCCCCGCGCCAGCGTTTAACGCCGTTATGGCGCTGCTTCCGTCAGAAAAAGAGGTTGAGCTTTTCCTCTGCTCCGGCGGCGGCGACACAAGCAAGAGCGCGGAGGAAACGAAGGCTCTTATTGCGCAAAAGGGCTGCAAGCTTGTTTCCTACCGTGATGTCCGCACGAATGTCCCGCCGAAAAAGATGAAGGATTGATTTTTAAGACGCCGTGTGTCATGCCGGCGGCAGAAGGGAATTTGTGTGAACAAGGTTAATTCCGATGCCTTTGACGGGCGGACACTGACGCTCAAAACCGACGGAGATATCCTCACGCTGGCGTTCATCGGCGACGGGCTGCTTCATCTGCGCCGTGACCCTGCCGAAAGGAATGTTGACGACGAGGACGCCGTTGTTGTCCTTCCGCCAGCGGTCAGTTCCGTTCTTGAAAGGGAAGACGGGGTGCTTTCGCTGACCTGTGGCTTGTTATGCGTTAAAATCAATTTAAACAACTTTTCCGTCGATATGTTCAGGGACGGACATTTCGTCGCGGGAACGGCAGCCGGCAGGAGCCTTGACACATGGTCGGACGGCGTGACGTTCAGGCTTGTTTACGGTGAAGACGAACGGGTGTACGGTCTGGGACAGGACCCAATGGCACAGCTTGACCAGCGGGACAGAGAGCGCCGCATGTGGAACAGAACGGACAGCTTCCGCAAAAGCGGCAACAACGGTATACCGTTTTATGTCTCCAGCTCCGGTTACGGGCTGTTTCTCAACTCGTTCCGCCCGGCGCGCTTCGCCGTCGGCGCGGCTAAGGTAGCCGACACGCCGCGCAAACGGGCAGACTGTTACGGTCTCGATCCGAACCCCGACCCGTGGTCGTTCGACGCGCCGAATCCGGAGCAGAACCCTAAAGAAATTGCCGTACTGCTCGACCATCCGGTGCTTGACATTGTAATGATGTTCGGAAGTCTTGACGAGGTTCAGGGCTTATATACAAAGCTGACCGGCCGTGCGGCGCTTCTGCCGCGCTGGGCGTTCGGGCTGATACAATGCAAAAACCGTTACAGGAGCATGGAGGAGCTGATAGCCGTCGCAACGGGTTACAGAAAGCGAGGAATACCGCTCGATTGCCTCGTAATAGACTGGTTGTGGTTCAAGGAATTCGGCGACCTTCGGTGGGACACCGAAAACTTCCCAGACCCGCGCGGCGGCATAGAAAGGCTGAAAGCGCTGGGCGTTCACTTCATGCTCGCGCAGCATCCGTTTATCGACAGGGAATCCCTTGAATATGAAAAACTGAACGCACTCGGATATCTCACGAAGGTACCGCCGCACTGTCGCCCCACCTACGATTTCACAAACGAGGCAGCGCGTATATACTGGTGGGATAACGAAATCCGTCCGCTTTTTGAAGACGGTGTGCGCGGATACTGGACGGATATGGGCGAGCCGGAAAACGACCACCCCGACACGCTTTACAGCGTCGGCTCGCGCGAGCGGGCGCACAACAGCTATGCCCTCAACTGGTCAAGAGCGCTCTACGAGGGTCAGCGGTGTGTTTCGGATGAGCGGCTGTTCATCTTAGGACGCGCACTGTCCGCCGGTATACATAAATACGGCACGGCGCACTGGTCAAACGACATTGAGGCGACATTCGAGGTGCTCGCCGATCAGGTGGTACAGGGACAGACCGTCGCGCTGTCCGGGCAGCTTTACTGGTGCACCGACATCGGCGGCTTTATCACACTAAATGGCTTTTCACCGGAGCTGTACATACGCTGGCTAGAGTGGGGTGTTTTTTGCACGCTGTTCCGCACCCACGGCACACGCCCAGATAACGAGCCGTGGTCGTTCGGTGTTGAGTCCGAAGCTATCATTGCCGACACCGTCCGCCTGCGATATAGGCTGCTGCCCTATATTTACAGTTCTATCAAGCAGGCTTCTCTTGACGGCAGACCGGTAGTGCGTGCGATGGCGCTTGATTTCCCCGACGACCAAACCGCCGTGACCGAAACAGGACAATTCATGTTCGGTTCAGCGCTGCTCGTCGCGCCCGTCGTCCGCGAGGGCGAAAGAATCAGAACGCTGTGGCTGCCGAAAGGCGTCTGGTACGATTTTTTTACCGGCGAGCGGTTCGAGGGCGGCAGGTATATTGATGTCGCCGTTCCGCTGAATAAAATTCCTGTTTTCGCAAGGGCTGGCAGCATCATTCCTGTCAACGAATCGCCCGTTGTAAACGCCTGTGAAACTCCGAAAGAAATAACACTGTTAACTTTTCCGGGCGCGGAGGGATGTTTTTCGCTGTATGACGACGACGGCTTGACCTACGGCTACGAAACGGGCGCTTATGCCGAAACCCACTTTACATCAGACATCAACGGCAATGTTGACATACAAACGATATACGCCGCGCCGGGAATTCTGCCGGAGGGCAGAACCTACGAGGTGCGGCTTCCGTCAGATTTTGTTAAAAATCCGACGGTAACCTGCGACTGCGTCATGAAAAGCGACGGCACCGTCAAGGCTTATCTGATCTCCGTAAACGGCGGGATTAAAAGCGGTACTTTGGTTGGGCTGCATTTACCGCGGGGCTTTGAGGGGTATATGCCTGAGCCGGAAACGCGCGGAGATATCACGGTTTATAATGCGAAGTTCCGCCCTGTTTCCGACTATCTGCCTGTCAGGCATCGCGCCGAGTTCATAGTGACCGACGGCGGTGAAAGTAAAAGCTTCCCGTTCACGTTTGGCAGCGGTTTTGCCTCAAGGTTTCAAATCATCGGCGACTTTGTAAACACCGACGGCATCGACACAAAGACGCCCGTTGAGGATTTCCCTGTGCGCGAAAGCTACGAAGATTTGCGCTGGTTTCGGCGGTATAAGCAGGAATTCAACTGCATGGGTTATGTCTACTGCTGGCGCGATAAGATAGAGGACGGACCGAGACCTGTTTCCTATGCCGCCTGCTCCGTTTATTCGGCGGGCGAAAGGACGGCATATATCGAATGCTCAGGCGACAACGAGCTGAAAATCTGGCTAAACAGCAAAGCAATTTTTGCCTCGCGTAAGATTGTACTGCGTCAGGTGCTCGAAACGCCTGTTATGCTCAAGGACGGCGAAAACAAGGTGCTTGTCAAGGTTGTGCAAAACCACCCGAAGCCGTTTTCCGGACGCGAGCTCGGTTTTTCGTTCCGATTCACGGACGAGCAAGGCAATCCGTTGGAGGATTTGATTTACGCGCCGGTGATTTAGTGGACGATGCGGAACAGTTGTCGGGTTATTATTACATGAATGTTTTATATAAAACAATAACAAGAAATATGGAATGCTAAAGTACAAACGGAGAAACTAGGATGAAAGAATACTTGAGGTTTATAACATCAGAAAAGCTCATTATACGACTGTCCGCTTCGTGGATGTTGGTGTCTACAGTGACACTTTTATTATCAAGAAGCTTGGAAATTGAAGTTATTCTTGCTTCGACCAATCCTTTTGTGTCCTTAGGGTATATGGTCGGGGTTTCCTTGCTTCTTTGCCTCGTCTTTATAAAGAACGACAGTGTTTATCTTGAAAAAAAGCTGCTTTTTTACTCGATGATTGTTTTTTTTGCGACTTCGCTCGCCTTCTCGGAAAAAGGTAATAATGATGAGTTCAGAAGTACGGCGTTGTTTGCGGTCGAAGCAATCATTACCATGCTGACGGCAAAATATGTCTATAGCGGCGAGATACCGCATGTCGGCATCAAT
>CAZDWM010000186.1:0-4681 GCA_964509145.1 uncultured Eubacteriales bacterium | reverse complement strand
TATGGCATTTACAGCAAAAGACGTTCAGACGCTGCGCGAGCAGACCGGCGTAGGAATGATGGATTGTAAAAAGGCGCTTCAGGAGTCAGACGGCGATATGGATAAGGCGGTCGACTTTCTGCGTGAAAAGGGTCTCGCCGCGGCAACTAAAAAGGCCGGCAGAATCGCTGCCGAGGGCGCAGTTCTCGCTTATAACGACGAGGCAAAAAAAATCGGCGTTCTTGTTGAGGTGAACTCCGAGACGGACTTCGTCGCTAAGAACGAGGTGTTCCAAAAATTCGTTCTTGACATCGCCAAGACTATCGCCGAGGAAAACCCCGCTGATGTCGAGACGCTCAAGGAGCTAAAGCTTAACGGCAATGATAGAACGGTTCAGGAAAACCTTCAGGATAAAATTCTTTCCATCGGCGAGAACATGAACATTCGCCGTTTCATCAGAGTCGAGGGTACCGTCGCCACCTATATTCACGCGGGCGGAACCGTCGGCGTGCTTGTCGAGTTTGAGGCGGACGCCTCCGCAGCGTCGACAGACGAATTCAAGACGATGGGCAAGGACGTCGCGATGCAAATAGCGGCAATGAACCCGCTTTACCTCAATCCGGCGGCTGTTCCGGCGGAAGTCATCGACCACGAAAAGGGCATCATTTTAGCCCAGATGGAAGAGGACGAGAAGATGAAGTCAAAGCCCGACAAGGTTAAGGAAGGCATCGTCTCCGGCAGAATCAATAAGTATTACAAAGAGTTCTGTCTCTTAGACCAGGCGTTTGTCAAAGACGACAGCGTTAACGTCGCGCAGTACATCGAAAACACAGCCAAGGTGCTCGGCGCTTCCGTCAAGTGCACCGGTTTCACGCGCTATGCCAAGGGCGAAGGTCTTCAGAAGAAGGAAGAAAATTTCGCCGACGAAATCGCAAAGATGGTAAATTAAGATTTTTTACAGTGGGAGCTGTCCGGCTGAAACCGGGCAGCTCCGTTTTTTTATCTGCCGTCAATTGACACAACAAGGCTGATATGTTACTATAAATATGTTTATAAACACGCGGACAGACAAACCTTTGAGCCTGAAAGGATGGTCACAGACATGAAAAATTTAAAGCGCGCGCTTTCCTTCTTACTGGCTTCATTGCTTGTTTTCGGAGCGGTGGCGTTCTCGCCCGTCAGCCGTGTCGGTACGCAAAGCGTCGGCATCCCGGTTATGGGCTCCGACAGCGAAGCGGTTAGCCTCTCTTCGGCGGCAAAGCCGGAGCTGACGCCTTCAGAGGAATTTTTAAGTGTGGTGTCCGACGGCGATTATTCCGATGTTTCACCGCTGATTATCCTTCCCGGCATCAGCCATTCGGAGCTGTATCTCGCGGACGATAACGAGCCGGACGGCATCGCAAACAACGCGAGCGGCGGAAATATCATCAACGGTACAGTTCCGGTGGATTTTCTCGGTGAGATTAAGGAGTACATCCCGAAAGTTGTGTGGGAGCTTGTTAAGACGCTTGTCACCCAGCGGTCGAGTGATTCGCTCGCAGAGACAACGCGTGAAGTCGCTTCCAAGCTTTTCGGCAACCTTGCATGTGATGATAACGGTGTGCCGATTAACAAGGATTATAAGCTTATTCGCTATAACAGGCAAAGAGCTGAATTTTTACAGTGGCACGAAGACCATCCCGACACACCGGCCAAGGATTTTAATAGCGCACTGTCCGACGAGGAGGCCGCGTTGCCGACATCCTATGCAGACATGTATCCCAGCGATTTCGAGCGTATGCACAAACTTGTCACAACATCCTATGCCGATGCAGGAATCGACGGCTTTGAGGAAAGAGTCGGCTGCGACAAAATGTTTTTCTTTACATTCAGCCTTTACAGCGATCCGTCCGAGAACGCCGCCGAGCTTGAAAAATTCATTCAGGATGTCAAGAAGGTGACAGGCTTCGACAAGGTGTCGCTTTTAAACGTCAGCCTCGGCGGAACGGTATTCACCGCTTGGGCCGACCTGTACGGTGCGAAAAATAACTACAAAGACCTCGACAGGGTTGTCAACGCAGTGGCTGTGCTCAACGGAACTTATTTTGCCGCCGACTTTTTAAGGGCTATGGCCTTTAACAAGACCGAGAGGAAAGACCGGTACGAATTAAACCCATACTTCAACCTGTCAGACGAATATTTATATTCCGACTTTATGAAGGATTTAGCGGGCGACATGTCCGATTCCGACGCTAAAAACGCCGTCACCGCCGCGCTGCTCAACGCTGCTATCCGGATTCTACCGCGCGACGCGGTGCTCGACCTTTTAAGCAGCGCCTACGGCGCTATATCTGAGGCAATATTCCTGCGCACGCCGGAAATTTGGGCGACGGTGCCCAGCGAGGTTTACAGCGAGATTTCCGACACGCTTCTCAAGGATTTACCGAACATCAAGGCCAAGACGGACGTGTTTTATAAAGCGCAATGCGACCTTAAGGATAATCTCCTCGCCATGACAAAGGCCGGTGTTGCCGTCAACTCCATATGCGGTTACGGCTTCCGTTTCGGCGATATCGACAGCCAGTTCTTTAAAATTCTTGCGTCGTCCCTTGTTAAAAACGGCGACGGTGTCATCAATATCGAGTCTACCAGCATGGGAGCCACCGCCGCTACACCCGGCGCAAAGCTACCCTACAATTCGACGACGCTTGACACCAAGGAACATAGCTACATATCACCCGACGGCGCCGTTGACGCCTCAACCTGTGCGCTCCCGAACAACACATGGTTCTTTAAAAACATGCTCCACGAGGACGCCAACAGCAATTCTCCGACAACCAATCTGATTATGGCCTTGGCTCTGACCGACGAGCCTTTCAATGTGCTTGACTACCCCGAGTATTATCAGCAGTTCGGCGAATCGGCCAACAACAAGGATTACCGTCGCTGGACGATTGCCGACGCCGAGAAGCTTATAAACGACGAAACGGTTGAGCTGACGCCGGAATTTACGGCAGAGCTTCAAAAAACCATCAAGCGCGCGCAGGTCGAGCTTCAGTCTATACAGTGCGACGCTCAAGAAGTCGCGGCCATTCACGAAAGCTTCGCAACGCTCTTACGCGATTACTTTCCGAACGAAGCACGTTATCAACCGGAAGACGAAAAGCTTATAAAGACGGCGGAAATATTAACCGCCGTCGAAGAAGCGGTTTATGAATTTGTCGGAGGGCAGGGCTTCTCCGATTTCAGCAGAGCGGTGTTACGCGGCGACAGCAGGATTCAACCCTTCGCGTTTTTAAAGTGTATTTACGATAATCTGGTAAGCGAGGCCGAATCAATCAAGTAAAGGACGGTTAAATAAAATGATTTATCAAATCGAAAACGAGTTTTTAACAACAAGGATAAAAAGCTCCGGCGCGGAGCTTAGCTCAATAGCGGACAAGGCAAGCGGTTACGAATATCTGTGGCAGGGAAATCCCGACATCTGGTACGGTCAGGCACCCGTGCTTTTCCCCGTTATCGGTCGTCTGCTCGACGATAAATTCCGTTACAAGGGCGTCGAGTATTCACTCGCAAAGCACGGCTTCGCACGAAAAAATGAATTTGAGCTTATCAAGGCGGAGGGTAATACGGCGGAGCTTGTGTTAAGAGAGAGTGAAAAGACTCTTGCCGTGTATCCGTTCAAGTTCGAGCTTTATGTTAAGTTTAATCTAATCGGTAAAAGTCTTAAGGCAACGCACACCGTTGTAAACACAAACGACGGCGAAATGTATTTTTCGCTCGGAGGTCATCCTGGCTTCAACTGCTCCATCGGCGATTATTTAGAGTTCGACGAGGACGAGTGCTTAAGCACCGAGACAATAGACGCCGACTCCATCCGTCTTCCCGAAAAAACGCCTGTTTTAAACGGCGAGAAAAGGATAACCATTACAAAGGATATCTTTAACGACGACGCGCTGATTTTGTCTGGCATCAAGTCGAAAGCCGTCACGCTTAAAAGCGACATAAAACCGCAAACCGTCCGCTTCACGTTCGGTGATGTGCCGTTTCTGGGCATTTGGGCTAAGCCCGGTGCGCCGTATGTATGTATTGAACCGTGGTACGGCGTCAACGACAACCGCGACGTTAAGGACGACATTTCGAAAAAACAGGGCATCATAAAGCTCGAAAAGGGCGAAACGTTCACGCTGGAATACACAGCCGAGATTAACTGATATCGGAAACGGGGCGCGTCATGACAAGCATTTCATCGTCGCTTGAGGACTATCTTGAAGCGATATATATCCTTCAGCAGAGCTGCCGCGGAACAAGGCTCACCGACATCGCCGAGTTCCTCGGCGTGTCGAAGCCGAGCGTCAACAGGGCAATCAGCACCCTGAAGGACGCGCAGCTTTTGGAGCACGAGAGCTACGGTACGATTACTCTGACAAAAGAGGGTGAGGCGTACGCGTCGATGGTTCTGCGTCGGCATAAGCTTATCAAGCAGTTTTTAACCGAGACATTGGGCGTCGATGAAATCATCGCCGAGCGCGACGCCTGCCGCATGGAGCATGTCATCAGCCCGCAGACGATTCAAAAGTTGTTCGATTACCTCGGAAAAGCGGATAAATAATGGAACATTATGATATTTTAATTGTCGGCGGAGGAGCCTCCGGGCTTTGTGCCGCCATCGAAGCCGCCCGTGCAAACGGCAGTGCCGAGATTGCCATTGCCGAAAGGCTGC
>CAZDWM010000185.1:2132-4731 GCA_964509145.1 uncultured Eubacteriales bacterium | reverse complement strand
CGGAAACCTTGTACTTATCGGTATTAATCCGCTGACAATCCTGCGTGAGGAAATATCCACGAACAACGTCAGTGTCGACAGCGTCAACGACATAAAACGGAACCTTGTACTCAAACCAGCTCGCCATCTCTGCGGGCATAGTGACAACCGCCTCGCAGGTATCAATTTCGAGCGAAGCGGCCAGCGGGTCACACGATGCGGATATGTGTACGCTGTCGGTGTGGTCATGGTCGATGACGGTACCGTTGATTTTGATTTTTGCACTCATGTCGGCACCCTCGTCGGCGCGGCGGCGATGAACGAGACGCTGAAATTCGCCCATCGCGTTACGCCGTCGTCCATGTAGACAACACCGTCTGTCGTAGACGTGATATAGACATTCTGCGTTATGACGGACTGTCCGAACGGCGCAGTCAACGAATGATACGGCACCGCCGTGGTTATGGCGTTGTAAAAGCTGTCGTATTCCGCTGGGCTTGCAAGCTCTGCATTAAGCGCCATGTCGTAGTGATAGTAGGTGCCGACGATGCCACGACGGTATAAGCCGCTCATCGTTTCGCCGCTGGTATTGTCTTCCTTGACTTCGGCTTTACGGGTTATGCTTATTATTCCAATTCCCGTATACTCGACGCCGTCAAGCGTTAGATTATACATCATCAGTCTGCACCTCAATTATTTGTGTTCCGGCTTTCTGTGCGTGCACGCGATTGAGTTTATACACAACCCTGCCGAACGTAGTCTTATCAATCATCAGGTTCGCAACAAGCGGCTGCGTGCTGTCGGTTGCCGTATAGGCGTTGAATGCCGACGTGAGAGAATCGACCGCGGCATACAGCTTCGCGTAGTCGGCTGTCGGCGGGTAACTAACGTTTGCTGTAATACTCGACGTTACTTGACGTTCAAGCGCCTCAATGCCGCCGAGAGTCTCTTGTGGTTTGTATTCTTTGGACAAGGCTGAGAATTGCTTTTTTGCGATTTTTATAACATCAGGCGTCTTTTCTTCAATGCCGCTGGCAATACCAAGAGAAATATTTTCACCGACTTCGCGCTTGTATCGCCTTGAAGGTGATTTAATTTCCTCTCCGTCTTTTATGCCCTGTCTGAGACTGTCAAACAATCCGAAAAGATTCTTTTTGAAGTCCGACCATCCTTCTTTTACACCTTCACCCAAGCCTTTTATGATGTTTTTTCCGATATCCTTTAAGCGATCCGGAAGATCTTTGAACCACTCGACAAGTTCATCGATTAGCTTCGGAAGTTCTTTTTTGCTCCAGTTTTTTGTATCTGAAGCCCAGTCTTTTATTCGTTGGAGCGTATTTGTAAACCATTCTGAAATTTTGCCGGGTAAGGCTTTAAACCACTCTACGATACTATCGATAATTAGAGGAACATCGGTTTTGACCCACTCAAGAGCTCGTTTTGCCCATTCCTCAAGGGTTCCTATTGCGTAGCCGAGCCAATAAGCTATTTTTGAAGGCAATTCCTTGAGAAAAGTCGAGACGGCTTCAGGTATGCCTTTTATAAACTCGACAAAAGAATTCCAAAGGTCTGTAATGTTGCTTTTAAAGTTTTTAATGAAGTCTGTAACCGCTCTGACGATTTCAGAAACGGTAGAAATAGCTCCCTCTAAAATAGGTGTCAACGCCTTAATTGCCTTGCCCAATACAACCTCAAACACCTCTGCAAGCCAAACGATTATAGGAATTAAAAGGTCGAGTATTGGCATCAACAAATTAAACAGGTCGATAATGAGAGGAAGCAGCGCTTCGGTGATTTCCATTAGGAACGGCATTAAGTCGGTCAGGACGTCTAAGACGATGGGTAACAGCTCTTTTATGAGCTCCGATATTAGCGGCAGTAGGTTGACAACGCCATCGATAATTACAGGCAGGAAGTTCTTTATGAAGTTGAGGAAAAACGGCGCGAGTGCCTTAAACAAATCAAGAAACAAAGGTAACGCGGATTTTACAATGTCCAGTATTACGGGCAGTAGTTGCATAACAGATGTGAGAATCTGCGGTAAAACATCAGATATAAGAGTTTTAAGAAAAGATAGCAGAACGGGCATGGCCGCTTTTACAAAACCGGCTAAAATACCCGCAAGATCGGCAAAAACGCTTATTATTGTTGGAAGCAATTCCGCAAGCGGCGGAAGAACGGTGTCAACAGCAACAGTAATCAACTCTAAAAATGCTTTTAGGGCATCGGTTACTATATAGAAATACTCGTACAAATTGCCGTCAGTAACGTCAATAATTGCAGATAGAGCGGTTACAATCAAGGGCATTATTTTTTCGGCGAGTGTAAGAATTTCGGGAATTAATTCTGCAAAGCCAGCCATTATGTCCTTAAACGCTAATTCGTACAGCCACTCAAGAGACGGCATAAGGTCAGATAACGCTTTCGCCAATATTGGTAATATGCTCTTTGCGAGCGAAATAAGCGGCTCTGCAAAGTCCGCGAAAGCACCAATTAGGAGCGGCAGTATTTCCCCTACAGAGTCACCGAGAAAAGATAAGACATCACCAAGCCCTGAAACAAGTAACGGGAATACATCCTCGGCCAGCATCTGAATTGACGGCATCAACGCCATAATTAC
>CAZDWM010000185.1:0-2122 GCA_964509145.1 uncultured Eubacteriales bacterium | reverse complement strand
AATGGTATTACCTTTGCGATGTAACCGATAATAAGCGGTAGCACCGTCTTGATGACTTCACCCAAAAACGGTGCAAGTTCCTTAAACAGCTCTACGAGCGGCGGGAATACATCCTCGGCCAGCATCTGAATTGACGGCATCAACGCCATAATTACATCGAGCAGTATCGGAAACACATCGGACGCCAGCTGAAGAATTATCGGAAGCAGCGACGACACGATTTCAATCAACGGCGGTATAGCCTTTTTTGCGACGTCCGCAATGCCGGTGAATATGTCTTTCAGACTGTCCTTCAGGCCGCCGTCCGCCGTCACCATTTCATTCAGGCTGCCGACGACGTCGTTGACGACGGGCAACAGAATGGTACCCATCTCTGCTGACAGGCTCTCATAGTTCATCTTGAGGATGCGCTGCTGGTTTGCGAGGCTGTCGGAGGTCTTCGCGAAGTCGCCCTGGGCGTTTGCGGTTGCGGACATTATGTAGTTGTAACGCAGCGTCGCCTGTTCCGACTGTGACATCGTGTCATAGGTTTTCGTTAATCCCTCTGACAACGCGAACGCGTCGAGATTTGCCACAGACATATTGATACCGAGCTGCTTTAACGGCTCCGTCTCGCCGGAGATACCCGCACGAAGCTTCTCGAACGCTTCTGACGGGTCGAGGTTGTAGAAGCTCGCCATATCGCCCGCAAGCCCTGCAAGGCTTGTTGACATGGTATCAACCTGTTTGCTTGACAGCCCCATGCTGTCGAGCATTGCGCCCATCGTAGACGCGTATTGTTTGGCCGACAGCTCCGATAAGCCGTATGCTCCGGCAGCCGCCTTCGCCCATTTGTCGATTTTTTCGGAGCTCTCACCGAAGACGGTATCGACGACGTTTTGAACCTCTTGCAGGTCGGACGCCAGCTCTACGCCCTCCTTGGCGAACGATACGAGCGCGACCGAACCGGCGGCAACCGCAGACGCGAAAGCGGCGCCGACTGCTTTCGCGGCACCGCCTGCTATGTCGCCCCACTTACTGGTTTTGGATTTTATTTCATTGGTGCTGTCATCGAGAGCTTTGGATAGCCCTGTCTTGTCGCCGTTGATATCAAATATTACCTGTCCGTCATTTGGCACGGTCTCACCACCTTTTTATCCGCCGAATCTTTTCACGAGCGACATTAAGCCATTTTGGAAATTTTGCGCTTCTTCTTCGGGCGCGGTCTTGATTTTGTAGATGTTTTTCAGCCTTGCGAGCTGTGCGATTTCCTCGCCGTTGTGCTTGTTAGGCGTCGGGAACGGCTTAACGCGAATCTGTATCACTTCGGACAGCCGTGTGTTGTCAGGCAACGCACCGAGCAGCGCTGTAAACACAAACCAGTGCATACGGCAGTGATACAAATCAATGCCGTATACCTGCCTGAACGCGGAGTAGATGAGCTCGGCGTCCTGCGAGAAGTCAATGACACGCTTGCCATCGCTCTTTTTACCGCCCGATACCACGTTGAAAACCGCATCAACGAATTCTGCCTTATGCCGTACACGACGCCGTAAAAGCGAACGCCTAAAAAGCAAAGAGACGGCAAGCTCGAGCTTGTCCGCCTCTGTCAGATCGTCGTCTTTATAATTATCAAAAACCGTTAGAATTGTCGAAAAATTGAAATCGACTTTATATTTTTTGCCACCGACAACAACTCTGTCCGGCGGCCGTTCGTTCAGCTTCATTTTCTGTACTTCTTGCGCGCGGACTGTAACTTCGCACGCTTCGCCGCGCTAAGTTCCCGTATTTTAGGAACGATAACTTCGTTGATATAGGGCATCACGTCGATAACAAGCTCGCCGTATTCACCCTCGTACCAATTGAGCAGCGATTTGGTGTTGTCTTCTCCGAAAAACAGCTCGAACAGCTCAAGCGTTGCCTCTCCGAGTTCTTCGTATCCGGCGTTGCCCGCATCAACTTTCTGCTTAATCTGCGCGATTTTGATCTGCGCGTTCTGGTATTTCGCAGCCATACCTTCAATGTTGATTGATACCGCGATAATCAGCTCCTGCCCTTGCTCATTCGTGAGCTTGAGCGTGTCCTTAAAGTTGCCCGTCTTTTTAATTTCGTACGCCATTTTTACAGCCTCCAATTATTTTTT
>CAZDWM010000184.1:2318-4808 GCA_964509145.1 uncultured Eubacteriales bacterium | reverse complement strand
GTCTCTGAAGGGGCATCTGACCGCCTTCAAAGCCTGCGCGCATACCTCTGCCCGCACGAGCCTTTTGACCCTTGTGACCTTTACCTGCCGTCTTACCCTGACCAGAGGCGGAACCTCTGCCGATACGCTTGCGCTCCTTTGTGGAACCCTCCGCAGGTGAAAGATTGTGTAATCTCATTAATTCGCACCTCCTTGACCGGCTTGCTTAACCTCAATGAGATGTGCTATTTTTCTGATTTTGCCCTGGGTTGCGGGGATGTCCGGATGAACGGAGCTGTCCCCAATCCTGTGAAGACCAAGCGCACGGGCGGTGGCAATCTGATCCTGTTTGCTGCCGATAAGGCTTTTGACAAGCTTTATCTCAACATAACTCTGCTGAACTGCTTTAGCGGCTCTTGCCATTTATTCCACCCTCCTTATCCTAATATCTCGCTTGCCGACTTGCCGCGGACAGCCGCGACCTGGTCGACATTGCGAAGCTTTGAAAGTCCGTCAAGCGTTGCCCTGACGACATTGCAGGGGTTGTTTGAACGCAGCGCCTTTGAACGGATGTCCTTAATACCGACAGTTTCGACAACCGCGCGGACGGGACCGCCGGCGATAACGCCGGTACCGGGGGCTGCGGGCTTGAGCAGAACGACGCCCGCTCCAAATTTGCCGATAATCTCGTGAGGTATCGTGGTACCCTTGAGAGAAACCTTAAACAGGTTTTTCTTCGCGTCCTCTATGCCCTTGCGGATGGCATCGGGAACTTCGCCCGACTTGCCTAAGCCAAAGCCTATGGTGCCCTGGCCGTCGCCGACAACCACTAACGCGGCGAATTTAAAAATACGTCCGCCCTTGACCGTCTTTGAAACGCGGTTGATGGCAACAACGCGCTCTGTGAGCTCCATAGCCGATGTGTCAATTTTGTTAGCCAAAAGTGTTACCTCCTCTTCTTAGAACTTGAGGCCGCCCTCGCGGGCGCCTTCGGCCAGTTCCTGAACACGGCCGTGATAGATGTAGCCGCCGCGGTCGAACACACATTGTGTGATCTTCTGCTCGGCGGCGCGCTTTGCAAGAAGCTCGCCGACCTTGCGGGCTGCGGATTTATTTCCGCCGTAATCCTCGAATTCCTTTTCGACAGTAGAGGCTGACACAAGGGTTTTGCCCTTAACGTCGTCTATTAACTGAGCGTAGGTATTCTGGAGGGAGCGGAATACATTAAGGCGGGGACAATCGGCCGTTCCGCTGATTTTGCCGCGAACTCTTTTATGGCGCGCCTGTCTGGCCTTGCTGGTGTCCGGTCTGTTTACCATTTGTTATCACTCCTTATAAGACTACTTGCCGCCCTTGCCGGCCTTGCCTTCCTTGCGGCGGATGACCTCGTCGG
Organism: uncultured Eubacteriales bacterium; assembly: GCA_964509145.1. GTDB lineage: Bacteria > Bacillota > Clostridia > Oscillospirales > Acutalibacteraceae > UBA1425. The sequence continues at coordinate 3,436 of CAZDWM010000184.1, read as the reverse complement.
CGTACTTGATGCCCTTGCCCTTGTACGGCTCGGGGGGACGCTTTTCGCGAATTTCCGCTGCAAACTGACCGACCTGCTGCTTGTCGGAGCCGAGCACGGTGATTTTATTCGGTGCGGGCACCTCAACCGTGATGCCGGCGGGCTCATCCATGAACACCTGATGCGAATAACCTACGTTGAGCACCAGCTGGTTGCCCTGCTTCGCGGCACGGTAGCCTACGCCGTTAATTTCGAGATCCTTCTTGAAGCCCTCGCTAACACCGACAACCATGTTGTTGATGAGCGTTCTCGTGAGACCGTGAAGAGATCTGTTGAGCTTGTCGTCGTTGGGACGAGTTACCTTGATTTCGGTTCCGTCCTTCTCAACGTTCATGTTGCCATGCACTGTTCTGGTAAGCGTACCCTTTGGGCCCTTAACTGTGACAGTGCTGCCGTCGATGGTAACATCGACGCCTGCGGGGATAGCGATTGGCTGCTTGCCTATACGTGACATCCTAACAGCACCTCCTTACCAGATAAACGCAAGAACTTCGCCGCCGACATTGGCCTTGCGAGCGTCCTTGTCCGTCATAATACCCTTTGATGTTGAGAGGATAGCTACCCCGAGGCCCTTCATGACCTTCGGAATATCCTCACAATTGGAATAGATACGCAGGCCGGGCTTGGAAACTCTGCGTAAACCTGTTATAACCTGTGACTTGTTGGGGCCGTACTTTAGCGCGACCTCAATCATACCCTGCATGCCATCGTCCTCGACCTTGAAACTCTTGATATATCCCTCGTCAACAAGAATCTGAGCAATTGCCTTCTTCATGTTGGATGCGGGAATCTTCACCGAGTCATGCTTTGCTGAATTAGCATTGCGAATTCTCGTTAACATATCAGCGATTGAATCAGTGATCTGCATAACCGTTTTTCCTCCTTTGCAATTGCTCTGATTACCAGCTTGATTTCTTTACCCCGGGTATCTGACCCGAGTGAGCCAGCTCGCGGAAGCAGATACGGCATACGCCGTACTTGCGGAGATAAGCATGCGGCCTTCCGCAGATTTTACATCTGTTGTACTGCCTCGAAGAATACTTCGCCGGCCTTGCCTGCTTAACCTTCATTGATGTTTT
>CAZDWM010000184.1:0-2308 GCA_964509145.1 uncultured Eubacteriales bacterium | reverse complement strand
GGACCTTATCTATCTTGTCGTAGTCGATTTCGGGGAAAATCAGCTGTTCCTTGACGCCTACGGAATAATTACCGCGTCCGTCGAAAGAGTTTGGGTTGATTCCTCTGAAGTCTCTGACCCTCGGAAGAGCGAGGTTGAAGAACCTGTCAAGGAACTCATACATCCGCTCGCCTCTGAGTGTGACCTTAACGCCGATGGTCATGCCTTCACGGAGCTTGAAGTTTGCGACCGACTTTTTTGCCTTGCAGAGGACGGGCTTCTGGCCGGTGATCTGCTGAATGTCGGAAACGATGGCGTCGAGAACCTTGGGGTTATCGCGCGCCTCGCCGCAGCCTACATTGACTACAATCTTCTCAAGCTTCGGGATTTGCATGACGCTTTTGTACTGGAACTTCTTCATGAGCGCGGGTGCAACCTCGTTCATGTAAGCTTCCTTAAGTCTTGCTGCCATATGTCACGTTCCTCCCTTATTCAAATTCCGCGTGGCAGTCGTTCTTTTTGCAAACGCGTACTTTATTGCCTTTGGCGTTGATTTTATGTCCGACCCGTGTCGGTCTGCCGCACTTGGGGCAGACAAGCTGAACCTTTGAAGCGTAGAGCGCGCTCTCTGCCTCAATCAGTCCGCCGGGCTCGCCCATCTTGCGGGGCTTGACATGCTTTGTGACGATGTTGACGCCTTCAACGATCACCTTTCCCTCAGAGGGGCTGACCTGCATGACCTTGCCCTTTTTTCCGCGGTATTTGCCGTTGATGACGACGACTGTATCGCCTGACTTGACATGAACCTTATTACTCATTTCTGTACCTCCCGATCAAAGCACTTCGGGTGCAAGCGAAAGGATCTTGAGATAGTCCTTCTCACGAAGCTCTCTTGCCACCGGCCCGAATATACGCGTGCCTCTCGGGTTCTTGTCGTCCCTGATTATAACGGCCGCGTTTTCGTCGAAGCGAATGTAAGTGCCGTCGTTGCGGCGCATGCCCTTAGCTGTGCGAACCACGACCGCCTTCACGACATCGCCTTTTTTAACAACTCCGCCGGGTGTTGCTTTCTTAACAGAAGCAACCACGACGTCGCCAATATTGGCATATCTTTTTCCGGAGCCTCCGAGAACACGAATGCACATGATTTCTTTGGCGCCGGTGTTATCTGCCACTTTCAGGTAAGTCTGCTGCTGTACCACAGTGTCTGCCTCCTTAAATGATCCGGATTATTTGGCTTTTTCGATGATTTCGACCACACGCCATCTCTTGTCCTTGGAGATGGGGCGTGTTTCCATAACCAACACGCGATCGCCGATGCCGCATTCGTTGTTCTCATCATGCGCCTTCATTTTGACCGTTTTATTTACGATCTTTTTGTAAAGCGGATGCTGAACTTTGTCTTTGACTGAAACGACGACGGTCTTATCCATCTTATTGCTTGTAACAAAACCCACGCGGGTCTTTCTGAGGTTTCTGTCACTCATCGCTCATACCCTTCCTTTCTTACGAATCGGCGCCGTGAAGCTCAAGATCACGCTGAATCGTCTTGACCCTCGCGATATCCTTCTTGACGGCGTTGATGCGCATAGGGTTGTCGAGCTGGTTGATGGCTTGCTGGAAGCGCAGCTTAAACAGCTCGTCCTTCAGCTCAAGGAGCTTAGCATCCAGCTCTTTTGCGGAAAGTTTTCTGATTTCACCGGCTTTCATTCTTGCTCACCGCCCGTTTCTTCCTTAGATACAAACTTACACTTGATTGGAAGTTTGTTTGCGGCAAGGCGCATTGCCTCTTCCGCGAGCTCCTTGTCGATACCGGCTATTTCAAACATAACTCTGCCGGGCTTGACAACGGCTACCCAATATTCGGGAGAACCTTTACCGGAGCCCATGCGGGTTTCGGCAGGCTTCTCCGTAATCGGCTTGTCGGGGAAAATCTTAATCCAGACCTGTCCGCCTCTCTTAATGGAGCGCGTCATCGCGATACGGGCGGCCTCTATCTGGTTGGAGGTGATCCACGCGGGCTCGAGCGCCATCAGACCGTAGTCACCGTAATTGACCTTATTACCGCGGTGAGCGGTGCCTTTCATGCGACCTCTCTGAACTTTGCGGTATTTTACACGCTTAGGTAACAGCATTATCTGGCGCCTCCTTCTCTGCGGGACTTGCTGCGGTTGTCGTGGAGAACCTCGCCCTTGTAGACCCAAACCTTGACACCGATGATACCGTATTGTGTATTTGCTTCTGCGAAGCCGTAGTCTATGTTTGCTCTTAATGTATGTAGAGGAACTGTTCCCTCATCATATTGTTCAGTACGTGCCATTTCAGCACC
>CAZDWM010000183.1:0-4826 GCA_964509145.1 uncultured Eubacteriales bacterium | reverse complement strand
ACCGTGTTCTCGGGATCCTTAACCATATACGGCGACCAGTTGTTGAAAACCTGAAGCCTCCCGACCTTGACATCCTCCTCTTGAATGTAAATCCAGCAGTCGGGAACAATGTTTGACAATGTTTTAACTTTTGTTGTATTTTTAATTTTCAGCTTGCTGACAAGTAGACCGACTGTTATAAAATCGCGGTAAGGAAGCTCCGCCGCGATTTCCTTGACCTCGTCGTTGATAGTCGTGCCCAGTGCCGGAACAAGCTCTGAAATCGGCATTGTTGAAATAAACCAATTACCTTCAAGCTTCAATTCATCGTCCGTCGTTTTGGCGTGTAAGCTTGAAATAGTTTTTCCGTCAGTATCAAACCCGACGGCATCTGCGTTGAAAATAATTTCGCCGCCGAGACGTTCAACCTCGTTTTTAACCGTCTCCCAAAGCTGGCCGGGACCATATTTTGGGTAATAGAAGCTATCAATTAGCGATGTCTCAACCTTTTTGGTGTCCTTCTCCGAACCGAAAAGGCTCTTGACGGCCGCCGCGACGGTTTTGCTCAACGAAAGCCCTTTAATACGTTGCGCACCCCAGTCGGCGTTGATGTCCTTTGGCGCTCTGCCCCAGACCTTTTCGGTGTAGTTTTTGAAAAACATCTTGTAAAGCTGTTTTCCGAAGCGGTTAATCATAAAGTCCTCAAGGTTGTTTTCGGGACGCTTATGAATTGCCGAACCGACATAGCCGAAGCCCGCGCGCATGGTGTTCGCAAGCCCCATATTGATAAACGTTTGCGGCTTGAGTGAAATGGGATAGTCAAAAAATTTGCGAAGATAGTAGATTCGCGAAATACGGTTTCGGATGAGTAAAACCCTGTCATGATTTTCCGGATCAGGTCCGCCGGACACCAGCTCATTCTCACGCCCGAGCAGCTTGTCGTCGAAGGAAGGCGCGCCCTGAAGGGGCATCATCTTTTTCCAAAAAGCCATTACGGTATCGCTCTTTGAAAAAAAGCGGTGTCCGCCGATATCAATCCTGTTACCGTTATGCTCTGCCGTGCGTGAAATACCGCCGACGAAGCTTTCCTTTTCGACGACTATCGGCTTGATATCAGTTGTTGTCAGTAACTCGTAGGCCGCCATAAGTCCGGCCGGTCCCGCGCCTATTATAATTGCTTTTTTCTCACTCATTAAAATAACCTTCTGTTATAACTTTTTATGCTTGTTCTTTTCAGCAACTGCCATCTGCTCTGCGGCTATCTGCTTCATTGTATCGGCGTCACCGGCGGAAGCCCTTGCGGACATCTCGGTACGTCTTGAAAGCAATTCGGCATACATCCTCTCACGCTTTTTGCCGGAAAGGTCATAGAACAGCATGGGAACAATACTGATGGCACCCGTGATTGACGGCAGTATGGCGAACGAGGCAAAAAGCCAGTATTTTGTTTTGTCGGTCTGCTGTGCGCCGGAAATGAACTTTGTCTGGTCGTAGCCGATCCACTTTTTAATCTGAAGCTGAACAAGGCTTGTGTAAATACCCGCAAGCTTGCTGGCAAGCCCCTTTGCAACAGACGTCATGGCCTCTGTTCTATATCCGTTTTTCCACTCGCAGTAGTCCATGGCCTCGTTTGACATTTCGGCTGGTATAACTCTTCTGACTCCGTAGAAAACCATGAAAACGGTTTCTTCTAAAGCCATAACGATGCCCATGATAATTTTATTTTTGTAAAGACCGTTTTTCTTACCGCCGATACTGCCTATGAGGAACACGGGAACCATCAGAATATCTGCGATATATTGCCCGACAATGTAGAGAAGTTTGGTGGAGAAATGCCTGCGGAACCACGGCACAATCATATAGCTGACAGGATGCAGTAAAGAACCAGGTATACCGGCAATCAACTCAAGCGAAGCAAAGTGAAGAACGTCGATGTAATAGTCGGACTTGCTGCCGCCGATGGAGAACGAACCGAGAATCTGCTGAAGCGTCATTAATAATATCGGTTTATTGTTTAAAATTGATTTGATGCCCTGTACAATGCTTGGGCGTTCGATGGACTGTGCGACGCGTTCCTTGACAATCATGTTAAACCAAAGCGTAACGGCACCACCGACAAAGGCTGTACCGGCGCCCATCCAGACAAACAGCTTAACATATAGATTCGTAACGCCTGTGCTAAGCTTGGGCTTGATAACGCCATTGTCGATGAGGTCGATTAAAACGGTCATTATCTGACCGGGCAGCTTCTCGCCCAAAGCGCCGGAGGCGAAGTTCGCAAGCGTTATCAGTCTTGTTCGGTCAACAGGATGCGGCGTGATGGTGGCCAACAAACCGCCTTGCGCGATGCCTCTGAACGTACCGGCACCCTCACGCAATATTGAAAGTATAAAATATGTAATGAACTTCGGAAGATATGTTGGTGCTGCCCCGGGGAAGAATAACGGCATCATCCAGTAGAACATTGTTCCCAGGGTTCCGGGCAACGCAAGAATAACAAGATAGGGCTTGAACTTTCCCCATCTTGTACGTGTTCTATCAACAATGGCAGCGGTGAAAATGTCGTTAATGACATCCCAAATACCGTTAACAAATGAAAGAATTTGTTGGAGGCCGAAATCAATCTGGAGAATATTGTTGATAAATCGACCGCCGTAGTTGTTGATGTTGAAACTCTGTGCCATATCCCACAACACGTAGCCGATTGTTTCTCTCGTTCCCACATAGCGCCTGTCCTGATAAACATAACTTACTTGATCCTCGGTAAATTCATCATCGGTAACCGCTACGCTCTTTGCCTTATCCTTAGCCATTCGCATCGCCTCCTCAGAAATCTGTTGAAACTATATAAAACAATATAACATAGCTCCTTGCTTTTTGCAACAATTTTATAAATGTTTCTTTTCGTGTCTGAATGTATTTTTAACCGTTTCTTAACCATTGTTTTTCCGCTTTCTTAACTTTTCCGTGTTTAAATAGGCATATCGGGTTTGAATTTTCTCTGAAATCTGATATACTTGTTGAAGAAAGGAGATGCCGCATATGTACCGTGTGCTTGTCTGCGACGACGACGATGCGATTCTCAACTCAATCGAGACGTTTCTCAGGCTTGAGGGCTACGAGGTACTCAAGGCCAAAAACGGAATCGAGGCGGTCGGGCTTGTCCGTTCAAACGAGGTTCACTGCGTGATTCTCGACATTATGATGCCGCAGATGGACGGCTTGAGCGCTACGCTTAAAATGAGAGAGCAATATAACTTCCCTATAATTCTTCTCTCGGCAAAGAGCGAGGATACAGATAAAATCGCCGGCTTGAGCTTCGGCGCCGACGACTATGTCACAAAGCCCTTCAATCCGCTTGAGCTGATGGCAAGGGTAAAGTCACAGATACGCAGGTATGTGTCGTTTGGCAGTCTCCAAAAAAGCGAGACACAGATTTCAACAGGCGGTCTGACGCTCGACACCGACACGAGGGAGGTAACGCTCGACGGTGAGCCCGTCCGGCTGACAGCCCGGGAGTACGGCATCCTCGAATACCTCATGATAAATATGGGCAGGGTTCTTTCCACCGCCCAGATTTATGAGGGAGTCTGGAACGAGCCTTCCTTCACCACGGAAAAAACGGTGACGGTGCATATCAAGAAAATCAGAGAAAAAATCGAAATTAATCCCAAAGACCCGAAATATCTGAAGGTGGTGTGGGGAATTGGATACAAGGTCGAAAAAATTTAAGCATTCTTTATGGGTCAAGGCTTTTTGCGTCATCATATCTTCGGCGCTGATTTACGCAAGCGTCTATTTTGCCGCTGTTGCGGCAAGCACTATTAGTTTTTATGGTTCTCTTGACGTTTTGAAGGATAGCTGTGAAGATACCTACGCGTTTTATAATGTTGCTCAGCAGGATTTAACCTCGGTTGCGACACTTGCTTCACACTTGGAAATTGACGGGCTTGACGAGGAAATATCCTCACATAAGGAGCAAGAGGTAAACGCCGCCCTGGAAATATATCTTGCGAAAAAAGCCTCTATTATTGAGAACGAGCTTTACTTTGTTGCAACGAATTATGAAAAGGACGACGACAGCTACAACGATGAATACAACCGTTATGTCCTAACCACTACCGCAGTTTACAGCGATACGACAAGCGCTCCCGTACCCTCGGAAACAACATTATTACCCGCGCAGGACGATTCAAAAAGCATGTCGTCAACAGAGACATCCGCCGTTGATGAGAACATTGATACTCAAAAATACAGTTCCATCGAAATTGACCCCTTTGCGCCGAAAAATGTTCAGGTTGCTCAAAGCATCCTTAAAAACAACAGTGGTCTCAGCTTTCTCGAATATGAAAGCCTTGTACGCAGTGACGCGTTTACGGAACAATCCTTTAATTACGACAGCTATTTTAACCTCACCAACGGTGACATTTTTTCTTGGAATTATAACGACTACGACATAATCTGCTTTGACCTCAGCCAAAGTGAGGCGCTTGAGAAAATCAGCGGCGCGTTTGACAGCACCCGCAATGAATATGTCTCAGGTATTGAGTCTGACCAATATATGTCAAAGGCAAACCTTGATAACTGCGTTAATTTTAAGTACATTATTGAGGACGCTTCAGGCAAGGTTTTATTGACAAACAGCAAAAATGCAGAAAAGTCCGCCGTTGACATTAAAAATCATAATTGTTATATGATTTTCAAGGATGGTGCCTGCGAAATCAGCGGTTTTAACAATTATGAAAAGTCAACCAGCGGCTCCGGCTTAGCCAACAATGTAAAATGTTTTGTTGGCGAAAGAGACCTTATGATTTATGCCTACCTTGACAACCCGCTCGCGCAGGGCG
>CAZDWM010000182.1:0-4830 GCA_964509145.1 uncultured Eubacteriales bacterium | reverse complement strand
ACCTATGAGTGCTATTACGGTTCAGTAGGTATCCAGAGCGGCGAGCTGGCCTCCATCTCGGCGGTGCAAACCACCATCACGACTATCCTCGGTTACATGATAGGTCTGATGGTTGCCACTGTTGCCCATAAGTGGAAAACCAAATGGGGGCGTTACCGTCATTGGTACCTAATCGGAGCATTGCCGATATTTTTACTGACGATCCTCAACTTTGTGATACCTGATTTCGGTCACAACGGCATGATCGGTTTTCGTTATGTTCTCGCCATATTAGGCACCGTTTTCAACGGCTTCAACGGACTTGGAGGTAATATTCAGCAGGTTATTTCTCCTAACTTCAAGGAAAAGAAGTCCGTTAACAACCTTTGGCAGGTTTGCTACTACCTCGGCTACGGCGGCGCATATATCTATACATTTCTCTTTGGTCTCGGCAGTAAAAACAAGCAGATGATGTATTTTTCGCTTGCCATTGTCGCGGCTTCCATAACCTTAATCGGAAATGTGATGTGCTCGCTGTTCTGTCGTGAGAGGATAGAGTTGCCTAAAAAACAGAAGGTCAAGCTTTCCAGCGCGTTGTTCTCTCTGTTTAAGTATAAAAACTATGTTGCGTTCCATCTGTATAACTGGGTCGGTCATTTCGCAACGGTTGGCATTATTGCTACATACCTCTGCGCCATAACTGTCGGATCGGATAAAATGCTGCTGCTGACGCTTCCGTCGGCCGCGGGCACGGTTGTCGGATTGGTGATTACAATTAAGGCGTCAAAAAGGTTTTCGCCGGTTCAAATCTTAAAATTCAACGGTATTTATACAACCTTTTCCGCGTCACTAACCTTTTTGGCCGTTTTCATAACAAAGGATTTCGGCATACCGTTTTATATCTGCTACTTCCTGTTCGGCATCGGTCTGGGCTTTATGGAGCTTTCACAAACACATCTTACGGTTGAGTTCAACGACTATCTGGAATGGGAAACAGGGGAACGACTTGAGGCGATCCAAGGCGTTGTCCCGGGCTGGATTGACAGTGCGCTGGGCTACGGCAAAAACATTCTGCTTCCGTTCGCGCTTGTTTGGGTAGGTTATAAGACGTCCGAAACAGGAAACCTTGTTGAAACGATGAAGGTTGAGCCGACCTATTTCAGTACCTGTCTGTGGCTTCTCGCGTTTTTGGTGTTCGGCCTGGCGCTCAGCTGTCTGCTGCGTGCCGTAGTCCTGCACACCATGTATGATATCGACGGTGACAAGAAAAAGAGGATGTACGAGGAGCTATCCGAAATGAGGCTCAAGCGCCACGCGGAAAACTTAGAGATAGAAAAGGTGGAGGCCGCGGCGATGACACAGGAGGAATAAACGCCACTAATAGTTAAATTGTTTGTATGTTAGAATAAAGTTTACGGGAGCAGAAAATGAAAAGAAAATTATATAAAGTTGAAGCAATTCAATATGGATTCATCGGGCTTGTCGTAATGAGCTTTGTTGGCGTCATATATACTGTGCGTGATATCGTGCTAATCGGAAATAAAAGCAACTTATCCGGTCTGCTTTTTACACTGGTCTTTATGTTGTTATTCATGGGGTTTTTCGTATTTGCTTGTCTTAGGGGCAACAAGAAAAAGCAGGAATTTATTAAACGTAGAAATACAATTATGGAATGCGGGACGATGGTGCGGGGCAAGGTTGCGGACACTAAATATGATTTAGTCGGCGAAAGAAAAAGCCGTCATGCCCGCTTTTTCGCCAAGGTGGTTTTTTGGTACAACGGCGAGAACAGGGAATACTGGAAGCCGGAGCTTAATTTTAACGCCGTTGATTTATGCGCGAGCGGCGACATCGAAGCCGATGTATATGTCTACAACGACGAATACTATGTCGACAATTTTACGATAGAAGGCTTCGTATCAAAAAAGGATGAGAATAGTCTTTTTGCAAAGCTCATGATGATAATTTCTTTTTGCCTGACCATCGTACCCGCGTTTTTTTTAATAGTCTACAAAGGGACGCACGGCGACGTTTCAAATTATGAATTTATGAGAATAATTGTGGCGGCCGGAGTTGCTTTTATCGCGTGTGTAATAGCCGCTATAGTTTGGCAAAACAAGGGACGTTAGCAGTAACATAAAAAAGGAATTCTGGTGTGAAGTATGAACAGAAAAAAATATTACAGAATAGAAACGAAAAACCGTGGATTTGTTGTCTTCTTTGTCTTCTTATTATTGCCTTTCGTTGTGGTAGGGAATTCGATAATTCAGGCCGGTTTAAGAAACGTTGATTATGGTCAATATATTGGGTTGGGAGTTATAGGCGTATTATTGTGCGTGTTCGGATATATATCAATTTCAAACGCACTGCAAAAAAAGGACTTCGTCCGCAGTAGAATCAGAATTAAAAGTTTCGGCACCAAGGTGCGAGGCAAGGTTGTGAGCATCGAAAGGCAGAATAACGGCATCGGGAACGACAACTTTGTCCGTTATCGCGCCATGGTGGCGTTTTTTGTTAATGGAGAGGAAGTCAGGTGCCGGACGCCAGAATTGAACTTTTGCCCAGACAAACTGTCCGCCGGCGACACCGAAGCTGATGTATACATATACCAAAACGAATATTACATCGACAATTTTTCGATGGGCAATAAACATGTCAGCGCTTGGGATACATATAAGGTAGTCAATTTGTTAAAGCTTATATGTTTGGGATTAGGAGTGCTTGCCGTTTTACCAATATACTTGAGCGTGAAAGACATTATATCATTCAACATGTCGATAGTATTAATATGTATACTTGGTGTGTTAGTGGTAATAGGCGTTATTATTATCGGGATATTGACAATAAGAGATATAAAGGATGAATTATTTAAAAAAAGTGATTGATACTGTTTACAATTTAGGCAATATGTAGTATACTAATACTAACTTTGAAGAGGAGTGATTTGATTGGCTTCAGTTATTAAGAAGATAATCGCCGCAATCCTTTCCGCCATACTTTCAATTTTCGGTATAACGTATACACCCAGTGAACCCGTTGCTCCCGCTACCCAGGATTACCCCTATATTTTTGTTCATGGCTTTGCCGGTTGGGGTGAGGGCTCGGGGCTTTCAGAAGCGGGTGTTTCTTATTGGGGCAGCTTCACCGGCGATCTGCTCGACTTCCTCAATAAAAACGGCTGTGAATGCTACGACGCTTCCTGCGGTCCGTTTTCAAGCGCATGGGACAGAGCCTGCGAGCTTTATGCCCAGTTAACAGGCACAACAGTCGACTACGGCGCGGCTCACGCGGCAAAATACGGTCATTCCCGCTACGGTGTCACATATTCAACGGCCTTTGCGCCCGACTGGAGTGCGGAGAATAAGGTTAATTTGATAGCCCACAGCTTCGGCGGCAATACGGTTCGCCTTCTCTCAACACTTATGGCCGAGGGCAGCGCCGAGGAAATCGCTGCAACATCACAAAACGAGCTTTCACCGCTTTTTGCGGGCGGTCATGACGGTTATATTTATTCGATAACGACGCTTGCCTCGCCGCATAACGGCACGACCCTTACGGCTGTGCTCGACACCGCCCAAGGCTCGGACTTCATGGTGGCGGCTTATTACGCCATTGCGTTTGCGGGCAGAACCGATCTACAAAACCTTTATGATTTCGGCCTTTCTAACTGGGGCATCAACACCGGCAACGAAAACGTTGATATTGAGACGGTCAAAGCGCTCGCCAACACAAAGGATTCCGGCGTGTATGACCTGACGCTCAAGGGTGCCGCCGAGCTTAACCAGCAAATAAAAATTTACGACGATATCTACTATTTCTCATATGCCGGTGACGCAACAAAGAAGGATGAAGAAACCGGTTATTGTGTTCCGGTGAATAAGGACATGACCAGCATCACGGCGGCCGCCATGGGCGCTTTCACCGGCACGGTGGACGGCTATGTCGTCGACGCAAGCTGGCTTCCGAACGACGGTATTGTAAACACAGTTTCAGCGCTTTATCCGTTCAGCGAGCCGCAGGTAACCTTTGACAAGACCAATATGCAAAAGGGCGTGTGGATGGTGATGCCCGTTCAAAGCTTTAACCACATGCAGTTCACGATGGGCAGCGGTCTGAGCAGCGAAAGCGCCAACACACTTGCCGACTTTATTATCAGGCAAATCAATTACATCACATATACCTACAATCATTAAATGAAGTCCGTTTTAATGGTATGCGACTACGGCTCACCGTATCGCGGAAATTTTATTGAATCACTTGAGAAATTAAGAACAAAGCTGAACGCTAAAGGCGTTCAGCTTTGCTATTTTATGCCCGTGCGCGCCAAAAAAAACAGCGTCTGGTTAAAGACGCTGTCAGGAGACGGCGCGCCCGTCTATTTCAGCACAGGAAGTGTATTAAAGGACGCAACGTTAATAAAGAAAATCATTAAAACGTACGATGTGGGCATTGTTCATATCCATTTCCGAAATTACAGGCACGACCTCGCGGTATGGCTTGCCGGTATGGGTACGGACGTTACAAAAATCAAGCATTTTCACAACCATACACAAGCGCCTTCAGGCTTAAAAGGGAAAATGCTGCTTCGAACGATGAAGGGCAGCACGCTTTTAGGTGTAAGCAATTCGGTGACGGAGAACCTCAAGAAGGTTTTTCCGGGCTTTAGGTGCGAGTGCGCGGAAAACGCGATATTTTTCAACAGGCTCGACAGCTATGAAACATTGAAACGTGCCGATTACGGCTTCCCGCACGACAGCCCGCTGTGTATGATGATGGGCTTTGATTTCGAACGAAAGGGCGTAGACCTCGCCGTTAAAGCCATAGACAATCTCCGCCGTGAAAGCGGGCATG
>CAZDWM010000181.1:0-4846 GCA_964509145.1 uncultured Eubacteriales bacterium | reverse complement strand
TGCAAGGCTGACGACGAAGCCATACTGCCGTATGGCGAGGAGGAAAACGAAGCAGAACGCAAAAAAGACCAAAAACTAATCACGATGGTTTAATTGGAATTAGTATGACTTAACATTACTTTATTAAAAATCTAATCTAAAGGTTGTGTTTTTGTCAAAATTATGTTAATTTTATACTAATATAGTGAATGGAGCGTTTTGATGGAAGAGATTGTTTCTGTCAGAAAAACAAGAATAGAAAAGATAAAAAATCTAATTTCGGAAGTAATACTTTATTGGAACCGCCCGCGTCCGGGTGAATATGTGTCTTACAAGGAGATTGTGCTGTTATCAATCGGCTGGGCGGCAATGAGGCTGGCAACCAATTTTGGCATCGGCTTCGGCGTCAACAACGAATTGACCTCTCAGACACTCGGCATGACGCACATTGAGCAGCTTGTTCTTTCAAACATCGTTAGTGTCCTTGGCTATTTTTATATTCCGCTTAACGCGTGGATTGTGGACAATTTTCGTGTAAAGGAAGGCAAATACAGGAAATATATTAAGCTTGCGGTGCCGTCAATGGTGATTACGCTTGCCGCGCTCTGGCTCCCGTATCAGCAGATTGACAGGGTAAATCATAAGCTTATGATAGCGGTTCTGTTCATTGTCGGTCAGCTTCAAAGCTTTATACAGAACTGGTTTGTTACAGGCGTAACAAATATGATTCATGTAATAACCCCTAACACTAACGAGCGCACACGGATTATGGCAATATCAAGCATTATTTACAATATGGGACCGACCATACGGAGCGTTTATCTGCCGTGGATGGTCAATGTAGTGGGCGGTAAAAACAACAATGAGGCAAAATACACGATGAGGTATTATCGTGCAACATTTACGCCTCTTACACTGCTCGCGCCTTTGGCGCTGCTTTCGTATTATTCGACAAAGGAGCGTCTTGTGATTCCAAAAAGCCGAATGTCAAGCATCAGCTTTCCGAACGCTATGCGGGCTGTCGCGGGAAATAAAATTTTTTGGATAAAAAGTCTTGACGGCTGGAATGATTTTCTTGAGAATGCAAGGGGCGATCTGTGGGGATGGATGGTTTACCGTGCAAACATCATGTCTTCAACCGCATATGGAATCATGAACACTATCTGCTGGAACGCGACGCTTTGGGCGATGCTGCTTTCACCGGCATTCGTAAAAAAATTCGGTAAGAAGAACATTAAAATATTCAAGAATATAATGCAGATTTTTATTGTAATAACGATCGGCACGGCATATAAAAGCCCGTTTGTGGTGCCGCTGCTGTTTATAACAAACTGGATTGAACGCTTTATTGACTGCGGCGAGGTCATTGATAAGGCAATAGAGTCGGATATGCGCGACAACCAGCAGTATCTTATCGGCGAGCGCATTGACGGGGCGTACGGTTTCATCGGTTCCTATGTAGGGTCGATTATTGGCTTTGGCACACAGTTTTTTAACCCTTGGATAGAGAGAAAAATTGGGCATGACGGCTCCGATTACTCCGTTTTGAATGTGTATCAGAATTATGCCAAATACGAAAATAAATATAAAAATCCCGACAGCGTGCTGTATGACTTGATGGATATCAAGATTATTATATCGGTTATCGGCGCAGTTGTCGACGTTATACCGTGGTTTTTTTATGATATAACCGAAACCGGGCAAAAAGCGATGGTGCGCGTCAACAGAATCCGTGCTGTTGTTGAGGATCGCGCAGCCCATCTGCAGGACGATGATATATATATAGAGGGGTGCGAAGCAATAGCTCTTGCAAAAAAATACTATGGTGCTTCGGCAATAGAAATCCCGAAAGCGGAACTAAAATCGGCTCGGCTTCTTCCGACTGCGACGGAGAACGATAAAAACATCCGCGCAGCCGCCGTTATAAAGTCAAAGCAGGCGATAAAGGACGCGCAGACCCATAACGAGGAGTGCGAAATCGCGGATTTTGTCTGCAGAGAGCTAAGCCGTTTCAGTACCGAGTTCGGGAAAAAGGAGCTGGAGCTGTGCAGACTGATTGTTTTAGGCGGCAGCCAGCACTTCTACAAATCAGCCTATGAAACATACTTACTTGCCACTAGGCTTCCGCAGGGTAAGACCCGTGAGGAAAAAATGTGGAGAAAGCAGGAAATACACAACGCCCGCTCACTTTTTAAATCTGCAAAGCTTATTCCGAAACGCTATCCAAACGGTTTTGAGGAATGCGACCCCCATGAATACGAGAATGCCTTCAATCTTCCCTCCGACACCGGTGCCCGGCGGCGGGCGCGGCGGAAATCCATGAGGAAAGCGAACAGAAAAATGAACATATACGGGCAGATTACATATCCGTTTCTTGCCGCACGTCGCATAGTGGAGCTTTATGAAGGCTATCAGGATATTGATTCGATTACATCGGATTATGACGACGTAAAGGCAAAAATTGAAGCGCACAATGACGAGGAGAATGCAAAGTACGCCGCGCTTGCACAGCTTCAAAAAATAGACAAGGAATCCCGAATGGCTGAAAAAAGAATCAAGGCGGGCAAAGAATAATACCTATTGGTGTAGGTATTATTAAGGCAAAGCCTAAAACATCCCATTAAAAATTGTTGTATTGATATGCCCTTACATAATCAACCACAAAATCAGCAGGCAAGGTGCCTTGAGGATTGTCGGTAATCACTCCGCTCCAGCCCAGCGAGGGCTTGCTGCCGATTCCGTCAACCTCAACGGACAAAAGCATGTTTTCCGGGTTCTGCGAAACCCACTTTCCCTTAACCCTTGCCGTTTCGGTACCGTTTATGTAAAAAATGTATTCGTTTTTATTCCACTCCAGACCGTATGTGTTGAATTCGGTGTATGGGTTGACGGCTCTGAAAAAGCCGACAACCTTAATTCTGTGCCCGGAGCCGTAGCCGCCGTAATGAAGATTTGAGGTTATGAAATCGTTTTTTTTCATAGCGAACATCGGAGACTCGAATACATCAATTTCTACTCCGCTTTCCGGAGGAACGCCCTTTGCAAGCTGGTTATGCGGCATAAACCAGAAGGCAGACCAGATTCCCTTTGCGGCAGGGAGCTTACAGCGGCATTCAAAATACCCGTATGTCTGCTCAAACAGTCCGCCGCCGTCAAGGCATGCCGAGTAATAGCCGTCTCCGAGTCTGCCGTCAGGCTTGTATTCCGTTCTTATTATCAAGTTGTTGTCTTTTATGAACGCTTGCGAACTGTCCCAATACCCACCTTTTCTGTTATAATTCTCCTGTACATTCCACTTAGTTTTGTCAATTTCGCCGCTGTCGAAATTGTCCTCAAATGTCAGATGAAACTTTGATAAATCGAGTTTCTCCCCGCTGCCGAACAACGGACGTTTGAGGAAAGTAAACATGGGATAAAACGTGCTGAGAAAAACATTTTCAATCTTTGTTTGTAATTCAGACATACTTAAATGTAACGTAATCATCCTTGTGTGATTCCATTACTTTCTCCTTTCATAAAATATCGCAGTAGCTACGGTATATATTAATAATACACCGTATTTCTGTTCGCGTCAACAAAACCGACAAATTGATAATTGTTATTATAGGTTTCACCCGTTAGATTCTGCCCATGCCGGGCGCACAATAAAAGCCTTGTAATCAGCGATAAACGTTGATATACAAGGCTTATTTGGCAAAAAACACAAGTTTGATACAAAATGCACCCGGCAACATCGTTTCCGTTTGTTGGGTGAACACCCTTGCTGTTTCCCGTGAATACGGCGGTGCAGATTGGACAGTGGAGGCGGCGAGATTAGACACCACGAAGCGGGCTGGTTAGACACCCAAAGGCGGTAAAAATGGACACCTGCGGCGGCGGGATTGGACATTGACTGCCAAAGATCCACATGGTACACTTTATTTGCTTTTACTCATGGGGAGGATAGGGCAACGCTGGAGAGCGACCTGAGCGCCGTTTGAGGTTTGGCAAGGAGAGTGATACCGTCCGGTGTCGCTCTTTTTTTAGCCAATGCATATTACCACTCTCCTTGGAAAACCAAAGCGATAAACTCATGCCGCAGCAGGCGGCGGTTCATGGAGCGAAGCTCCGTTCGAACATCAGGTTTTTTTGCCAGTACTTTGCGTTTGCGCATTGAATCTTTTTCACCTATGATGATGGTAAAATCTTGCCGTCTTTGAGTGTCTAACCAGCCCGCCTTGGGTGTCTAATCTCGCCGCCCCCACTGTCTAATCAGCGCCGCCGTATTCACCATTTTCGCGTGATATCAGACATGGCAAGATACAGCATTTTCAGAAGGCTGTCATCGTTCGGAAATACTGTTTTGCTTTTTGTCACTTTCCGCAGCTGACGGTTGAAATTCTCGATGGCGTTTGTAGTATAAATCAGCGTTCTGACCTCCTGCGGATACTTGAAATATGTGCTCAACTCAGGCCAGTGAGCTCTCCACGATACTGAGATTTTCGGGTATTTTGAATCCCATTTCCGAGCAAAATTATCGAGCTCGTATATCGCCGTTTCTTCATCAACTGCGCCGTACACCTTCTTAAGGTCAGCCATCAGAGCTTTGATGTCCTTGTGGAGCTTCGCTCATGGACCGCCGCCTGATGCGGCATGAGTTTATCGCTTTGGTTTTCCAAGGAGAGTGGTTTTTTGCATTGGCTAAAAAGAAAAGAGCGACACCGGACGGTATCACTCTCCTTGCCAAAACTCAAAGGGCGCTCAGCTCGCTCTCCAGCGTTGACCTATCATCCCCATGAGTAAAAAGCAATTAAAGTGTACCATGTGGATCTTTTGATTACGACGGGCTAAATTGAGCAGTCAGCGCGGAAAGTGAGTGCAGTCGTCG
>CAZDWM010000180.1:0-4869 GCA_964509145.1 uncultured Eubacteriales bacterium | reverse complement strand
CTGTATGGCGCGAAAGGACAAAACTTCCTGTTTGAAAGTTTATCTTTCAAACTTACCATCTCCGTTCCCGATTCTTACGCTTACCCTGTCTCGCCTTTTTCCGCGCCGAAAGCGCTTTGAATAAGCGGCAGGATATCCAATAACTTTAGCAGTTGCATGGCCTCATCCGCTTTTTTGCGCCTGTCCGGGCTCAGGTGCGGTTTGAGGGCGGCAATCAAGTCCGAGCGGTTGTCTTTTTTATTCATCGATGCCATGAGGGACGACAGCCGCAGCAGCATGGCCGGATCAATGCCGGGAAACGGCGGCGCTTCGTCCGGCTCGGCGCTTTTTGTCTGCGCCTTGTCCGTGTCGGCGGAAGCGCCGAACATGGCCTGTGCCGCCTCGCGAAGTGACCGCATGTCCTCCTCGCTCATCGAGCCGAGCATTTCGCTGATATTGTCCATCATGCCGTCCATTAAGCACCTCGGGATTTAAGTGACAAAGGTCACTGTTTTTTGTTGAACAGGTTTTTTAAAAGCGCCTGTGCCGCCTTGCTCTCCATCAGCCGGTTGACGGCGTCGGCATCACCAAGGACTTGCTCGAGCTTTTCGACCTGCTTCTCGCTCATGCCGCTTTTGGCGAAGTCCATCATGATATCCGTCTGTTGTTCGCTGCTCGCGCCGCTACCTTGCAGCATTTTTGCCATCTGTAAAAGCTGCTCGGGCGTCATGTTGTTTTTACCCGTTGTAATCTCCCTCCCGACACGTTATAATCAGTACAGTATATGTTACCTGCGAGGTGCTTATGAATGAGGATTCTTGTCGTGTCCGACTCCCATGGGGATGTCTTTTCGCTGCGGCTGGCAATTGAGCGGCAGTCAAAGGCCGCTTTATTAATACATCTCGGCGACGGTGAGGACGACCTTGCCGCCTGCGCCGCCGTCGCGCCGGGGTTAAAGCGCGTACAGGTCAGGGGCAACTGCGATTTCGGCTCGCATACGCCGCCGACGGCAACAGAATTCGCCGCGGGTAAAAAGATATTTTGTACGCACGGTTATGCCGAACGGGTTAAGTACGGCGATTATGAACTCAAAGCAGCGGCACGCAGACAAAACGCCGACATTGCATTATACGGGCATACCCATGTCCCGGTGAATTATTACGAGGACGGTCTGTATATTTTTAATCCAGGGTCACTCCATTGCGGCGATTACGGAGTTATTGACATAACTGCCGCCGGTATAGTGTGTATCAACCTTAAACTGTTTTAACAAAGTATATTTTTCGCTGTCCGGGCATAAGATTAAAGGACTTACCTTGTGCGGCAAGTCCTTAAAAAATGCTATGGGCGGTGTTATTATGTTTGTATACACGGTCAAATCCTCCAAGCTCAAGCTCATTGCGCTGATTGTGCTCATCGCCGCGGCGGTTATCGCGACGATTTATGTGTCGCGCAACGACACTCCGGCGGCGCAGGACGGTGCCATCAGCCTTAAAGCCGGAAACGAGCAGGAGCGGCTCGCGTTTATGTCGCAGTTCGGCTGGGAGGTCGACGAGGATCCTGTTGAGGTAACGGAAATTATTATACCCAATGAGTTTGACGAGGTTTATGAAACTTACAACGACATTCAGAAAAAGCAGAACCTCGACCTGAGCCTCTACAGCGGCAAGCGGGTTAAACGCTGGACCTACTCTGTTTGCAATTATCCCGGTTATGAAGCAAAGCCGAACTACATACAGGCCAATATCCTCGTCTATGAGGGTATGGTCATCGGCGGCGATATTTGTTCGGTTGAGCTCAACGGGTTTATGCACGGTTTCGATTATCCCGAACTCGAATCGGGTTCTCAAACGGAGAGCATGACGGAAACAACAACCGCCGTGACGACAACCACCGCGGTAGTGACGCAGAGATAAGCTTTTCTTAATAGCCCAACTCGCTGATAAAGGCTTGAAGCCCGTCCTCGTCAAGCTGACCGACATGCTCGTCAATGAGCTTGCCGTCCTTGTCGATGATGTGCGTATGGGGGATATACTGGGAGTAATACGCGCCGGAGCCTTCCTGATAGACATCGAAGTAAACAGGGAAGGTATAGCTGTTTTCGTCGACGAAGGCGGTGATATCCGATATTTCCGCGCTGACACCGCCGGACTGATTCACCATAACGAAATGGATGTCGTCACCGTATTTTTCATAAGCGCTTTGAAACAGAGGCAGCTCGTTGACGCAGGGACCGCACCACTCTGCCCAGAAGTTGATGATAATCGGCTTACCGAAAAGCGAAGATAGCTTGATATCGTTGCCGTCCGCGTCCGTAACTGTGAAGTCGGGCGCGGCGTCTTTTGATGTGTCCGCGTTGCTGCTTTTCGTATTATTGCTTGCTGTTTCGGTGGAATCGTCGAATCTGTCGGTAAGATACTGGGAGCCGAATCCGGCGGCGATGAGCAACGCCGCGAGGACGACGAAAGTGACAAGTACTTTTTTCATGTTTATGACCATTCCTTTCGCAGAAGCTGTCATGACAGCATGTGTAAAAGCCGGTTGATAAGCCCGGTCATCATCAGGATGCCAACGGCGATGAGCAACGCGCCACATACGGCGTTGATGACCTTGTAATGTTTTTTGATGAAGCCGAACGCGCCCTTGAGCCGGTCGATAAGAAGCGCGCTGACTATGAAGGGAATGCCGAGTCCGAGAGAATAAATCAGCAGCATCAAGGCACCCTTAACAGCGTCGCCCTGCTGCGACGCGAGCATCAGCGCCGAACCGAGGAAAGCACCCACGCAGGGCGTCCAGCCGACGGCGAAAACTATGCCGAACAGCAGCGCCGACAAGAAGCCAAGATTACTCACATCCGTTTTAAACCGATGTGTTCCGCTTAAAAACTTCAGCTTGATTAAACCCGTGTAGCTCAAGCCGAAAAAAATAACGACAAGTCCCGTGACGATGTTTACCGTTGTTTCGTACGCTTTAAGCAGACTGCCGACGGTACCCGCGAAGACACCCATCGCGACGAACAGCAACGTAAAGCCAAGCACGAAGCCACCCGAGTTTAAAAGGACGCGGCTTGTCTTTTTTTCGGAGCCGCCCGCAAAATAGACAAGGTATATAGGCAGCATCGGGAGCAGACAGGGCGAAATAAACGTGATGACGCCCTCAAGAAAAACAGCCAAATACGCCATACATGACCTCCTTGTTTATTTTAATCATTCATTGACACGTTGTGTGTTATTGTAGCGCGTAAAGCTTCTGTTCTCCATCCGTATACATAAACCGTGGATAGGCGGTGTTGTCCGTTACCGTGGGCTGGCCGTTGAAGCCGACAAGCCAGTAAAGGAAGTCTGAATATTCGCTCCCGAAGCGGCAGGCGACGTGGCCACCGTCTTTGACAAACCATGTGTAATTGGGAAACAGGCAGGTGGAGGCGTCGACAACCTTGTCAGCAGAGAGCATAGACGGGTCGGCTGCTGTATATCCGCCGCCGAGTGTTTTACCGAAATGCGCAACCGTCGCACCGCCCGACATCAGCGCTGTCTCAAGAGTGCCGTCACCGTTTTCTGTGCCGCGCGCATAAAGCGGTGCGGAGGGTGTGTTGTAGCCCGCGATGACCGCGATGCTCACGCCGTCGTCGGCCGCGCGTTTTAGCAGTGCGTCGCGCCCGGCAACCATCTCTTGCAGTTCGCGTGTCAGGGCGATGAATCCGGCGTTGCCCTCAAGGTCGTCACCGAACATAAAGCTGACCGCCTCGTCGTAGTCCTCAGGCTGAACAAGCGCCCAGAAGGAGGGGACATAGCCGAAGCTGTCACGGACAAAACCTTTATATACCTCATCCTTATATTTGTCGATAAATCCGTTGATTAAGCCTGAAAGCCCGTCGACTGCGCCGACTGCCTTTAATCCCTTGACGGCGAGGGTGCCTACGCGGCTGTCCTTTGTTTCGTCGAGCAAATAATTGTAAAGCCCATCGGCGTTGACGCCGATGTTACCGGTCAACAGGTCGGAGGCAAGATAAACACCGTAGAAGGTGGAAGAGACGAAGACGCATTTGTTGAGCTTCTCATAGCCGTATTCGGTGAGATAGGCCACCGTCTCGATGCCGCCGAGGCTTGCGCAGATGAGGTTGACCTTGTCGCAGTTGTTTTCGAGCAACGCCTTATCGACAGCGGCGGCGATGGTGTCGCTCACATCAAGCGGGCTTTCACGCCAGTCGTAGGCGCAGTAGTAAACACGCTCGCCGCCGAAGCGTGCGACCGCGGACTTGACGATGTTTGCCTCCGAATAGCCGCCCTCGCCCGTCAGCTCGGGATAGCTGCCGACAGAAAGGGGATAGACTGGGACAGTGGATTTATAGACCGGTTCACCGCTTTTATCGCAGGCAACATATTTGCACAGCTCTTTCGCAAAGCCTGTTAGCGAATCGACCGCCTTATCCATGCTGAAGTTCATAAGACCGGCTACGGCGGCTTTGAACAGCGCCGAAACAATTTCGCCGGTGTCCGCTTCAAGCGCGGGGCGCGAGGTGCCGTCGCCGGGGTCGACGGTCAGGGCGTCAAAGTCCATGCCGCGCACCACCACAACGGGCAGCGCGCCGTCTTGAGGCGATTCAAAGGAAGTATCCTCGGCAAAGGCGGACACGCTCAATAAAAACAGCATAGCCGAGGTCAGAACGATACAAAGAAGCCTTTTCATCACGGTTATCCTCCAAAAGTATACTGTATGAATTATTATAACAGACATCCGTTCCGAAAAAAAGAAAAACAACTAAAAAACAGCGAGAAAAAATTTAAAAATACCCTTGCATTTTCAAAAATAATCATGTATAATACCACTTGCGTTGAAAACGCAGGTATACGGACGTTTAGCTCAGTTGGTAGAGCATTCGCTTGACGT
>CAZDWM010000179.1:0-4895 GCA_964509145.1 uncultured Eubacteriales bacterium | reverse complement strand
CAGTAAATGTCGTGCTGAACCTGTTCTTTGTCATCGTGTTGAAAATGGGTGTCGCCGGTGTCGCCATAGCGACGGTCATTTCGCAGTTTGTTTCAGCCGCGCTGATTGTCGTTTTGCTCACAAGGCTCAACAACAGCTGCCGTCTTGATTTAAAAAAAATACATATTTATAAGGAAAAGTTGTATTTTATCTTCAAAATCGGTATCCCTGCCGGGCTGCAAAGCACCATTTTTCAAACGTTATCATTCAATCTGGTATAAACTCGTTCGGTTCCATAACGATGGCCGGCAACGCGGCGGCTTCCAACCTCGACGGTTTTATCTACACCTCAATGAACGCCGTCTATCAGAGCGGTCTTGCCTTCACCGGGCAGCATGTCGGCGCAAAAAAGTACCATAGAATAAGCCGGATTTGCGGCTACACCTGCCTGCTCGCCATTCTTTACGGCGGAGTTATAGGCGGACTGATGTACGGCTTCGGCGAAGCGCTTTTAGGCATCTATTCCACCGACCCGGCTGTCGTCTCTCAGGGTCTCATACGCCTTTCGGTTCTCGGCACAACCTACTTCCTGTGCGGCATCATGGAGGTGCTGTGCGGTCAGATTCGCGCGATGGGTACATCTGTACTGCCCATGGTGGTATCGATAATCGGCGCCTGCGTCCTCAGAATTATCTGGATTTACACCGTTTTCGCCGCCCGTCACACACTGCTCATCCTTTATCTTTCCTACCCCATTTCATGGGCGGTCACCGACATCGCACATTTAATTAGTTTCTTGTATGTTAAAAGGAAAGTAATCCATAACGACCCCCACTACATTCCGCCCGAAGAGGAAGCCTTATAATGTCAGTACTTATCTGCCCGGTTTGCTCCGCGCCCCTTACGAAGATTGATAAATCCTACCGGTGCACGGTCGGACATTGTTTTGACATTGCCAAGGATGGTTATGTCAACCTGCTTCTTGCCAACCGGCATTCGAGTAAAAATCCCGGCGACAGCCCCGAAATGGCTCGGGCGCGGCATGCCTTCCTCGAAAAGGGCTATTTCGGATTCTTAGCCGAGGGGCTCGCGGAAATGACAAGCCGCATTACGCCGGGCGGCGGCACCGTGCTTGACGCCTGTTGCGGCGAGGGATATTACACCGATATCATCAAGCGGCGCACCGGTCTTGACGTTTACGCCTTCGACATTTCAAAAGCCATGTTAAGGCTTGCCGCTAAGCGTAACAGCGGCGTCAACTGCTTTGTGGCAGGACTGAACAATGTTCCCGTCGCCGACAACTGCGTCGATACGCTTATCCACATCTTTGCCCCTTTTGAAGAACGGGAATTTTACCGTGTTTTAAAAAACGGCGGTAAAGCGATTTCCGTCACGCCGGGACGCACGCATCTTTTCGGTCTTAAACAGCTGCTTTACACATCGCCTTATTATAATGAAGAAAATCCGGAGGATATCAACCTTCTTCGCGTTCTCGAAACAGTCCGGCTTAAGGAAACCATCAAGCTTCAAAACAGCGAGGATATAACCGAGCTATATGGCATGACGCCCTATTCCTACAAAACGGCTCAATCCGCGTCGGAGTTGCTCTCAAAAATGAACAGTCTCGAAACCGAGGCGGATTTTATGATTACAGTATACCAAAAACAGATGTAAAAACGGAGGTTAACTATAATGGCTCAGCATACTAAAAATGCGATGGCTCAATCGCTTAAAAAGCTGTTGTCAAAAAACACGCTCGACAAAATCACGATTCAGGAGATAGCGGACGACTGCGACGTCAACCGTCAGACCTTTTATTATCATTTTCAAGATGTCTACGCTCTGATAGAGTGGATTGTCAACAATGAAACTCTAAAGGCGCTCGGCAGTAAAAGCGATACGGAATTGTGGAACAGCGGTTTTATGCAGTTGCTTGAAATGCTCCGCGAAAACAAACAACTCGTCACAAACCTCTACCGTTCAATCAGTCGTGAGAGGCTTGAAGAATATTTAGGGGATATAGTCTACAGATACCTTTATGACATTGCCATAACCCAATCAGAAGGAATGGCTGTAACCGAAGAAGATAAGAAATTTGTCGCTATTTTTTATAAATATCCCTTTGTTGGATTGTTGCTCGACTGGGTTAAAAACGGCATGATTGAGGAGCCCCAATACCTTGTGGATATGGTCTGTATTATACTCAAGGGCAACACCAAAGGAGCACTGGCAAGATTAGAAATCGCGAAGCAATAATATAGCAACTATACAAAATGGCCATCATGTCTATTTTTATAGCGTGACGGCCATTTTGTATATGGTTATTGCTGTTTCAATGTTTTATAGTAATACCATGATAACGTTCTATCCAATACAAATCTATATCCGACACCACCTTCTCCATTCGTTGTTGAAACTACGTCTCAATAACGGTGCCACACACATAAAAGAAGCATCGGGAACACCGGTGCTTCTTTCTTTATACTGCTGCGGGTATTTCTCTGTTTCAATTCTGTTGTATTTTCCTTAGTTTTGCTGTATAATTTCAGTATTAAATTGATGGAGGGTTTTATGTGGTTTTTTTACGGATTTTAATCTGCTGGATGGTATCGATTCTTTCGTTTCTTCATCTATACCCGGCGAACATCGCGTCAAACACGGCAGCCGTCAATGAGACGGAAGACCCGGTGCTGCGGTTTGTCGTATGCAGCGACATCCATATGGAGGACAGTCCCGACTGCCGCCAATACGGACGGCTCGAAAAGCTTTTTCAATATTCCTACAGCTATGCCGAAAACCAGCCTTACACCGCTGTTGACGCTTTCGTCTTCGTGGGCGACATCATCAATTACGGCACAAAGGCGCAGGCCGATAATGTCAACGCGATTGTCAACCAATATTTAAAGGTCGGCACACCGCTGATGTGTGTGTATGACAACCATGACATCGGCAACGGCATCACCTCCATCGCCGACTGTGAGGAATGGTTCGGCGTGTCCGGCAACGAAAACCGCGAGATAAACGGCTTTCATTTTATCACGGCAAGCTACGACGACAGCACCCGTTCATATGCCTCCAGGCTCCCGAGCTTGTGGCAGCAGCTTCGTGACGCTAAAAAAGATGATCCTAAAAAACCCATCTTCGTTTTTAACCACCGCAACATCGAGGGAACGGTTTACGGCAGCACACGCTGGGGGACCTTTGAGCTTTCTCCGGTGCTCAACAGCTTCCCGCAGGTTATTAATTTCTCCGGACATTCCCACTTTCCGATTAACGACCCGCGCTCATGCAGCCAGTACTATTTCACCAACTTCAACTGCGGTACCCTTTCCTATGTCGAGCTGGAGTCGGGTATGAGCTACGGCACCGTTCCGCCCGACGCTCAGGACACCGCTCAGTTCTATATTGTGGAGGTCTATGCCGACAACAACGTGGCTGTTTTGCCCTTCAACATTATGACCGGCGACTTTTTCAAGGTTCCGTCCTCCTACTCCGATGAGCAACTCATATATTACATCACAAATCCGTCCGACCGCTCCGGATTCAGCTACACCAACGCGCGGTATACCACGGCGGATGTCCCCGTCTGGCCCAAGGACGCCAAAGCCGATTTTTCCGGCGTTTCGTCCACAGGATCAACTGTTACATTTACGCAGGCGCTCGACGGTGAGGAAATCCACTGTTATCGGGTTGTTTTAAAGCGGGGCGCGTTTGTTGTCGATGTATACAAATTCTGGTCCGATTTCTACATGGAGCCCATGCCGGAAACCATGTCATGGGCTTTCGACGACCTCAAGCCCGACACCGAATACTCCGTGGAAATTACGGGCTTTGATACCTATTTCAACAAGACGGCGGAACCTTTAACCGCCTCCTTTGTTACAGCGGCATAGATACAAGTTTACAACGTGTGTCAAAGGTGGTATAATACATATAATGTAATCCTACAAGGAGGTTGTTATAATGACTGTCTATAAGAACGCTTCGTTCATCTCCTGCGAGGACAACAACCGCGTGTTTTCCGTCATGGCCGAAGAAAAGGGGCGTATTGTCTACTGCGGCGATTCTGTACCCAATCGGTTTTCTTCAGCCCAGCAGATAGACCTCGGCGGCAAATGCGTGATGCCGTCGTTTGCCGACACGCACATCCACTTTGAGTCCTTCGCGCTGTTCAGCTCGACCATCGATGTGCGCGACGCCAAGGATTTCGAGGATATGGGCAAAATGTTCAAGCAATACGAGCGTGAGCACCCAAAGGAGAGATTTATACCGGCATTCGGCTGCTGCGCACACACCGTCACGGAGCGCAGGCTGCCCGAACGGGACGACCTCGACAAAATGACCGCGCTGCCCGTGCTTATTGTCAAATATGACGGACACGCGGGTGTAGCAAATTCCGCTCTCATTAACCAACTGCCGCCTGAGGTGACTGCCGACCCCGGCTTCGACAGCAAAACAGGCTGGTTGTATCAAAACGCTTTTTATCTCGGCGTCAACTACATCACACAAAAGGTTTCGCCGTTAAAAATACTTAACAACCTCGTAAAAGCCTCCGATATGATGGCGCGTCGCGGCATCGGCCTGATTCACAACGTCGAGGGCGTCGGCTACAAAAATGATATCGACGTCACGACAATGCTGATAACCGCAAAAGCGCTTCCTCAGTCGTTTCGGCTGTTTTTCCAGACGATGGACGTCGACAAGGTGTTAAAGCGCAAGCTGCCGCGCATAGGCGGCTGCTTCCGGCTGGCACTCGACGGCTGCTTCGGCTCCGAGGACGCGGCGCTGCTCCGGCCTTATTGCAACAATCCCGACAACTCCGGCTTCCTCACGCACACGCAGGAGGAGGTTAACAGCTTCTGTATCAAGGCCAACCGCGCCGGGCTTCAAATCAGCATGCACGCCATCGGCGACGC
>CAZDWM010000178.1:4557-4907 GCA_964509145.1 uncultured Eubacteriales bacterium | reverse complement strand
CGGTTTGCGTTTTGCCGGAATATCAAAGAAAGGGTTACGGAAAGCAGCTGTTAGAGTATTCCTTTAAACAAGCGGTCGCCCTTGGTTATGATGTGATTGTAATATTCGGGAACCCCAACAATTATGTAGCCCGCGGCTTTAAGAGCTGCAAAAAGTTCAATATCTGCCTTGAAAACGAAACATATCCGTCGGCTATGATGGTAAAAGAGCTCAAGCCTGATGCCTTGGACGGAAGAAAATGGGTTTACTATCAAAGCCCTGTATATGAGTTCGATGAACGGGAAGCCGCACGCTTTGACGAGGGCTTGGAACACTTCGAGAAAAAGTATCAGCCAAGTCAGGAAGAATTT
>CAZDWM010000178.1:0-4547 GCA_964509145.1 uncultured Eubacteriales bacterium | reverse complement strand
TTCACAGCCATTCTATTATACAGTAAGTATATTTAATGAAGGATGATGTTGATGTCTATTGAAGATGTGGGTTGCTGCGGCGCTTATTGCGGAACATGCCCCGTATTGAAAACGCAGAAATGTGCCGGATGTAAATCCGGATATGATACCGGCGATAGAGATATTTCAAAAGCGAAATGTAAAATTAAGGTTTGCTGCATTTTTAAAAAGCTGCAATCCTGCGCTGATTGCACCGATTATGATTGCTGCACCACGGTTAACAGCTTTTACAGTAAAAACGGCTATAAATACAGGAAGTATAAGCAGGCAAACGATTACATCAGAACCCACGGATATAAAGCTTTTTTAGAAATTGCGGATCAGTGGAAAAATGCGCATGGTAAGTTCTAATTTTGCTTACCTTGCATATCGCACGTTGAAGTATAATTGAACGAGGAACAATCTTATGAATATCACAAAAGTTACGGGATGTAAAAAAGAATACATCAGTTTACTGTTACTTGCAGACGAGCAGGAAAATATGATTGATCTATATCTTGAACGCGGCGATATGTTTGTCTTGGACGATAACGGTGTTAAGGCCGAATGCGTTGTTACCAAAGAACAAGACGGCGTTTACGAGCTTAAAAATATTGCCGTAAATCCCGATTACCAGCGAAAAGGTTATGGGAAAAAGCTGATAGAATTTATACTTCGCCATTATACGGATTGCAAGGTTTTGTTTGCCGGAACGGGCGACTGCGCTTCCATGTTAAGCTTTTATAAAAATTGCGGATTTACACAGTCGCACAGAATCAAAAACTTTTTTACGGACAATTACGATCATGCGATGTACGAAAACGGCATACAGCTGATTGATATGATTTACTATAAAATCGAACGTTAACTACATAAGGAAGTTATAAAACGTTTTCTGATCGTTGGGGACGTAACGCGGGGGCGTTTCTGCCAACACATTCATTTATACATACTGGGTTGTGATGTGAGAACCGTTTCCGTGACATGTCTGGTATGCATTACCGGACTCCCGTCGACAAAGGTACTGCAAGTTTCTTTGTCGCAACAGAAAAAGCTAATGAGACTGTTAAAGAGACAATGCAATGATAACGCTTCATCTATCCAATCTTTATTTGCATGTATTCCGTAATGCACAAGAGGAGAAAAAGCGCAGGTCTAATATTGTTACAGATAATGACGGTACGCATTCTAATACTAAAAGAATTGGAACAAGACCTGAAGGAAATCCCGATTTTATCAGTTGAACATATCACAACGGGGGTTTACGACGTTGTATTGTCATCATAAAAAATGAAAAGTAGGAGATGGCTCCATGTCTTGCCATACCTTATCTTAAATGACCGTCGATGATGTTATTACAGGCGATAAAGTTACTGCCGAACGGGCTTGCTACATCGACAAAGCGGTTGTCGCTCACGCAGGAGGCGCCGCCGCTTCCGGCCATGAAGACGCCCGCTTCGCCGCCGATAAAGGTGTTGTCATAGACGTCCACGGCATACATCGTGTCAACAAAATTAATGTAGCCGCGGCTGCCCGCGCCGTTTAAAAAGACGTTGCCGCAAATCCGGATGTTGTTGTGCGGCGCCGTGCCGTGGTTGCCGATGGCGGGCGAAAAGCCGTCGCACTCAAACTTGCAGTTTGCAATCAAAATATGGCGGCAGACGGTTTTATCGAGGCAGATATCGGTGGTTTCGTAGGTTTTAAAGCTCGCCCAGTCAAGCTGCAAATACTCGGATTTTTCGCCGCCGGTCATCGAGTTTTGAAAAACGCAGTTGTCAATCGTGACGTATTCGCTGCTGTTGCACTCGTAAAAATGCCACGTGTGTCCGTTTTGAAACTTGCAGTTTTTAACACGCAAATCGCGGGAGTGGCTGTTGTTGAGGAGCGTTGCTTTGTAGTCAATGTTACGGTTGCCGTCGAAGGTTGCGCCGATGATGTCGACGTTATGCGTCGCGGTATAGCCGCCCATGTCCGGCTCCGTGTAATTACCGAGTATGTATTTTTGCCTGTCGTCGCCGCGCAGGAGCACGGCGCCGTTTTCAAAAATCAGCCGCTGGTTTGAGTAATAAAGCAAGCAGGTACACACGCGATAGACCCCGACAGGGAAAAACACGGTACCGCCTCTTTCCTTGCATGCATCAAGAGCGGCCTGTATGGCTCCGTAATCGTCCGTTAAGCCGTCGCCCTTTGCCCCGAAATCCGTTTTAACATTGACAATGCTCATTATAAATCCTCCGTTTCAAGTTGGTGTATCCGTTTAGCTAACTTGATTCCTAAATATTTACAAAATTTATTCAAAATATTGACACATTATAAACAATGTGCAATAATAATTATGTAGGCATTGTTGTAATCACGGCAGGCGACAAGTTAATTTTCGCCTGATTTATAACGGAGGTGTTACAATTGAAAAAAACGCTCGCAATCATTCTTGCTTCCTGTTTTCTGTTCATGACGGCGTTTTCGGCTTACGCGTCCGACGCCGCGTCACCCGTGCCTCATATACTGAACCTTTCGGTAGAGGTGGACGAAGCGTGTAAAACAAATGTCCGATTCACCGCGACGATTGACGACAGACCCATGACGTTAAAGGAGTTGTCGGATGTAACCGTTGATTTCTATACTGGCAGCTCAATTTTGTGCGTTTACCCGAACCAGTATTTAGGTAGCTCCGCAATCGATGAAAAAGGCGTTGCGGTTTTCTCGACATGGCAAAATCCGGGGCAGTATGCCGGCGGAGCGATTTTAAGAAGCAAAGCTTTCGGTGATATTTATTCGAACGTGTTTAACTACGAGGTGAAGTCTCTTTCGCCCGTGCTCAAGGTTACCGCCGAGGTTATAAGCGGTATTTCCGGGAACATCAACAACAATGTAAACTTTGACGCCAAGCTTGTTTTGCCTGAAAACGACATAGAGCTGCAAAAGCCTATAAAGCCGCTGAAGGTCGATTTCTTCATCGGCAACCCGTTGGTTGATATGTATCCTTCGACTCTCGTCGGCAGTGCGGATTTGATTGACTGCGAGGCCAAGCTTTCCGTACCCGTTTCGCCTGGCGATTATGCCGGCGGTGCCGTATTGACATACGCCGACGGGGGAATGCTATATGCAACTCAAATTTATTTTAACGTGCCGAAGGTCGGGCTGACGATGACCTTGAAAACGGCTGTTGATTCAAGCAAGAAATCAAACGTTACCTACACCGTTTGCGTCCGCGTGGATTCCTATAGCCTCACCGACCAAGCGCAGAGCTGGCCGACAGGTCCCGTCAAGGTCGATTTCTATTCGAGCAACCTCAAGGAATACACACCCTTTAAGCTGGTCGGCAGTTCGTACACAAACCGAAGCGGCTACGCTTCACTCTCGTTTAGCCAATCCCAGGGCGAGTACATGGCAATGGCTAAAATTGAAACGAAGCCCTACGGAACGTTTAAATCGGAGATTATAAAATACAAGGTGGCACCACAGAGTGTTCCCATTTTTCGGCAGGTCTGGCAGCTGTTTCTGAAAGCCCTTGGAATCAGGGTTTCTGATTCTGTAATGTAGTATTTGTATCTGCCGCGGGGGCGGTTTTATGTCACGCCGTTATGTATTATGAGCGGTGTGGCAATAAAACCGCCCCCGCGGCGCGTTTTTATCGACTATTAATTGTAACATATTCCCAAATAGATTTCAAGTTATTTAGCAATAATACAAAAGGTATAAAAATATCGGGACGATTGTAAATTTAACTGCACTCCCTAACGAGAAGATATTGGTTAGAGATATTCGCTGTGGATTTACTCCACGAAGCGTAGCGGAGTGGAGTAAATCCACAGCGCGGCAAACCGAATTTATGGTTATGTAGTCAGTATAGCATAAAGCTGCTGGTTCCACAAGTCTATTGGGGCTTTGTAACCAAACCGTTTTCGCGGCAGGGTATTTATGTAGTGTGCAATCCTTTTCATATCTCTATCGGTTAAGCTGTCGAAGCTGCTACCTTTGGGGATAAACCGCCGTACAATTCCGTTCTAGTTCTCGTTGGTTCCACGCTCCCAACTGCTGTATGGATGCGCATAATAGACCTGTATACGATTGTCCCTTTCCAACCCTTTACTGTCTGAGAATTCCGAGTCGTTGTCAAAGGTAAAGGTCTTAAATATATCATTAAAATGTTTCCCATACTGTTTTTGAAGTCCATCTATGATGTTAACGATTTTTTCCTGCTCCCTGCTCTTTGCATTGAACAAGAAACCTATTCCTAATTTTCGTCACCCGTTAACGGTTCAACCGCGCCATAGGCGTAGCGGTATTCACGAATCTGATGACACGGAACGCTTGGGCGCAAGCCGGGGTAGCACCAGCAATATTTGGGCTTGTTAATTCGTCCGAACCCCGCTTCGTCCTGAAACATCAGACGAACGCTTCCGCGATTTAAAGCGTGAAAGGAGTCTTTTACGGCTGAGTTAATTTTTTTGAGGTATCGATCGCCTCATCACTTGCTTTGTCGGGATGTTTGCTGCGCGGCATGACCTTACGCCAACCCATTTTGT
>CAZDWM010000177.1:1699-5018 GCA_964509145.1 uncultured Eubacteriales bacterium | reverse complement strand
GGCAACAACCGTGTTGGCAACGCCAAGCACCTCGCCGAGATGTGTGGTGTTGGCCTGAACCCTTATAAGACGGTTGCCGTAAAGTGAAAGCCTGTGGTTGACATAGGTGGCCTCAATCGAGTCGATGTCCTCTTCGTTTTTCCATTTCGCAATAAGGTCTTCCGCGCTGTCTCTCTCATTACCGAAGTTGTTGTAGGTGTAGCCTACATAGTCCTCTCTGCCGAAGAAGGTGTAGCCGTTCTCGTAGTACTCTACGTTAACCTCTTCTTCTTCCTCGTTCAGCTTTGTAGCGCATTCCGGTACAAAGCTTAAGAGGGTTGTCTCAACCTGCGAAGCGCCGCTTGAAAGCGCGCCAAGCTCAAGCTTCTGGACAGCGTTATATAAATTATACGCCGCCGTTTCATAGAATTGATAGGTACCTTCGCCTAATATGTCATTAGTGAAATCAGCATAGACCCTCGGACGGTTGATAATGGATGCGGCATACTCAAGCGCCGCCATATACTCAGCCCAAACATCAGAGCCGGTGACTGTCTCGGGTTCAGTCATATCGTTGGTTTCATCGTCATCTTCGAGATCCGCGTAGAAATCTAAATAGGTAACGTCGTATTCGTCCTGCTCGTAGTTCGCCTGCTGGCGGTTTGAACGCACAGCGCTGCTGTACAATGACGGCAAATCGAAGTCGTCATAGAAGAATACGGGATGAGTAAATGAAATCGACTCAATAGCGCTGTTGGTTTCTGTTGCTCTGAATGTAAAATTCGAAAGGTATCTGACATTGTTTTCCGGGCGAGTCGCAGCCTCGTCTACGAGATATGGTAAATAAGGCCAAGCGCCGCCGGTTTTTGTTGTTTGTATCGTTGTAAACGGCGCTAATGTAACTCCGACCAAACCAGGACTTATAGTGCCGCTTATCATCGAAAAAGTAGCGTCTTTTAAATGCTGCGTCGCCTCTTGCGAAACGTTTCTCTGGAGCGTGATTGTTGCGTTCTTAAGATCCTGGATGCTGCCATTCTGGTTGATATACACAGGCGTTGTATAAATCAAATGTGTGTTGTTAGACGAGGCGTCGGATTTTGTTTTAACATCCCTGTCGTCCTTTTCGGCGGACACATAACTAAAGCTCGTCGCTTTAAGCGGAGTTTCCGTCATTGGGTTACCGCTCTCATCTAAAACCAAGTAGGTAATGGTGATGCTTAAAACAGAATTGTCCGTCGGAGTTCCGCCGATGGTGAATGTCTGCGACTCGCCGCCGTTAACAATTAAGGGGCTTCCGACTGAGGCAGAGGGTGAAATCGTGACGTTACCGGACTGGTTTGTTACGATGCCTACAATTTTGTACTTGTAAAGATTATCCCTTGTCGTAGTACCATACTTATTAGTCTCAGCCGTATTGATACCGCTTGAACCGTTATACATATAGAATGTTTTTGTCGTCGTAAAGTTCAGCGTATCGGGAAGACTGATGAACGGATAGCCAAACTCTTGTGACGAGCTCAGACCGAGCATCGAGCAAAGCAGCGGAAGCAGGGAATTCATCATGCCGGACGCACGGGTATAGAGACCTGTTAAAAGATTGTTGATAAAGCTTGAAAGCATTTGGGGATTTAAAAGATTCTCAAGAGTATTATAGGTGTAAAGACCTGTATTAAACGTATTTGGTATGAAGTAATTGACTATACCGACAATTCTACCAAGCAGAACCTTAGTGATGGTGCCGTTAAGATCGGCGTTTACGTTGGTGTTTCTCTTCAACAGCCCGAGTAAACCGTCACTATCCTCGTTACCGTTAATGTTAAGCTCAACAATGTTGTTAATGATGTCGTCATAGAATATTGAATCCAAACTGTTTCTCAGTGCGTTATCACTGTCCTTCGGAAGCCAGTCGGCCGGAATAACTTTGAAAATAATATAGCTGAGCTTGCTCCAGCCGTCCGTTCCGACTATGCTTGAAACAATGCCGCCGTAGTTGGTTTGCACCCAACTCATTAATGCGTCAACCAAATTGTCAAATCCAATACCGTAGTTTAAATTCATATTGGTAACCTGATTGAGGCCGTAAACCGCAACGTCTGCGAGTATATTGAGCGCGTCGTCAACCGAAGTGTCTTCGTCTACCGAATCGTAGATGCGCGAAGGAACCAGATTTGCCGCAAGGGATCTGACAGCCTCGTAAAGAACCTCCGGAATAGTGTCGCAGGAATCAGGGATGTTGATGTCGTCGATTGAACCGTTCAGGGTTGCGCGGACAAGGTAGCAGATAACCTGCTCGTCTGACATCAATTCAAGCTCCGCCGCAGTGTATATATGTATGTAGCTGGGGAAGAACTGCTTGCCCGTCTGGCCGAGAATCACCTTTGTGGCGTCGATGACGTTCGAAAGCAGCGAATCGTTGCCGCCCGCATAATCCCATTCGATATCAATGTTAGGATTAATGACTTCTTCAACAATCTTGCCGAGGATCTCGTTGATGTGGTTGACGAAAGAATCGGCTGTAATTGAACCCCAACCTGCGAGTGAAAACGGAGTGAGCGCAAAATCAATGTTGAGGATGTTTGCATAACTGTTTATATCGGATGTGTCCTGAGTGTAGGTGGGGAAGCCGTACGGGTCTAGTACCGGCTCGCCTTCGCTGTCGAGTACTTTTGTATACTTAATGCCGCAGGCCTCTCTGATGACCTTGCTGAGACCTCTGTTCAGCAGACCGACCAGCTGATTGCTGCTGATGGCAATTCTGAAGCACTTTTCAATAATGTTGTAAACCGAGTCGTGGTTGATGAATATTTTTGACGGGTTATTAGGATTGGATTGATATTCACCCTCAGTTCCAATGACTCCGGGCAGGAAATTCTGGCAGAACAGTGAAATCTTGTTGATTGTTTCGCTCTCGTCGGGGTAATTTTCCGTAAACTCACCGGTGACGATATCGGTTACAAAATTCTGTATGTATGTGTCGAGCGAAAGTGATGTGGGGTCGAAGGTTGCGAAAGCGGGATCATCCTCATATCCGGGATAAACCAAATCAGCAACCATTCCCTTGACCAAAAGGTTTAAATCAAGGTACTCTGATATGTCCACGAATCCAGCAATAACGCCGAGGTTGAGACCATTGGTCGGATCGGAGCCGTAGGGTAGCTTGGCAACGATACCGGCATTATCGGATAAGAACATAAACAACCTGAGCAAGATATCGCCGTCGGTATAACCCGCCGTATCTCTTCTAGGGCAAGCCGTTCTAATATCTGACGAGTTTGTTTTCTTTGGACCTCCGACAATGGCTGAAAAGTCCAGATTCTGGACGTCGCCGCCGATTATACCG
>CAZDWM010000177.1:0-1689 GCA_964509145.1 uncultured Eubacteriales bacterium | reverse complement strand
GGCGGCATCAACCGACCTCAGGTCAAGCTCAATGGTGAGAAGACCCGCTAAGTCCTGGTTAACCAGCAGATTCGCCTCGCCGAGCATACGGTCTACCTCGTCCATCAGCATGGTTTCGTATTGCTGACGGCTTAAGATAGGCTTGTCGATGCTGTCGTAGGCAAGGATAGCCGAATCCTTGTACGGGTAACGAACGGCCTCTACGCCGATTGACATCGTGCCGAAAACAAGAGCCATAGCCAAAAGAGCGCTGAGAACTTTTTTAAATTTTCTCACTGGGTTTGCACCTCCGTTTGATATTGATACACCTATAAATAGTACCCATAAGTTAACGCGTACATTCTATTTATGTCGAAACGCTGCAAAGAGTGCACGCGATACGCTTTGCAGACTATAAAGCTTCTTGAATCATCTCCCCTTTGTCATCATCGCTGATGATTGATATTAATCAAATTTTAATAACCGGTAACCGATGCGTTGTTTAATTAATAAAGGTGTGTAAATGGGCATAACAACGCCATAATCCCACTCATACGGTTAACATAAATATAATCCATAATGTTTGATTTGTCAATCTATTTTGAGAGTAAAATAATATTTTATGCGTTTTACACAAAGCAAGACTGAAAATTTAGTAATAGTTAATACTTAGTTAATTCACAGTTGTAAAATATATGTTCGTTTTCGAGTGAATTACCAATTATTCTGACAATTTAATAAGAGTTTGTCATATGTTTCACTTCTACTATTTATAAATTGTATAACATAATTCATCAATGTTTATTGTCACCAATGCATTATGTCAATTAATATGCCGTAAAGCGATATACTTTACGGCTCTACAAGCTTATATTATAACGGCAATGTGTGGTTTTTTATCGATTGGAATATATTCGGCCGGTTTTTCGTCCACAAACAGCTTTCCGCCCTTGTCCGATTCAATACATATCTTTATCACTGTCTTTTTGATTCCTATTTCAGCTTTAAAAGGCAATAATTCCTTGGTTATATTGGGCTCTATGAATATTTTATCGTTATTTATTCTGATTCCTAATATATTTTCACATACCGCTCGATAATACCATGCTGCAGAGCCTGTGTAAAGGCTCCAGCCTGTACACCCGATATTTGCGCTGT
Source organism: uncultured Eubacteriales bacterium (assembly GCA_964509145.1). GTDB lineage: Bacteria > Bacillota > Clostridia > Oscillospirales > Acutalibacteraceae > UBA1425. Next base: position 552 of record CAZDWM010000177.1, on the reverse strand, counting down.
TTGCCGAGACGTCGCCGGCCAGCGCGTATGGTTCAGCACCGTACCTTTTCAGACCGTCCTCTGTCTCGCAAATCGACGCCGGGTTAATCATCCTTAAAAGCCGTATTCCCTCCTCTTTTCTTCCGACGCATATCAACGCTATGCAAAGCCAAACAGCGGCGTGCGTATACTGACCGCCGTTTTCGCGTATTCCCGCAGGATAAGCGGTGATATAACCGGCGTTCAGACCTCTTCCGGTAAACGGCGGTGAGAGAAGCTTGATGATGCGGTTTTTTTCGTCGACAAGTTCCCTGACCGCGGTATCCAGCGCCCTGTTCACCCGCTCCCTGTCGGGCATATCCGCAAAGACGGCAAACGACTGCGGCAGGCTGTCGGTCACACATTCCTGCTGTTTTAACCGACCTTCGGTACGAGTACCCAACGGTGTTCCGTCGTCGAAAAACGCGCGGATATAACGCTCACCGTCCCACGCGCTTTTATCGACGGCTTCCAGCAGGCGGTCGGCATATTCATAATAATCGCTTTCCCGCTGAGTATCACCGGCAAAACAGC
>CAZDWM010000176.1:0-5038 GCA_964509145.1 uncultured Eubacteriales bacterium | reverse complement strand
GTGTGGAACCAGCGCGCGCCGAGCGTTCCGAATATACGGTTAAAATCGATGTCGCCAGGCTTTAACTGCGACGCGGCGGTGAAACCCCTGTCTGACACTCCGACGGCACCGCGCACACCGAAGCCCCTTTCGGTAAAGTTGAGACCGTTGCGTGTACATCTGCCTATACCGTCGAAGGGCATCCAGTTAATGAGCGATGTGTCGACACCGCCCTGCATTATTAAATCCTCAATCAACTTTCCGACATCGTTTTCGGCGAGCGCCGTGACGACAGCCGTCTTCATACCAAAGCAGCGGCGCAGACCTCTGGCGACGTTGTATTCACCGCCGCCTTCCCATGCGCGAAATTCGCGTGCGGTTCGGATGCGCCCGTCACCAGGGTCAAGGCGGAGCATTACCTCTCCCAATGATATTTCATCAAATGCACAGCTGCCGGACGGTTTGATATTAAGCATATTATCACTGCCTTATTAATAAAATTTAAGTCCCGATTATTATACATAGCCTGTTAAAAATATGCAAGCATCCTGCTGGGTTTAAGTTATATTTTTAAATAAATTATTGTAAATATCGTTAATACTATATACTTTTGCATCATTATGTTGTAAAATACAAACGTGTTCAAATCCGTCATTATGTGAAAGGGGCAATTAACATTGAACGACGTCATCAGCTATAAATGCCCGAGCTGCGGCGCTCCGCTTGTTTTCGACAGCGAGACGCAGAAGATGCGTTGCGATTCTTGCCTGAACAGCTTTACCATCGAACAGGTCGACAGTTTTCAGCAGGCAGAATTTGCAAAAAACAGCTTTGAATTCGATTGGGCAAAGGAAAATGCCAACGACGAAACACTCGAAAACATGAACATATACACCTGCCCGTCCTGCGGCGCGGAAATTGTCGCCGACGAAAACACCGCCGCGACACAATGTCACTACTGCGGTAATCAGACCATCCTTCCGCAAAAGCTGACGGGTGCATACAAACCGGACTATGTAATTCCTTTCAAGATTGAGAAGGAGGACGCAAAAAAAGCGCTCAAAGGCTTTTACAAGGGCAAGTTTCTTTTACCGAAGCTTTTTAAGGATGAGAATCGAATAGACAAAATAACGGGAGTATATGTTCCGTTCTGGCTGTTCGACTGCGATGTAAGCGCCGATGTGCGCTATGACGCCACGCGTATTAACACATGGAGCGATAAAAATTTCAACTACTCCAAAACCGACCACTACCTCGTCCATCGCGTCGGCGACATCTGCTTTGAAAAAATACCCGTCGACGGCTCGTCTAAAATGGAAGATTCCTACATGGATTCCATTGAACCCTTCGAATACGGCGGGCTGGAGCAGTTTAAAACTGCCTATCTGTCCGGCTACCTTGCCGACAAATATGATGTCGGTTCCAAGGAAAGCACGGAACGCGCGAACCTTCGTATTTCCGAGAGTGTGAAGGAAGCCTTTGCGCAGACAGTAACCGGTTACACCAGCGTAACGCCGAAGAGTTGCAGTGTTAAAACAACCGGCGGAAAGGTGAAATACGCACTGCTGCCCGTATGGCTCCTCAACACGAAATATAAGGATAAAATGTATACCTTTGCATTAAACGGACAGACGGGCAAAATGGTCGGAGAGCTGCCTATAGACCGTGCGAAGTTCTGGGGACTTCTGTTCGGCGTGGCAGCGGTTATAACCGCTATCGGCCAGATATTCGTGTTTTAAGAGGGGATAAATTGAATGATAAATCATTCAATCAGGAAGTTTTGTCCTTTCGCACCATACAGAACGGCGCGAATCGGCTTCGCCGACCGGCTAAAACTTCCGCTTTCATTGAAAGGATGGTCATAAGTTTGAAAAAAGTACTTGCCGCGGTTGTCACAGTAACGCTTTTTGCGTTGCTGCTTGTTCCCGTCAACGCGAAGGACGAACAGAAATTTTTCGACAGAGGAAATGTATTTAACGCTGTTCAGTCGGAGGTCATCGAAGCGTTGCTTGAGACGATCAACACAAAATACGGCGTCAGTATGTATGTTGTCACCAGGCCTTCCGACGACAAAGACGAGGATTTAACGTTTGTCCAATACACGCAGAAATTTCTCGCAGAAAACGAAATCGATGAAAAGAGGTCGGACGGCTTGGTAGCCGTGCTCGGTGCCGACAGGCAATCCAGCATATTTTACCCATACGGCAAAAACAACATTTTCACAAACGAGTTTATTTTTGAAGTATATCATAATGCGGATATGTACTATGTCGGCGAAGACTTATACACGATGTATCAGGAAATCGTATCGCAGGTCGACGGATACCTGTTAAAAAAAGTCGGGCTTCAAGAACAGCCTAAAATCGTCGACAACGCCGGTCTGCTGTCAGCGGAGCAGGAGGACGCGCTGCTTACAAAGATTGATAATATTATAAAAACATACAGCTTTGATGTGGTCATAATCACGACAAACGGTATCGGCGGTAAAACAATTGTCGAATATTCCGACGACGCTTTCGATTATGGTGGCTATGGCATCGGAGCGAACCGGGACGGACTAGCGTTTGTCATCAACATGGACGGTCACGATTATTACACGTCGACGCGCGGCTACGGAATCACTGCTTTCACAGACTATGGCATTGAAAAAATGTGCGAGGACGTTGTGCCGTTGCTAACTGGCGGTGATTATTACACAGCTTTCGACCTATATCTCGACAATGTTTCTCAATATCTTGAACAGGCCAAAACCGGCAAGCCTTACGACGTCGGTAATCGTATAAAATCGACGGCCGACTACGTAAAAAGCGAAGCGGTTCTCGTCATCGTGTCGCTGATTATTGCTATTATAGTGGCACTCGGTTTCCGGAGCACCATGAACAACGCGCGTATCAAGACATCCGCCGGCAACTACATTAAAAAAGGCGGCGTCAACCTGAAAAACGGCGCAGACAACGGCGTTAACCTAACCGGGCAGGCCGATGTCTATATGTACAGCACAACTTCTAAAACCCCGAGACAGACGTCCTCGTCCTCGGGCGGCAGCAGCACACACACCGGCAGCAGCGGAGCGTCACACGGCGGCGGCGGTGGTAAGTTTTAGTGATTTCAACGAAAGTTGAATATAAAAAAGACAGGGGATGTAAATTAAAATGATTGTAAGGTATCTTAGGGCACTTCTTTGGTGCGTCACCTCGTTAATCGTTCTCTTGACGGGTGTTTCCGGCTCGCTCATCGGTATAACAAGCGGCACGCCGGTAAACGCCGCCGACAGAAGCTACGACTTTGACGACAACAGGCTTCTTATAGGTGGTTACTGCGCGAACATAAACAACCTCCAGTCGGTTCGGTTCGCTTCGGAGGCCGGACTTGACTTCCTTGTGGCGAACCCAAACACAGCCTATCTTAACGAATGCCAGAACTACGGTGTCGGCATAATCGCAGGCTATTATAACGCGCCGTCGTATTACATGAACGTTAACGACTCGAACGCCTCCGCGTGGTATAGCCTTAACAGGGATACAGCTTACAACGACCATCCGGCGCTTTGGGGCGACAACCTGATTGACGAGCCGAACGCTTCAGAGTTCGCCGACCTCGGTTCAATTGTAGACAGCTACCATACGAATGTTCCCGGAAAGCTGCCGTATATCAATCTCTTCCCGATGTACGCAGGCACCGAACAGCTCGGAAACGAGCCTGATATTTCAACTCTTGTGTCAACATTGCTTCCGTTGACGGACTATTCTGATAAGGCTATCGACCGTTATAAGCGCCATGTGTCGGACTATATCAACAATATAGGCACAAGCTATATTTCAGTTGATATTTATCCCCTAACGCAGGACACATTGCCAAGCGGCAAAATCATCAAGACGACTAATACAACATGGCTGCGCAATCTCGATATTCTCGCAGAGGCGTGTAAAAAAACCAACAGGGACTTGTGGGTTATTGTTCAGGCGGCCGGAAACATCGTTTCCGAGAACGGCAAAATGCGTTACTGCGACGAGGTTGAGGACATTCGCCAGCAGGTTTACGCCTCGCTTGCGTTTGGCAGTAAGTCGCTGACATACGCGTGCTATCAGACGGGCTGGTGGGACGACGCGTCGCACATGCTCGACAGCGAGGGCAACCGCACCGCCACCTATTACGCGGTTCAATCCGTCAACGACGAGCTTGAGGCGTTTGCCGTGCCTTTCGGCGGTTACGACTACAAGGGCACCTATATGGTTAACGCCGCCAAGGTTGCCGGGCAGCAGTACAACTTCCTCGTCAACGACGACGGCGGCTTCGATAAACCCGTTATTGTAAGTAAAGACGGCATGCTCGTGGGCGCTTTTGAAAACAAAGAAACCGGCAAGCAGGGCTTCGTCATTACAAATATGGAGGAGCTTGCATTAAACAAAACCGCGTCGGCGTGCGTTAAAATTCCCGGCGCTTCCGGCGTGACGGTTTATAAGGACGCCGAAGGCAAGCATTATGAATCGGGAAGCTTTAAGCTCAGCCTCGACCCGGGCGAAGGCGTTTTTGTAACAGTTGATTAAAAATTAATCATGTTTCATCGTTAAAAGCTAAGGACTGTATCACTTATAAAGATGATACAGTCCTTAATTGATATATTAAGATTCATGCTAATTAAATGTTCTTGACCGTTCTGCTTGCATACATCTGTATATTAATAAAATCAGACCAATTGAATTTTTACAGCTGTTAGCGTGTTTTTCATCAAAATCGCTCTTGTCATCGGACCCACACCGCCGGGAACAGGTGTGATATATCCGGCGACTTTCTCGACCTCGGGATAGTCAACATCACCACACAGCTTACCCTCGTCGTTGCGGTTCATGCTTACGTCGATAACCACCGCGCCCTCCTTTACCATGTCGGCGGTGACAAGGTTGCGAATACCCGCCGCGCTAACGAGGATATCGGCGCGTTTCGTGATGTCGCCGAGGTTTTTCGTCTTGGAGTGACAGATGGTGACAGTGCCGTTGGCGGCTAGCAGCAGCAGGGACATGGGCTTACCTACTATGTTGCTGCGTCCGATGACGACGCA
>CAZDWM010000175.1:0-5059 GCA_964509145.1 uncultured Eubacteriales bacterium | reverse complement strand
GGGTTGGTGATGGCCTGACGCTTTGCGACCTGACCCACCATACGTTCGCCGCCCTTGCCGAACGCCACTACGGACGGGGTTGTTCTCGCGCCCTCCGCGTTTGGAATGACGACGGCTTCACCGCCCTCAATGACGGATACACATGAATTTGTTGTACCTAAGTCGATACCGATTACCTTTGACATAATTGCTTCCTCCTGTATATTTCGAAGAATTTTTAACCGATTTATATTCCTGACCTTATCGTCAGTTTGCGACCTGAACCACCGCGTGACGGATGACCTTTTCGCCGAGTTTGTAGCCCTTGCCGAACACCGACGACACGATGTTTTCGCCGAGCGTTTCGTCCTCAATGTGCATCACGGCGTTGTGCAGCTCCGGGTCGAACGCGTCGCCCGGCTCGCCGAACTCCTCGGCACCAAGTTTTTTAAGTGTTTCGTAAAACTGCTTGCCAATCATCTCGACGCCCTTTTTATAATCCTCAAGCTTGTCGGCTTTGTTGCCAAGCGCCCGGTCGAGGTTGTCGATGACCGGCAGGAATTCCGAGATGACCGACAGCTTTGACATTGCGTATAGCGCCTCTTTTTCCTTTGAGGTGCGCTTGCGGTAATTGTCGTACTCCGCGGCGAGGCGTAAAAGCCTGTCATTTGTGTCGGCAAGCTGTTTTAAAAGCACTTCCTCTGCCGATTCCTCGACTGCTGTTTCTTCCGCTACCAACTTATCCTCCTCAGGCAAGTTTTCGGGTGCTTCGGTCTCGGGTGCCTTGAACTCTTTTTCTTTGTCCTTTTCCTTCTTTGCCAATTTCGTCGTGTTCCTTTCGTCCTAATCTTCTTCCAACGCTTTTGTGAGGATACGCCCCACCAAGTCGGTGAGATATTTAACGCTGGGAATCAGCTTCGCGTAGTCTATGCGAGTCGGACCGATAAGCCCTATTGTTCCGCCGTCCTGATTCTTGATGCTGTATCGCGCCATGATGACGCTGCTGTTCTCAAGCTGGCGGTATTTGTTCTCCTTGCCGATGAGAATATCGACGTCGTTTTTGTTAAGGTTAACAATATTCCCAAGCGGCTCGCCCCTGCGTAAAAATTCCATCAGCTCATAGGCGTTCTGCTCAAGCTCACTGTAGTTGAGCAGGTTTGACTGACCGTCGAGACGTACATCTACCTGCGCGGCGTCGCGCGCAAGCTCTGTCACACCGGCGAGCAGTGAAAGCATCGGGAACGCGTCGCTGCCGACGGAAGCCGCTAAAGTTTGCATGGTGGCAAGGTTGACCTCGGAAAGCGGTCTGCCTACTAACGCCGCAGAGGTAACGTTATAAAAGCTTTCGCTTAAGGACTGGGTTATTTCGGAATCGGCGCGGCAAATCTTGCTTTTTAGTATGCCCGTTGAGGTTAAAAGTACCAGCATGGCGGTACGCGTACCGACGGGTACCATCTCAATGCGCTTGATAACGGCGCTCTCGCCCACAGACGTTGTCGAAACGGTTGCGCAGTTTGTGAGGTCGGCAAGCACTTCGCCCGCCCTTGACAGCAGACTGTCGGTGTCTCCGCTTTTTTCGTTGACGGCCTGTTCGATATGACGGCGCATCGTCTCGTCAAGCTCCGAGTGGTTCATCAGGTTATCGACGTAATATCGATAGCCCCTGTATGACGGTATCCTGCCCGCCGAGGTGTGGGGCTGCTCGAGAAGCCCCAGGTACGCCAGCTCCGCCATCTCGTTGCGGATGGTCGCGGACGACAAGCCCATGGGCTGGAATTCAAGAAGGCTTTTTGAACCGACCGGCTCGCCCGTTTTGATATACTGCTCCACGACTGCCGCGAGTATCTTTTTTTTACGATCGTTCAGCTCCACTTGAAACGCCATCCTTTCTCGATGATGTTAGCACTCATGTCTCACGAGTGCTAATACTGCTAACACTATAGCGCTGTTTTTCGTCTTTGTCAACTTAATTTTATTCAAAAATTTGTAAATACTTTATGAACGCAGAACGAAAACAAAGAGTTTCTTTTAAAACGCAGATTTCTGTGATTTCGGCAAATTTCATTATATATTTTATGACAATTCGCTATTTTTTTAGGACGTTGACTTGTAATGTTTAACAAATTTATTGAATACCATGCCTCTTAACACGTTGACTTTTGCCGTTGACTTTTATAAGGCTAAAGCTTATATTATATGTATTACACAGAAACGTGAGGAAAAAGCATGTTAAAAACGGTGCTTTCGGTCGCTCTGGGGCTTGTCGGCGGCGGCGCGGAGTATTTTTTTTTATCGCGCATCGTATCAGGGGTAACCGGTCAAGGTAAAATAAAGGCAGTGTACCTTGTTCTTTTCGCGATGATGCCCTTAGCGGTGCTTCTGCCCGTCGGTCTTATCGCGCCGGACAAGCTCCTGCTTGCCGGAAGCTGTACCGTCGGCGTTCTCATCGTTTCCGCTGTCGTGCAATCCGTCCGTAATCAGACTAAAAAATAAAGGATTTGACCTTGCGATGAAACCTCTCGATATTGTTTTATTAGTCGTATCGGCGGTAGCCGCCGTCTTCGGCTGGTTTTACGGAAAGCGCGTTAAGAAAAAAATTAAAGCAGCCGAAAGCTCGGACGAAAAGCTTAAAAAGCAAAAGAAGCTCGGCTTCGCGCTGTCCCTCGTCGGTTCCTGGCTCTTCACCGTACAGTTACTCGGCGTGCTGTTCGGTCAGGAGAAGAAGGGAGAGTTTGACGTCGCGCTGTCACCCGAAAAGTGGAATCTGTTCGGTCACAGTATCAGCAGTACGATTATCATAACCTGGGTAATTATGACCGCGCTCATAATTTTCGCCCTGATTGTGCGTGTTTTCTTTATTCCGAAGTTTACCGATAAGCCCAAAGGTCTTCAAAATGTACTTGAGCTGATGGTGGAGTCGATAGCGAAATACACCGACTCAACTGTCCCGGGCATCGGATTAAACCTCGGCGCTTATGTCTTTACCCTCGCGTCATTCATGGTCTGTTGCGCATTTGTTGAGCTTTTTGGCATCCGCTCACCGACCTCCGACCTGACCCTAACCGCCGCCATGGCAATTATGACGTTTGTCCTCATCAATTACTACGGCATCAAACGCAGGGGTGTTGCCGGCAGAATCAAGACCATAGCATCCCCCTCTGCGCTGATTCTGCCCATCAGGATTATCTGCGACTGCGCAGTCCCCGTCTCGATGGCCTGCCGTCTGTTTGGAAACATGCTCGGCGGTATCATCGTAATCGACCTGCTCTATTACGCATTAGGTAACAAGGCCGTCGGCATCCCGAGTGTGCTCGGTCTTTACTTCAACGTGTTCCATCCGCTCATTCAGGCGTTTATTTTCGTCACACTGACGCTCACATTTATAAACGAAGCCGTTGAAACGGTTGAATAGCATTAATATAGAATATTAAAGACGGCATACGCTGTCAGTGTATTAAAATTGGGGGTATAAAAATGGATTTAGGCAGTATTGCAATCGGCGCGGGTATCAGTCTGATCTCTTGCGCGGGAGCCGGTCTCGGCATGGGCATAGCGACGGGCAAGGCCGTCGAGGCGGTCGCCCGCCAGCCGGAGGCAACAGGTAAAATCAACGCCATGCTTCTCCTTGGTCTCGCCTTAACGGAGTCAACCGCCATATACGGCTTCGTCACGGCGCTCATTATCCTGTTTACGCTTAAGTAAGGAAGGTAGTTGATATGAACCTCAACCCGATGGAAATTGCCATCCACATCATCAATATCATCGTGCTGTTCGTTTTACTGCGCGTCATTCTTTACAAGCCCGTCCATAAATTTATGACCGGACGCGCGCAGCGTATTGCCGCACAGCTTGACGACGCGGCTAAAAAGGATGCAGACGCGCAACAGCTCAAGGCACAGTACGACAGCTTAATGGTCGATTCGGAAAAGACCGCAAACGACAAGTCGATGGTAATATTAAGCCGCGCCAACGCGGACGCTACCAACCTTGTCAATAAAGCAAGGGAGGATGCCGCCGCCGTCGTTGTCGGCGCGCGTCGGCAGGCCGAGCTCGATAAAGAAAAGCTGCTCGGCGGTATGCGCGGTGAAATAGGCGAGCTTTCGGTTGATATTGCCGGTAAAATCCTCGCGCGCGAGGTAACCGAAAACGACAACCGTAGAATTATTGACAGCTTCTTTGAAAACAGGGAGCGTTCCATATGATAAAAGCTATGATTAAAACAGCCGGTTCGTTCGACAACGCGGACATCGACCGGATAAAAACAGGCTTTGAAAAGCTTCTCGGCGAGCCGCTCGAATTCGAGGTGACGCAGGACATCTCCCTTTTAGGGGGCTTCGTCGCTTATATCGACGGCAGAGTCTACGACGCGAGCGTTGCCTTGCAGCTTAAGAATATCAGAAGCAGCTTTTCCGAAAAAGCCGGTGGCTGACGAGGGTGTATGTTTGAAAGATAAATCTTTCAAACAGAAAGTTTTGTCTTTTCGCGCCATACAGGACGACGCGAATCGGCTTCGCCGACCAGACAAAACTTCCGGCATACTGCGAAAGGATGGTCACATATTTGGATAACGATTTTAAATCCGTCGGGCGTTTTTTGAAGGACAGGCTTCAACACTTTCAATATACGCCCAGCGAATATGAATACGGCGTCGTTAAAAGCTGCGCGGACGAAATTGTCCGCATAGACGGTCTGTCGCGTTGCCGCTACGGCGAGCTTTTATCGTTCGGCGGCTCCGAATACGGCATGGCGCTTGAGCTTAAGGAAAGCGGCGTCGACGCCGTTTTATTGAGTAAAAACAGCTCGATTGTGCCCGGCGACATCGTCAGCCAGACAGGGCGCGTGGCCGAAATCTGCGTGGGTGAAAAGCTGCTGGGTCGGATTATTGACCCCATTGGCCGTCCGCTCGACGACTTGGGCGAGGTGGATTCCGACGAGTTCCGTCCGCTTGAGGCGCACGCGCCGCTTATAATGCAGCGCACGGGCGTAAAGACGCCGCTTGAAACGGGTATCCTTTCCGTTGACAGCATGATTCCTATCGGCAGAGGGCAGCGCGAGCTCATCATCGGCGACCGTCAGACGG
>CAZDWM010000174.1:0-5079 GCA_964509145.1 uncultured Eubacteriales bacterium | reverse complement strand
AATTCTCCTGGCACAGCTTTTATGCTTTGCCGGGCTAAAACGTGTTACAGTATCACTTGCCGCCATGAGCGCCACCGGAATACTTACATCTGTCGCGACATTGTTTCTGACGCAAAATATCCCCGATACCGGAAGCTTGATGACAACCTCCGTGAATTTTTTAGGACCTCTGTGTTGTATTACCGCGTTCGCGATTGTTTTTACACTCAACGTTTTATTGTTGAAAAAGGGGATTAATGTCAAATATCGTGAGGGAGATATCTACCGAGCTAATATGTATAAACGCTACAAGCGCCACGAAATAACGCTTGACGAGTTGCCGCTTCCCATTTACGAAACAGAAGCCGAAAGAGCCGAACGCGAACGAAAAATTGAGGAGACTAAAGAGCTTATCGCAATCGCGGAAGGGCAGGGGGGTGCGGTAGATGAATGAGCCTAACATTCCCGCTGTCGAAATCACACGCGCAAGCATGCTGGCCGACAAGCTTGAGGGCAGCGAACGGTTAAAAAAATGGCTGGTTCGGCTGTTTGTTATCCTTTTAATATTAATATTTTTAGGCTTTCTCGCGTGGGGCGTCAATAAAGTGCTTCTGACAGAGGGGACGCAGCTGTTGCCGGAGGAATACGGGATCGGCGTGTCGCCGTCACCAGAAACGGGCGAGGAAGCAGTTGCTTTGCTTAAAAGACTGACGGCTTTAGCCATCGATGAAAATAAAACAAAGCTGACCGTCAGAACCTCGTTAGAAATTGACAAGGACAGTATTCATATTGACGGCGATAAAGACGGACTTATGCGAGAAGCGGCATTGTATATGAAGGATACCATACTCGAAAACCTTTCTTCCTATAATAAAGAAAAGTCAGCTGATTTCGGCGAGCCATTGACCGGTCTGCTGCCGTCGGTTCGTTTTAACGCTTCAGAGCTGAAAAGCTGGACGTCAACGGAGGATGGTAATAACCGCACCATGACCTTTGATTTCAGCAGCTCAGCTTTTGAATCCGTTGTTGAAGATGTCGCTTTGAGCGTAGGCATGATCGGCGCGGATGAATTTATAAGCTATGTCGGCGAGCAGATAAGACCTGTTGCGTTAATTAGTAATCCGACAATCACCTGTACGACGCTTTCCGTTACGGCAACCGAAAACTGTCAAAACGACCAACTCAACAATATCACACAGACGCGTGAATATTATATCGACGCTTCTGTACGCTTTACCGGCGAGCTTGAGAGCCTCGGCACACACCGTGTTTCGTTTGTCTTTACATCCAAGACAGATTACGCCTTTACATGGGCGGGCGTTTCGCTTTCTCACACCATGTTGTGGATGGAAAAAGGAAAGACAGAGGTTATCGAAGCGAAGCGTACAGCCGACGAAACGCTAGAGGTAAAATGGTCGTCCTCCGACGCCAGCGTCGCTTCGGTAGACGCCGAAGGTTATGTTGAGGGTCATAAAACAAGTCCCGAGCCTGTTACTATAACGGCAACGGTCGAATATCTCGGCAACACCTACACGGCGGATTGTCTCGTTTATATCGTCGTGCCGGTAAAGGAAGTGAAGCTGAATACACAGGAGCTGTCCCTGAATGTTGGAAAGACCGCCGTTCTGACTCCCGCGGTTCTACCCGAAAAGGCAACGGTTAAGGATGTGCGCTGGTTCACAACTGACGAAACTGTGGCAACGGTTGACAGCAACGGAACGGTTACAGCTTTAAAAACAGGCTCCTGCAAGGTTTACTGCATCACCCTAAGCGGCAATTATAAACGTTCCTGCGTTGTTACAATTACAGAATAGGGAGGCGAAAAGATGGCGGTCAACTTAGATAAGCTTCAAGAGAAAATATTCGGTGCCGAAAGCGGATCCGCGGCAAAGACCGACAAATCAAAGCTTGAAAAGCATCGCGAAATCGCCGCAAAAATGTTCAACACGTCCGTCTTGAGCCGTAAGGAGATGACTTTCCCGGCAATTGCCGACTTCGCGTCCGCGCTGCTCAAGGGACTTAACGCTTACAGGACGCTGTATTTTGTCAACGTGTTAAAAATCGATATGATTTACATCACGGCAATATTGGCGCTTATAGGAATTTATGACGTTTTAAACGACCCGTTAATGGGTATCGTCTACGACCGCACCCGCACACGCTGGGGCAAGGCGCGGCCATACCTGATTTTCACGCCGGTTCCTTATTATGCCACAACGGCGCTTCTTTACTGCGGCGCGCTGTTTTTTAAAAGTGAATATACGGACGACCCGAAAAAAATTATCTTTGTCTTTCTAACGCTTTTTGTGCAAGAGACGTTTTCGACAATTTACAACTTGCCTCGCGGCAACATGACAACGCTGATGTCTCCCAATCCGCAGGACAGAATCACACTGGGACTTGTCACAAGCTATGCGAGTTATATTGCGTCACAGTCCGTCTACGGCATTTTTATGCCGCTTCAAGACCTCAACCGCTGGGGTGTCACCAGCGTATCTATGCCGTCAATATTCGCGTTTTTCGGTATCTTTACCTGCTTTTTCGGCATTCTCGGCAACATCACCATGGGTATCGGCTGCCGCGAACGCATAATGCTTCAGCCAAAGCCTGCGCCCTTCACAAAAACGATTTTCTACATACTCAAAAACAAATACGCCCTGAGAAACTTCGTTGCGGGTTTCGCCACAAGCTGGTGGAGCGGCGGCGGATACTCGTGGGATGTCGTCACTCAGCTCGAAATATTCGGCGGTGCGTTTAAAAGCGCCCTGTTTTACACACCGTACAACATAATACATCCGATAAGTTTAGCATTAATCCCTAAATTTCAAAAGTTCTTTAAGCACAACAACAGACGTGCCGTCATCACGTTAAGAATATGGGATATGATAACCGGTATATGTAAATATATCTCGGGATATTTCACAATCGGTAACTCATGGCTGTGCGGGGCGTCGTTCGGCCTGTTTAACGGCATAGATGCTGTCAACAACGCACCCGCAAGCGTGTTTGAGGCAGAACTCGGCAGGGAAATAAACGATTATACCGAATATGTCACCGGTGAGCGTCCGGACGGAACGTTCGGGTTGCTGACAAACCTTATTACAAAGGTTACCTCGCCGCTCAATGCTCTGATGACTATAGCGGTATTCAAGTGGTCGGGTTATGACGCCACAGTTCCCATGTCGCCATGGTCACAGGGTAATAAATATGTCTATCGTAAGGTTTACTTCTTATATACAGCGTTCAGCATTCTGCCTGAGGTCTTTAGAATGATTCCCTACTTCTTTTACGACCTTGAGGGGGAAAAGAGAGAGCGTATGTATATTGAGCTCAATGAGCGGCGCGCACTGATTGCACACGAAAAGGCAACGGGGCTGTCCGAAGAGGTCAGCGCGATGCTTGATATACTTGAAGAGGATCAACCTCAGGAGTAATATTTATGAACAATATTGTCTATAAAAAAAACGTTCCTGTTAAATATGATGTAGACGTCTTTGTCGCCGGGGGCGGTCCTGCCGGTGTCGCCGCCGCGGTTTCAGCCGCAAGGCAGGGCGCTTCGGTCTATCTGGCGGAGGCGTTCACCGCGTTCGGCGGCGCGGCGGTGACAATGCTTGTTCCCGCGTTCATGCAGTTCGGCGACGGTGAGCATTTTTTATCCGCCGGTATAGGCTCTGAGGTATATGAACAAGTCAAGGCGGAGAGTTACCCGTCCTTTCAGAAATACTGCCCAAATTCCATCCCCGTCGAAACACTTAAGCTTATTTACGATGATATGGTTATAAAGTCCGGCGCGAAATTCAGCTTCAACACAAACGTCATCGACGCTTTGGTTGAGGACGGGCATATCAACGCTGTTATCTGCGCCGCCAAGGGCTCCGTTTTCGCCGTTAAAGCCAATATTTATGTCGACTGTACGGGCGACGGCGACTTGTCCTGCCTCGCTGGCGCTCAATACGGCTACGGCAATGAAAACGGTGAGGTTATGGCGGCAACGCTCTGCGGGCTTTGGGCGGGTATCAGCTGGCCGGACGTAGTACGCGGTGATGGCAGAATGCTCGAAAAGGCGTTTGAGGACGGTGTGTTCACCAATAATGACAGGCATCTGCCGGGAATGTGGCGCATTGCCGACGGCATAGGCGGATCAAATGTCGGTCATATCTACGATGTCAACGGCAGCGACGCCGATTCACTGACAGAAGGTATAATTAAGGGTCGTAAGCAGCTTACGGAATACCGGCGTTATTACCGCGACTATCTTACCGGTTATGAAAACGCAGAGCTTGTGTATTCCGCCTCGCAAATCGGTATACGTGAAACGCGCCGAATTTATGGCGACTATGTGCTCTGTCTCGACGATTTTATAGACCGCGCGGTTTTTGACGACGAAATCGGGCGTTACTGTTATCCTGTAGACATTCATTCAGCCGTCAATACAAAGTCGGGCTTTGAGCTGTTCGAAAAGGAACACAAGGGATACCGTTATCAGCCGGGCGAAAGCTATGGCATTCCGTACCGCACATTGACGCCTAAGGGCTTTAGTAACCTGCTGGTTGCCGGACGCTGTGTCTCAACCGACCGTCATATGCAATCCTCTATCCGCGTTATGCCCGGCTGCTTCATCACAGGTCAGGCCGCCGGAACAGCGGCGGTGCTTTGTGCTGCAAACGGTACGGACGTACACAAGGCAAACGTCAAAGACATACAGGAGACGCTTGTTGACATGGGCGCTTATCTGCCGAATTTTATTTAAAATGTTAATTGATGGGGTACTAAATGGATAACACTTTCAAACTCGGATATTATCAAAACGATTCAAAGCAGGATTTGGAACGCGGCATAACTGACGGACTGTTAAAGGATTCCGGCGTTAATTTCGTCGTCGTCTCGCCCAACGAGAAGGGGAAAACCGTCGAGGAATATGTTGCGGAAGCACGCGCGATGGCGGCGGAGCACCACGAAAAAGGGTTGCCGTTCCTTGTACACGCCGAGTCCTCAAACTGGCGCGAAAGCGGCATAGCTCCCGACGGGCACGACTGGTACAACTGCGGCAAGGACGCTCACCGGCTGAACTACCCGCCCGAGCTGATACGCGCCTTTTCG
>CAZDWM010000173.1:0-5094 GCA_964509145.1 uncultured Eubacteriales bacterium | reverse complement strand
CCACCATGAAGGTGCTTTGCCCGCGCGCGAGGTCGTCGGACGCGCCGACACGCGTAAAGACGCTGTCGACAATCCCGAGCCGTGCCGAAGCCGCCGGCACAAAGCTGCCCGTCTGCGCCATTAAAGCAATCAGCGCCACCTGACGCATATAGGTGGACTTGCCCGCCATGTTGGGACCGGTGATGATGGCACAGCGGTTGTCGCCGCAATCAAGAACCGTATCGTTGGGCACAAACGGCGCACCGTCGAGCATCATCTCTACCACCGGGTGACGACCTTCGATGATTTCGATTGCGGTATCCGTCGTCATCTCCGGGCAGACATAGCCGTTAGTGTCCGCAGCCTGTGCGAACGCGCAAAGCACGTCCAGCTCGGCCAGCGCCCGCGCCGTTTTTTGAATCCTGCAAAGCTCGTCGGCGACAGACGCGCGCACGGCGTTGAAGATTTCATATTCAAGCCCCGTAATTCTGTCCTGCGCGCCTAAAACCTTGGCTTCAAGCTCCTTTAATTCCTGTGTTATGTAACGCTCGCAGTTGGCAAGCGTTTGTTTTCGAATATATTCGTCGGGCACAAGTCCCGAAAACGAGTTGGGCACTTCTATGTAATAGCCGAAAACCCGGTTATAGCCGATTTTTAGCTTTTTAATGCCCGTCTTTTCCTGTTCGTTTGTCTGTATCGACGCGATATAATCCTTGCCATTGGCAACGATGTCGCGTAGGCTATCCAGCTCCTCATTGAAGCCGCCGCGAATCATGCCGCCCTCGCGCACGGAGAACGGCGGGTCGTCGACAATAGCGTTGCTGATTATCGCGCCCACATCGTCGAGCCTGTCGAGGCTTGAACGGATTTCGCAAAGCAGCTCAGAGCGGACATCCGATAAGGCGGCGGCGATTTCGGGCAGATGCTCTATTGTTATCTCAAGAGCTTTTAGCTCCTTGGCGTTCGCCGTGCCGTAAACCACACGTGCCATCAGGCGTTCTATGTCGCGGATATCCGACATGCTTTCGCGCAGCTCACGCCGCGTGACGCCCTCGCTTAGAAGCTCTCCGACGGCGTTGTGACGCTTGGTAATCCTCGCGATGCTCAAAAGCGGCTGTTCAATCCAGCTTCGTATAAGCCGCTTGCCCATGGGCGTACGTGTCTTGTCGAGCGCCCAGAGGAGCGTCCCCTTCTTTTCACGGCTGCGCATCGTCTCGGTCAGCTCAAGGTTGCGCCGCGAGGAGATGTCAAGACGCATAAATTGCGCGTCGCTGTAGAAGTCGACGGCACGTATATTGTCAAGGTCTGATTTTTGCGATTCCTTTAAATATTTCAGCGTCGCGCCCAGTGCGCAGACGGCCTCCAGCGCGTCGGCGATGCCGATATCATCAAGCGCCCGCTCGCCGAAATGGCGCATAACCTCCGCGGCACAGGCTGCGTAGGCAAAGCAGTCGTCTTCAAGCCTTTCGGCGGCTATGCCGAGCCTGTTTCTGATAAAGTCCGAAACCTTTGACGCGTGAGCCGTACCGCCGTTATAAATAATTTCCGACGGCGTAAACCGGCCGAGCTCGTCGACAATTTTTCCGCCGATACCGAATTTCTCAATAAATGTCAGATGCACCGCGCCCGTTGAAATGTCGGCAAAGCAGACGGCGGCGTCCTTCGTGCCGCAACAGACACAGCACAGAAAGTTGTTTTTCGACTCGTCAAGCATACTGCTTTCGATGACGGTACCGGGTGTGATGACCCTTGTGACGTCGCGTGTCACAAGCCCCTTTGCGAGCGCCGGATCCTCCGTCTGCTCACAAATTGCTACCTTATAACCCTTGGCGACAAGCCGGGCAATGTACGAGTCGGCGCTGTGGAACGGCACACCGCACATCGGCGCGCGCTCCTCCTGCCCGCAATCGCGCCCTGTAAGCACCAGCTCCAGCTCGCGCGACGCGGTTTTGGCGTCGTCAAAAAACATCTCGTAAAAGTCTCCGAGACGGTACAGCAGAATGGTGTCGTCATACTGCTTTTTGATATCGAAATATTGCCGCATCATGGGCGTCATTTCCGCCATTTATCAACACTTCCGTATCCGTTGATTTTATTCGCAGCCGCCGCATGAGCCGCATTCTCCGCCGCAGCTGGGCTGTTCGGACGGGTCGCATGTCATCGGGTCCTCTCCGCGCACACAGAGGGTTAATATGCCCGTGATGGTCTTCATCAGCTCGTCAATTTCCCCTCTTGCATTTTCATAGGCTCTCATGTTGGGGTTGCTCATAACCTCGCTGTAAAGTCCGTTGAATTCCTCGTCGTAGGCCTTAAGCTTGTCCTCGTTCGCGTCGTCCTTAGAAGCCTCGTGCTGATAGGACATGTGCACCAGTTGAATTTTACCTATTAGCTCGTTGAGCGCGTCGTCCTGCTCGTTGGTTGCGTGTGTCTCCATAAACCGGAGGTAACGCTCGTCCTGTTGAATCGCCGCGCCGAGTTCTCTTGCCATTTTGATTAAATCCATTGTTCTGCTCCTTAATTAATCTATATTTTAATAATTGAACCTTTTAAATTCCAGCCCGAGCATTCCTCTACAGTCACGTTGAAAAATTGCCCTACGCTGCCCGTTCCGCCATCGAAAACGACGGTCATACCGCCCTCGGTTCTGCCGGAAAACCGTCCGTCTCCGCAGTCGGTGTCGCATAAAACGCGGTAGGCTTTGCCCACCATCGAACTGGCGATATCGGCGGAGCTCTTCGCCTGAAGCCTCTCAAGCTCCTGAAACCATTTGACCTTATCCTCACGCGGGACATCGTCCGGCAGCTTTGCCGCCGCCGTCCCCTCGCGCGGCGAGTAGATGAACATAAACAGCGATGAAAATTTCACCGTATCGACGAGGCTTAACGTCTCGCAAAAATCGTCGTAGGTCTCGCCGGGAAAACCGACAATGATGTCGCTTGTAAGCGAAAGACCGGGCATCACGGCGCGCGCGTAGTCGGCAAGGGCGAGGTATTGGTCGCGCGTGTAACGCCTGTTCATCGCCTTTAATATTTTGTCGCTGCCGCTTTGAAACGGCAGATGCAGATGCTTGGCGACCTTTTCGCACCGCGCCATCGTGTCGAGCAGCTCGTGCGTGCAGTCCTTCGGATGGGAAGTCATGAAGCGAATGATGAAATCGCCGTCGAGGTCGTTTATCATTTTAAGCAGCCTCGAGAAATTAACGCCGCCGCCGTTGTAGGAATTGACATTCTGTCCGAGTAGTGTAATTTCACGGCAGCCGTCGTCGACAGCCTGCTTTGCCTCATCAAGGACGGCCTGCGGGGCGCGGCTGCGCTCCCGTCCGCGAACATATGGGACGATGCAGTAGCTACAAAAGTTATCGCAGCCGTACATTACGGGAATCCACGCCTTAAAGCCGCTGTCGCGCGAGACAGGCAGACCTTCGGCGATGACGCCGTCGGATGCCTGTGTCTCGAACACCCTTTTGCCTGTGCGGTACAGCCTGTACATCATTTCCGGCAGCCTGTGGGCAACGTGTGTGCCGAAGACCATGTCGACAAACGGATAGCTGTTTTGAATCCGCTCGACAACATGCGTCTGCTGCATCATGCAGCCGCACAGGATAATTTTCATATGCCTGCGCTTGGCCTTGAGCGGTTTTAGCGCACCGATGTTGCCGAACACCCTGTCCTCAGCGTGCTCGCGCACTGCGCAGGTATTGTACAGCACAAGATCCGCCGACTTGAGATCGTCCGTGAAGCCGAAGCCTATCTGCCGGAGCATCCCCTTGAGCCGCTCGCCGTCGGCGACGTTGCCCTGACAACCGTAGGTGTGGACATACGCCAGCGGCTCAACGTCAAACCGCGCCGAAAGCACGCTTTTGACAAGCTCGGTATATTCGCGCTGCCTCGCCATCTCCTCGGGCGGGACAAGTATTTTATCCTGACTCATTTCCGGCAATTTTATTCTCTCCATTGAACGTCTCTTTGCGCATAGACTGTCATTTTACAATTACGCAGTATATTATTATACAACAAAAGAACGGCAAGCACAAGTAAAAACTGTAGAATATTAAATATTTTGTTAGCCTATTGACCGATGCGGTTAATCGTGTTATACTGTCGTTGACCGATGCGGTTAATATAATTGGGAGGCGGTAAAACGGACACGGAAAACTTCGACAAGCTGTCGGATGAAAAACGGCTGGCTGTAATCAACGCGGGGTTTATATGCTTTGGTAGAGACGGATTTAAAAAAACGGCCGTCTCCGAAATCGCGCGGGAGGCGGGCGTTTCCAAAGCGTCCATCTTCCACTACTTCGGAACAAAAAAGGAGCTTTATGTTTTCCTGTTCAATTTTGCCTGTAACGCAATTCTTGAGGACATGACCGAAGGGACGGAGGACTTTTTCGAAAGCCTTTTCATCGGCATGAGAATCAAGCTACGGGTCATGGCAAAGCATCCCGGGCTGTATGACTACCTGCTTTCGTTCATGAAGGAGGATGACAACGCACTCTTGGCGGAGCTGACGGCTGTCAATATGAAAAATCTACAGCGCGGTCAGGCGATGCTGTTCGCCAAGGTGGACTGGAGCCGCTTCAAGCCCGAGTATGACAAAACCGTCATCGCGAATATGCACCGCTGGGTTTCGGAGGGGTGCATCCGTCAGTACGCGGACACAAAAAGCGGCGAGGAAATCGCCGCCGAGGAAGAGAAATACCTGAACATACTTAAAAAAGCGCTTTATAAGGAGGAGTATCTATGAACGTTATCCACATTGAAAACCTGACCCGTGACTACGGCGGCGGAAAGGGCGTGTTCAACCTCTCGTTCGACGTCGGGCAGGGCGAGGCGTTCGGCTTTTTAGGTCCCAACGGTGCGGGCAAGACGACAACTATCCGTCACCTGATGGGATTTTTAAAGCCGCAAAGCGGAACCTGCACCATCGGAGGTATAGACTGCTGGCAGGACTCCGATAAAATTCAGGGGAGACTGGGGTATATCCCGGGTGAAATCAGTTTTTTCGACGACATGACCGGGACGGATTTTCTGAAATTTACCGCCAAATACCGCAAGGTCGGGGATGTCAACCGCACAGACGAGCTGCTCGAGCGCTTCGAGCTTGACCCGCACGGAA
>CAZDWM010000172.1:2504-5107 GCA_964509145.1 uncultured Eubacteriales bacterium | reverse complement strand
AGGATTTTTTTGTTGTTGTCGTGATGCCGTTCTTAGCTGTCGTTCCGGGCACGATGCCCCTTCTTGCTGTTGTTGTTACACCCTTGGCTGTGGTTGAAACGCTCGGCTTTGTTGTAACGGCAACACCGTAAGCTGTTGTTCCTTTTGAGGTCGTCGAGGTCTTTTGAGCTGTCTCATATTCCTCTTTTGTCACCACGGTAAGCTTATCTCCGATGAACCGCGCAACATAGCCCCTGTCGTACATTTCTTTAACAATCTCGTCCTTTTGCGTCTGTGAAAGGGAAGCATAGTTGCCGTTCCAATCGTCGTCGCCGAGTACCGATTTAACGACATCGTCAATTATGCTGTTGGAAACCGTTGAAGTTGTCAGGTCAACCTCACCGCCCGCCGTTGTCGCAATGACCTCGCTTGCCGGTTCGGTTGTAGTGCTTAAATCGTCTTCGCTGCCTTTGCAGGCATATAAGACCGATGACACTACTAAAACCACCAGCAAAAGGCTTGTGAGTTTAATAATTTTGTTTTTCATTTTAGGCTCTCCTTGATCTGGTTTATTCAGTGATACCTCAAGCTTCCCCCAGGAACATTTCAATCGCCATTTGAATCGTTGCCATATCCTCGTAGGATGTGAGAGTATATCCGTCCGGCAAAGTGAACATTGAGGAATCGGCGCCACTTGCTATTGACACGCCTACCATTGCAGCTGATGAGCTGCCGGCATCCTCCTCAACAAATTTCAGGTCGCCGCTTTGGAACCAAAGGTTTGTCTGCTTACCGTCCGGTCTTGAATAGACTTCTTTTGTATAAAACTTTGAGTTGTACATCTCATATGCAGAACTCTGTAGGGACAGGTTGCTGAAATTGTAGTTAAAACAGTTGTTCATCAGTGAAACCATGCCGTTATACTTGTCGCTCGTAAGCTCGCAGTATATCGACTTTGTATTAGTTTTAGCAATCATGTAATATTTGCCGTCGAGGGTGATAAGCCGACAATAATAACCTGCGCTAGGTATCTGGAAAGTGTAAGCTTTTTTGTCGCCGTAGGCGTATTTCATTATTTTATCTTTGTCATCCTCAGTTATGACGACGCTCATCGTGTAAAGCCCGCTGTTGAGCGGTGAGATGACATGGTTGCTTAGGTTGCTGCTGGGGTTTGCCGTAAAGACTGTCGTCGGCTCTGTCGTCGTGGTTGCTTTTGTAGTTGTGGTCGTGGTTGACGTTTGAGCGGCTGTTGTTGTGTTTACGTCTGTTGTCGTTTTAGGCGCGGCGGTGGTAGTTGTTGTGTTCGACGTTGTTGTAACAGTTGTCGGAACCTCTGTTTCGGTTTCCGTTATCAAATCTGTCGATTCAACCGGCTCGGTCATACTCAAGGAGGCTTCCTCCGTTGTAGAAGCGTCGGATTCCTCAGAACCGAACAGATCACAGCCGCCCAAAGCAGCCGCCAGCGAGATTAAAAGTGTTAGCGCAACCGCAAACGAGATGATTTTCTTCATATGCTTCCCTCATATCCACGCGAAGCGTCGACTCCGCGTGTTGCTCCTCTTCTTTTTAACTTCTGGAATGCTAATATATCTGCGTCAGCTTTGATTCAACGATCCGAGCAGAACCTCGCCCGCGTTGGCAACCTTTTTATAGCCGGACGGAACGGCAATTTTAGACTTGTCTATTTCGGGTGATATGGTGTATTTCATGGTTTCGGATTTGCTGTTCTTCTCAATCTCAATAAGCTCAAGCGCGTTATTTCTGAAATAATACTTTGAAACCTTACCGTCCGCGTCCTTGTAGGTCTCGACGACATATTCCTTGCCGTTCTTTGTCACCTTCTGCGTATCGGTCAGCGACAAGCCCTTAAATTCAAGCGAAAAGTTTTTAATAGTTTCAAGCTGCTTTTCAAATTCCTCGAACGAAATCTCGGCGTACCGTTTACCCTTGGGTGAAAGCAGATAACATTTCCCGTCAAGACTAACCAACCGTATGGTCATAAGTCCAAGCATGTTCATTTCCTGCATCGTGTTTTCCCCGGAAATGATTCCGACATAATCTAATTTCAACCCGTCGGACGTGGCCTCGACAGTCATGGTATACTGACCTGTCTCAACGATGTCGACAACATATTTTTGGAGATTATCTCCGATACCGCCCTGCGATTTATTCGTGGTTGCTGTAGTAGTGGCTTTTGTTGTGCTTTCGGCGCGCGCGGTTGTCTTAACGATAGTTTCGGTCTCAATTTCAGATATGGCTTCTGTTGTCGTAAGTCTGTCGGAGACATCCGTACCGATTACTGACACGCCCTCACTTGTCGACCCGTCACCACTGTTCCCCGAGCAAGCGTAAAACGACAGCAACAGGGCAAGCACCGCGGCGACAGCTGTTATTTTCATTTATTTTTGTTCCTTTCATCATATGCAAAACGTGATATAGCGGACAAAAATAATATTAGCATAATGCCGCCGCGTATGTAAAGCGGAAAAGATTGACTTACCGGCTTACTTTGTACATTTGACGATGTTCATCATACTCTCAAAGACCTTACCGATTGTTGGAACAACTTTCGGTCCTAAGCTGTTGGTTTCCTCATAATGGCGACGACCTGTTCTGTCGTGGCC
>CAZDWM010000172.1:0-2494 GCA_964509145.1 uncultured Eubacteriales bacterium | reverse complement strand
GATGTAGGGCATGACGTCGTCGAGCAGGAAGTCGTTCGGGGGCACCATATATCCGATTTCGTCGTTGGCGAGGCCGAAAACGAGCAGCTTTTCATCGTTGGCAAGCTCGACAAGCGGCTTCGGGTTGGCCGCAGGGCTAAGACCCAGTGAGGACTCCGCAGCGCTCATGTAGCCGCCGTAGGCAACCTCCGGGAACAGCTCGCCGGGAATCAATATCATCTGAAGGCCGTCGATATTGAAATAGGTCATCTCCGTCCTTAACGCCCAACCGAGCGGCGCACCCTTAACGGCGTGCTTCTCCGCCTTCATAATGCCGATTTTAACGGCTGCGAGCATCATCAGGTTTTCGACCGGTACATAGAACTCCTGCTTGAGGATATTAATCATCGGGCTTAATTTGCGGTCGTTGTCGATGGCCATAGCCGTTTCGGCAAGCACCTTTCCGGCAATCAGAGTCGACTGGATGTTGTCGGGGTCTAACTCCTTGAGCCGGATAAGCCCGCCGATTGCGCCAACGAAATAAATAGTCTCCGCGCCGGTCTTTTCAAGTATTTCGCGGCGGATATAACACGGGAAATCGGCGCTGACCAGTGAGTTGTTGCCGAGCATCGACTCCGAATGGGACGCAAAATTGAGAATATAAATTTCACGCGTGCCGTCGTTGGGCACAAAGCGCAGACGGGTAAGCATCTTTGAAAAGACCTGCGGCGGTCTTGAGTCACGTTGAATTTCGGGAGCTTCTTTGTCGCCGTAATACATCGAACCCTCGCGCCGGTCGTCGTAAGCCGCCTCGACGACATTTTTAACCTGATCACGAACAAGCTTCATAAAGCCCTCGTCGCGCCCCGTCTTCGGGAGCGGACCCCAGTAGCCCATGGTGTCGATACCGGCGTGGTCATGCGTACTCATAATGTTGATTGAACGGCAGCCGGTTTCCCTGCAAAAGCCCTCAAGAGACTTTTTAATCAGCCCCACATCATTTCTCATGAATCCGACATTGTCGCCCGACACGAACACAACGCCGCCCCTGCCGGAGTTGTCGTCTATCCAGACCGCGCTGATGGTCATCGGGTCGAGCACGCCGGTTGCGGGGTTGAACGCCTTGTAGCCAGCAATATAATACTTTTTCTTGTCAAGGTCGTCGGGCATGACGTCCGCTTTTGCGAAGCCGACCGAGAAATAATCCGAAACAGGCGCGTCAATCTTATCGTATTTTCCCATCGGTATCGGCGGAGCTGGGTTTTTTCTAAGCATGGCCGCACCGCTTTTTGAAAAGCTGGACTTGAGAAAACCAGCAAGCTTTTCACCGTAATGATCCTTTAGATAGTCTCCGAATTCGTGTATGTTCATGTTTTTCCCTCCTGCTTTTTATTAACAAAGTACTACGCAAAACAGTCTACCACATTTTTTTTTGCAATTCAAGCGAAACGGCGGCGTAATTTAGACGCCGCCGTTACTTTTTTGTGACGAATCTGTAAATTATGGCTGCCGTGTCTTCTTTGTACAGATGCTTAACGCGTATTCTCCGAAAATAATACCGCTTTTAATTTCAAAGCCGTCCTCGCAAGCCCTTGAAAGCCCTGAAAGCCCTTCGCCCGTGCATTTTAGGATGCTTTCCTTTCGCGTCCACAGCATATAAAAAAGCGCGGCTCTCCCGTTCGTGCCGACATCTTTAAGCATTTTACACTCGCCCTCGTCAAGGTATTTATCAGCCACTCTTTCGGGATAAGTTTCTTTGATATATTCGATGTCGACACCCACCGACCTGTCGCATACGGCGCAGACGCACAGATTCTTAGAATGGCTCAAGCTGACGTACAGATTGTCGCCGAGGATATACGGCTTACCTGTGTCGCTGCGCATAACCTTCACTTCAGTCATCGTAAAGCCGAGCGTCCTCGCAGCCGCCAAGTGCATCAACGCGCTTCCGACAAGCGACAGTTCCGCGTCCGGTATACCGGGACGCTTGTTGTATTTTTCTACAGCGGCGCTCTCCGCCGCCCTTGACAGCGCGGCAATCTCCTGTGCTGACAGCGGACGTTCCAGCTTTAACGTGTAAACAATCGGTTCCATGATTTCCTTCGTGACATTGACAAATTTTGAATTATATAGTATAAATGACGTATAACAATTTTGGAGGTAAAAATAATGGTAATCGCAGCGGTCGGTAAAAACGGCACCGGCAAGGACTTTTTCCTTGAGTACATTTCAAAAAAATATGAACTGCCCATGGTTTCAATCGGCGACATTGTCAGGGAGCTTGCGGCCAACGACGGTCTTGAGTTGACGCGTGACAATCTTCATAAGACCTCACAAAAATACATGGGGCAGTTCGGACAGACCTTCTTCCCCGAACAAATTGTAAAAAAGATCAAGGCATCCGATGCCCCCGTTTTCCTTGTGTCCGGCATTCGTCCTCTGTCCGACGTCCAGTTCCTTAAAAGCGCCTTCGGCGACGAGTTCGTCTTGGTTGATGTTGTCATTTCCGACGACG
>CAZDWM010000171.1:0-5172 GCA_964509145.1 uncultured Eubacteriales bacterium | reverse complement strand
ATGGAGGAGGCGGACATCCTCTACGGCGTCACCATGCAGGAGGAGGGCGTCTCCAAGCTGCTTGAGCTCAAGACCGCCGAGATGGCAAAAAGGCTCGGCATAGGCTAAGTTTAATAAAAGGATGATTACACAAATGGAATGTCTTAAAATAAAGAAGGTGCGCGAAAGCGCGAAGGTGCCGCAAAGAGCGACACAGGGCAGCGCCGGGCTTGACTTGTGCGCGTGCATCGACGCACCGCTAACAATTAAAGCCGGAGGGCACGCGTTCGTCCCGACCGGTCTTGCCATCGCGTTGCCGGGCAACGAGTACGCGGCGTTTGTATTCGCACGCAGCGGTCTTGCCATCAAGCACGGTCTTGGCTTGCTCAACGGTGTCGGCGTTGTCGACAGCGATTACAGAGGCGAGGTCTGCGTCGGAATCACAAACCAGTTCGACGAGGATTACACCGTCGCGCCGGGCGAGCGTATAGCTCAGCTCGTCGTGATGCCCGTTTCAATGATGCCCGTTGTTGAGACGGACAGCCTCGACGAAACCGACAGAGGCGCCGGAGGCTTCGGCTCAACCGGCAGATAAGGAGCGCTGAATGGATAAGAGCAAAAAAAAGACGGCCATAGTCGCCGCAGCCGCCGTGCTGGCGGCTGTCGGACTTCTGTGCTGTATTATGGCGTTCGTCAACAGGGACAATAATATTCAGCTGGGTCAGGTCGTGGCCATCGAAGACGAAAGTGAAATGTTCTTCGACTTAAGCGGCGACGTCGCCGCCGAGAAGGAAGTTGCCGAAGCCACCTGCAAGGCAAACGTTTCGGACGGCATGGTAAGCAGCTATGAGATGCGCTTTTCCCGAAAGGAGGAGCTCGACGAATACCTCGCGGCTGGTGAAAATATCTATTTCGCCTCCGTCGATTACGGCAGCGGCTCCGTGGCCATCCCCATGGACAACATCAAAATCCTCTCCGACATCACTACAAACGAATATGTGCTCACCCTCGTTCCCGTCGACGGAAGCGCCGAAGCGGCCAGAGCGACGGGCAGCGAGGTCAGGTTTTATATAGCGCCAAAGGGTGCGGAAAGTTCGTATGTCCTGTTCATGGCGGCGGCTCTGTGCGAAAAATAGACGCGTCAACTAAACGTTACCTAATATAAAGCGCCCGCCCTTTTTCAGGGCAGGCGCTTTTTCATCAATGTGAAAGCTACGAACTTTTATTCGTACAGCGGATACTTTTTGCAGATTTCGGAAACGCCGGCACGGATTGCGTCCGCCTTGTTCTCAAAGCCTGTCGCTGTGAGGAAGATTAACTCGGCGACCTTATCGAGGTCGGCTTCGACAAGACCCCTTGAGGTGACCGCCGGTGTGCCCAAGCGGACACCGCTGGTGACGAAGGGCTTCTCGGGGTCATTAGGGATGGCGTTTTTGTTGGCGGTTATGTAAACCTCGTCGAGACGGTGCTCAAGCTCCTTGCCCGTGATGCCCAAAGAGCGCAGGTCGACGAGCATGAGGTGGTTGTCGGTGCCGCCCGAAACTAGATTAACGCCGCGCGACATCAGCCCGTTGGCGAGCGCCTTGGCGTTAGCGACAATCTGCTCCTGATACGCTTTAAATTCCGGCTTTAAGGCCTCGCCGAAGCAGACGGCCTTTGCGGCGATGATGTGCATAAGAGGTCCGCCCTGATTGCCGGGGAAAATAGATTTGTTGATGGCCGTGCCGTATTCCTCTTTGGCGAGAATCAACCCTCCGCGCGGACCGCGGAGCGTCTTGTGTGTCGTGGTGGTGACGACATCGGCGTATGGGACGGGCGACTGGTGAAGCCCCGCCGCCACAAGACCTGCGATATGCGCCATGTCGACCATGAAGATGGCGTCGACGCTCTTGGCTATCTTGCCCATGCGACGGAAATCGATAACCCTCGGGTATGCCGACGCGCCGGC
Source organism: uncultured Eubacteriales bacterium (assembly GCA_964509145.1). Taxonomy (GTDB): domain Bacteria; phylum Bacillota; class Clostridia; order Oscillospirales; family Acutalibacteraceae; genus UBA1425. The sequence continues at coordinate 3,245 of CAZDWM010000171.1, read as the reverse complement.
GACGATCATCTTAGGCTTAATCTCAAACGCTTTCTTTTCAAGCTCATCATAGTCGATAAAGCCGTCGTCGTTAACGCCGTAGGGAACGAAGTTATAGAGCTTGCCGCTCATGTTGACGGGCGAGCCGTGGGAGAGGTGTCCGCCGTGGGCAAGGTTCATGCCCATGACGGTGTCGCCAACCTCAAGGAACGCGGAATAGACGGCCATGTTGGCCTGCGCGCCGGAATGCGCCTGAACGTTGGCGAACTCCGCGCCGAAAATTTCCTTTGCGCGGTCGATGGCGATAGTCTCGACGATATCGACACACTCGCAACCGCCGTAATAGCGTTTGCCGGGGTAGCCCTCGGCGTATTTGTTGGTGAGCACGCTGCCCATCGCGGCCATGACCGCGGGGGAAACGATGTTTTCGGAGGCGATAAGCTCAAGGTTGCGGCGCTGGCGCTTTAATTCAAGCTCCATCGCGTCGCCGACCGCTTTGTCATAGCTCTTGACAAAGCCGATGGTGTCCATGATGTCGGAAAACACAGGAAATCAGTCCTTTCAAATAAAGTGAGATAATATCAATAATATTATCACACTATATCTGCGCATTGTCAACATTTTTCCAACTAAATTTCGTCAGCTCGCCGTTGCATTTGAGTTGCGGGAAGCCCCATTGGCGCAGCACCTCATACGCACCTATCGCGACGCTGTTGGACAGGTTTAAGCTGCGCGCGTCGTCTATCATTGGGAGGCGCACGCACGAATCGGGGTTGTGAAAAAGCAGTTCCTCCGGCAGCCCCGCCGTCTCCTTGCCGAAAACGAGGTACGCCCCGTCGGGATAGATGACATCGGAATAAATTTGCCGCCCTTTGGTGGTGAAGTAAAAGAAATCGCCGCTGTTGCGCGCGAAAAAATCATTAAGACTGTCATAATAAGTGATGTCAAGCAGGTGCCAGTAGTCGAGCCCGGCGCGTTTTAATTTCGCGTCGTCTATCTTAAAGCCCATCGGACCGACAAGGTGGAGCCGCGCCCCGGTGACGGCGCAGGTTCGCGCTATATTGCCGGTGTTTTGAGGGATTTGAGGCTCGACGAGGACAAGATTGAGGGTGTTCAATGCTTCGACCTTCCTTCTGTAAGTATAACATGTTTGTTATGATAGCATTTTTAACGGCTGCTTTCAAGAATTTTTAAAATGTATTGACTTTTCGGTAAAACATAGTATTATAAGTAAAACAAGTATAACTTATTATACCCAAGGAAAGGATGCAAGCATATGCCAGACGATATGAAAATACCGGCAGGAAAAGCCGACGAGGGCAAGAAATATATGTGCTCCGTCAAGATAGGTCCAAAGGGGCAGATTGTTATTCCAAAGGATGTGCGCGACATGTTCGGCGTGGGGCCGGGGGACAGCATGCTTCTGCTTGCCGACGCGGAGCGCGGCATCGCGATACAAAGAATAGAGTGCTTCGACAGAATCGCGGACGAGGTGTTCCGCGCGAGCGGCGGAACGGTCAACCTAAAAGGAGGCGAGCTTCCGAAATGACAGCCATACAAACCTTTGATTTGGTTAAAAAATATAAGGACAAAACGGCGGTAAATGGGCTGAACCTTGCCGTCTTACAAGGCGAGCTTTTCGCGCTGCTCGGCGTCAACGGAGCGGGCAAGACGACGACCATCAAGATGCTGTCATGCCTGACTCCCCCGACGTCCGGCGACGCCGTGCTGCTCGGCGACAGTGTTGTTGAAAACAAGCACGCTGTCAAGGAGAAAATAAACGTCTCTCCGCAGGAGACGGCGGTCGCGCGCAATCTGACCGTCTGTGAAAACCTTGAGCTTATCGCCGGTATATACGGAGCAAACCGCGCGGCGGCCAGAGAACAGGCACAGAAAATGATTGAAATGTTCAACCTTGGCGAAGTTGCCAAAAGCAAAGCCAAAACGCTTTCGGGCGGAATGCAGCGCAGATTAAGCATCGCCATGGCGCTCATCTCGTCACCGCAAATTCTTTTCCTCGACGAGCCGACGCTCGGGCTTGATGTTCTTGCCCGGCGCGAGCTGTGGAAGGCCATCGAAAGGCTCAAGGGAAAGGTCACGGTGATTCTGACAACTCACTACATGGAAGAAGCGGAAGCGTTATCCGACAGGGTGGGAGTAATGTCCAACGGCGTTTTAAAAGCCGTCGGCACACCTGCGGAGCTAATAACGCGCACGGGCGCGAAGAATTTTGAGGACGCGTTCATTGTGCTCGCACAGGAGAAAGCTTGAAAGATAAATCTTTCAAGCTCAGAAATTTGTTCTTTTCGGTCAAAAGACTGAAATTTCGGCTTGAGCCGAAATCGAACAAATCCGGAAAGGTATGAAATATATGAAACTCACGGCTTTTTCAATAAGGAACGTCAAGGAAATTATCCGCGACCCCATAAACATTCTATTCGGCATCGGCTTCCCTGTGGTGCTGATGCTGTTGCTGTCGGCGATACAGTCGCACATCCCGACAGACCTTTTCGCCGTCGAACGGCTCACGCCGGGTGTGGCTGTATTCGGGCTGTCGTTTATCGCGCTGTTTTCCGGCACGCTGATTTCAAAGGACAGGTCAAGCTCGTTTTTGATGCGTCTTTACGCGTCGCCCATGAGCTCGGCGGACTTTATACTCGGATATACACTGCCGCTGCTTCCTCTGGCGTTGCTGCAAAGCGTGGTGTGCTTCATCGTCGCTGTGCTCCTCGGAATGGAAATCAGCGTTAACCTGCTGCTGGCCATTGCCGTGACGCTTCCGGCGGCGGTGCTGTTTATCGCCATCGGTCTGCTTTGCGGCACGGTGTTTAACGACAAGCAGGTCGGCGGCATCTGCGGCGCGCTGCTGACAAATTTGAGCGCGTGGCTTTCCGGTACATGGTTTGACGTGAACCTTGTCGGCGGCGGATTTAAAAAGGCCGCCGAGCTGCTGCCGTTTTACCACGCCGTCGAGGCGGCGAGAGCCGCGGCGGCGGGGACATACGCGTCCATCTTCCCGCATCTTTGGTGGGTTATCGGTTATGCCGTCGCGCTTACCGTCGTATCCGCCTTAGTTTTCGGCAAGAGAATGAACGGCAACAACTGATGCGTATCGCAATGCCCGAAATCGCATAAAATGTCTTAAACGTATTGACAAAGCAACGGCGATTTGTTAGAATATCAACCGTTGCACATGCGGGTGTAGTTCAATGGCAGAATCCCAGCCTTCCAAGCTGGTTGTGTGGGTTCGATTCCCATCACCCGCT
>CAZDWM010000170.1:3232-5178 GCA_964509145.1 uncultured Eubacteriales bacterium | reverse complement strand
ATGAAAAAAAGTGCAAAGTATATATTACCGTTGTGGCGGTTGCTCTCGGTTTGTTCGTTTTTGTCACAGGTGCAATTAAATATATGGCATTCGAGTGCGAGGTGTGGGACTTTGGAATTTTCACACAGATGTTTGAAAGTATGCGTTCAACGCTCATCCCTTGTGTTACCTGTGAAAGAAACGAGCTGATGACGCATTTCGCTGTTCATTTTTCGCCGGTATACTACCTGATGCTGCCTTTCTACGCGGTCGTGCCATCGGCGCTTACACTGCTACTGCTTCAAGCGGTTGGCGTTATGAGCGGGGTTATTCCCGTTTACCTTTTGTGCAGGAGGCTAAAACAGGGCGATCTCGTGACGCTCGCCTTATGTTTTGTGTACTTGATTCATCCTGTTATTGCGTGCGGATGTTCTTATGATATGCACGAAAATTTCTTTCTCGCGCCGTTTTTGCTTTGGCTGTTTTATTTCATTGAGAAAGAAAAGACATTGCCCATAATCATTCTCTCTGTTCTGATATGCTGCGTTAAGGAGGACGCGACTATATATGTACTGGCGGTTTCCTTGTTTCTGTTTTTTGGCAAAAAAAAAAGAATACTCGCAACGGCGTTGTTTGCGCTGGCCTGTATCTGGTTTGTCGCGGCGACAACATGGCTTATCCGTTCGGGTGATGGTACATTAACAGCGGAGCATTATACAAATTTCGGTTCAAGCTTTTTCAAGGGCTTCTTAACGATTGCATTATCATGCCCGTCATATATCCTTTCACAAATCGTTAACGACAGGTTTAAAATAGATTATGCCGTTCAAGTGCTTGCACCTCTCGCTTTTCTACCGCTTATCAGTAAAAAAATGTCACGGTATTTTTTACTGCTTCCGTTTATTATCATGAATTTAATTTCAATGTATGAAAACCAATATTCGATTTATTTCTACTATAATTTCGGTTCGTTTGCGTGTCTGTTTTATCTGTATCTGACATCTCTGACAGAATTAAAAAAGGAGCTTAAAAGGACGCTGTGCGCTTTTTCTGTGGCGGTCTGTATCATTCTGTCTGTGCCGACTACGCCCAGAGCGGTTACGGAGATACCTGTCTATTATTCACATCGAGATATTATACGCGTAATGTGGCAAACCGCAAATTCCATTCCGAAGGAAGCCTCGGTGTCGGCGTCCGAAGCGTTTATCCCTTACCTGAGTAGTCACGAACAACTGTATTCCATTCATCAAACTGAGGAACTCGACACGAGTGATTACGGAAGCGAGTATATCGTCCTTGACCTTCGGAAATATATTGCGGACGGTTATACATGTTATGCGGGTGAATACCGGTATTATCTTGAAAACAACCGTTATGAGCTTGTGTCTTTCAGCGAGGGCGCTTCGGCCGTGTTCAGACTGAAGTAACCCGAATGACAAAGTAAGTCGTCGTCTTATATAGTAAGTCGAGCTTCTTTGTACGCTTATTGTAAACCGTATTTCAAATCAAGTTGACAAACAATATGAATGTGTTATAATGAACAAAAAACCGAACGGGGGAGAGCTTTTGACGGTTAAGGACGGCGCTTTAACGCTGCTTTATCGGAATATGGGTCAATATGTTTCCGGCGAGGCAATCGCCGACGCTCTGTCAGTTTCGCGGACGGCTGTCTGGAAAGCTGTCACCGCCCTGCGGTGTGAGGGCTATGCCATTGAGGGCGAGACCAATAAGGGTTATGTCTTCATCAACCGCGCGGATATCCTATCAGCGCCTGTTATCGCTCATTATTTGAAGGGTGAAGCGGCGGACAAGCTAAGAATCGAATGCTTTGACAGCGTTTCGTCTACCAACAGTGAAGCGCGAGAGCGGGCGGCTGCCGGGGAGCCGGAGGGACTGGTTGTCGCGGCGCGGACACAGACCGGCGGGCGCGGCAGAAAGGGCAGAGCGTTTTTTTCGCCGCCGGGAAC
>CAZDWM010000170.1:0-3222 GCA_964509145.1 uncultured Eubacteriales bacterium | reverse complement strand
AACGGGGCTTTATTTCAGCATTCTTTTGCGACCGACCTGCTCCGTTTCGGATTCCTATTTTCTGACCGCTGCGGCGGCGAGCGCGGTGGCAAGGGCTGTCGAAAAGCTGTCCGGTCGTGAGGCTCAAATAAAATGGGTCAACGATGTGCTGCTCGACGGTAAAAAGGTCTGCGGTATTTTAACAGAGGCTTCCGTCGCACTCGAAAACACGCACCTCGACTATGCCGTTGTCGGCATCGGCGTAAATGTGTTTGAGCCGGAGGGCGGCTTTCCTGCGGAGGTATCCGATGCCGCGGCGGCAGTGTTTAAAAGCGGCGAGGCGGTAGGAGACGCGCGAGGTAGGTTAGCGGCGGAAATACTGAACAATTTTTGGAGTGATTACAGGAACATCGAAAAGAGGACGTTTTTTGACGATTATAAAAAGCGCTCCTGTGCTATCGGAAGGGCTGTGACAGTCGTCGGGGCTAAGGAAGACCGTCCGGCATGCGCGGTTGATTTAGACGAGGAATGTCGTCTGATCGTGCGATACGACGACGGGACTACCGAAGCGCTAAACAGCGGGGAAATCAGCATTAAGCTATGATAAATAAAAAGAGTAAACTAAAATTACAGGATATCGCGCTTTGCGCGTTATTCGCGGCGCTGACGGCGGTTGGGGCGTTTATACGCATTCCGACGCCGCTTGTGCCGTTAACGCTACAGTATCTTTTTACGATGCTGGCCGGTCTGCTGCTGGGCGCGAGGCTCGGCGCGGTTAGCGTTTTGTGCTATATCGCGGTTGGTCTGGCCGGTGTACCGGTTTTTACGGAGGGTGGCGGAATTGGATATATCCTCAAACCGACCTTTGGCTATATCCTCGGCTTTTGCGTCGCCGCGTGGTTGACAGGAAAAATCGCTAATAAAACGTCCGCGCCGTCGCTAAAAAGGCTACTGGCTGCCTGCTTTGTCGGCCTGTTGATCGTCTATGGGATAGGTGTTATATACCTTTGGCTCGTCAACAGGTTTTACATCGGAAAGGCAATCGGCGCGAGGACGCTGTTTATCTATTGCTTTGCCATATATCTTCCGGGCGACACGTTGCAATGCATACTAGCGGCGGTTCTAGCAAAAAGACTGATACCGATTTTAAGAAAAAGATCAGTAAAATAAAAGGGCTTTCCTGAAATACAGGAAAGCCCAAAACGTTTTCAGCCTGTTACCATTTAAAATCGTAGAAATGATAATCCGCCATAACCTTCGCCGCACCTGAGCCGAGGAAAATTCTGACGTCAATTACGTGATCGAGATTTATACATTCGTTCGTGACGGGGTTGTATGTGAGTATCGCCGTACCCTGGAAGGTACAATAGGCGTTGTCGGTGCTGACACCCGGAATTTTTTTTGCGTATTCAACAACCTCGCCGATATCGATGACATCGAACATTCTTCCGTGCCAGCTTGTGCAGGATGTCGGGTTGTCTATGTTCATATAGGGATCTTTTTCGGTCGCAAGAGAAATTGTGATTACATAATTGTCGCCCTTCTTAACGGCCTTGGCGGAGGTGATTTTGCTCGTATCCGTCAGGACGCAGCCGACCTTTGCGGTCGAGGTGGGAAGCGCGAACCACTTCGCGTGTGTACCCTTGTCATGAATGCCGGGCTCGGAATCTTCCTGACTTTCAAGGAAACTGCCGGCAGCGGTGCTTAACAGAGAGTATGTCACACGGCTCATATCGACATTGCTGACCGTTTGCCAGTCGTTGCTCGTAAACTTGGGCATGTCAACCTTAACCTTGTTGACAACGGCGGTGTACGCCGCCAGAATCTCCGCCGTTGTTACGGGCAGTTTGGCCGCGGCAGCCTCGGTTTCGGTTTCGGACACGGTCTCGGTTGCCTCGGCGGTCGTCGTTTCGGTCTCCGTCTCATCAGCGAGTGTCGTCAGCTCGGTCAAAGCTTCTGTGACAGTTTCGGATAAGGTTTCGTCCGGAGCGGTGGTGTCGGCCGGCTCATCCTTGCCGCACGCCGCAAGGGAAAACACAAACAAAAGCGCCGAAAAAAGTGCAACGGTTTTTTTCATTAACAAGCCTCCTGTCATTTTTATGCAAACGCCCGTTCAATCCTTTCGACCGCGTCGTCGAGCTGTGCGTAGGTGACGACTATGGGCGGTGCGAAGCGGATCGTCCGTTCGTGCGTTTCTTTTGCGAGAACGCCGTTTTTAATAAGCTTTTTAACATAAGGCGCGGCGTCAATGTCGAACTCAACGCCGATGAGCAGACCCTTGCCGCGTACCTCGACTATGTGCGGGTTTTTAATGGCGCGTAGCTTTTTTATGAAGTATTCGCCCTTTTCACGCGCCTGCTCGGGGTAGTTTTCGCGCACGAGGATTTCCATCGCCCTGATGGCGACTGCGCAGGAAAGCGGATTGCCGCCAAAGGTTGAGCCGTGTGAGCCGGGTTCGTAAACGCCGAGGATATCCCTGTTGGCTGTGACGGCTGAAACGGGCATAACACCGCCGCCGAGCGCCTTGCCGAGAACATAAATATCCGGCTCGACATCCTCATGCATACAGGCAAACATTTTACCCGTACGCGCGAAGCCTGTTTGAACCTCGTCGGCGATAAACAGAACATTGTGCCGTGTGCAGATATCGCGCACGGCTTTGAGATAACCCGCGGGCGGGACGATAACACCGGCCTCGCCCTGTATCGGCTCGGCGATAAACGCGACGGTGTTGTCGGTGACAGCCGCCTCAAGCGCGGCCGCGTCGCCGTATTTAACCTTGACAAAGCCGGGCGTGAACGGCGCGAAGCCGTCTCTGGCCGAGCTGTCGGTGCTCATGGTGACGATGGTAATCGTTCTGCCGTGAAAATTGTTTTCGCAGACGATAATTTCCTGCTTGCCGTCTGGCACTCCCTTGACGAAGGAACCCCAGCGGCGGGCGGTTTTTAATGCCGTTTCGACGGCCTCAGCGCCCGTGTTCATGGGCAGAGTGAGTTCCTTGCCGGTGAGTACGCAAAGCTTTTCGTAGAAATCGCAAAGAACCGTGTTGTGAAACGCGCGCGACGTCAGAGTGACCTTTTCAAGCTGTTCCCTGGCGGCGGCGATGATTTCTGGGTGGCGGTGACCAAAATTAAGGGCGGAGTATGCGCTGAGCATATCGTAATATGCGTTTCCCTCGGGGTCGTAGACCATGACGCCCTCGGCGTGCTCAATAACCACTTCTTTTGGCGCGTAATTTTGTGC
>CAZDWM010000169.1:0-5180 GCA_964509145.1 uncultured Eubacteriales bacterium | reverse complement strand
GGGCGATTACCGCGAAGCAAATGTCTATAAAAAGGCGTTTGAGTTCAACGACCCGCTGATTGTCGCCGAGGCGGACGGCAGCGGCAAGCATGTGCTGCCTCCGACGGATAGCTTTTTGCAGACGAGCGACAATTTTGTCGTCACGTCCTTTAAGGCTGGCGGCTATCCTATGGCTTCCATGAAGCGTGACCACGGTTCGATTCAGACGCGCGGCTTCACGTTGAGGGGCTTTGAAATCGATGGTTTTGAGAACGACATTTCCGTCAGCACACCGCTGTCCGTAGCCGGGGTTGAAAGAACCGACCTGCTTGAGGAAAACCAAACACCCGTCGCTGTCGACAACGGGGTGTTCAGCGTCAAGGTCAATCCCCATTCCATCGAGACATTTGTAATAGGTACCCCCGGCGCGGAAAAAACCATCGGCGAGGCGACGCTCGGCGCGCAGCGTGAGGAGGTAGAGCCGTCATATGTCAGGAGCTGGGAGCACGACCTCGGCTCGATGAACATGGGCTATCTGTCGACGGCTGGTGTCATCAACAAGGATGTTGAGCGTGTCGGCGACACGGAATACCGCTTCAACGTTTCTATGGCAAACAACTACCCCGACGCCGAAATCAACGGCACGATGAAAATCAGCGTGACCGACGGTTTCTTCGTTGACAAAGCTGAGATACCCTATACCATAGAACCGCGCGACGTCGGTGTCTATCCGCTCGTTATCAAAAAGCCCGACAAGGACGCGAAGGGTGTTGTACGGCTTAATTACAAGCACGACGGACAGGAATTTGAGGATATGTACGAGTTCGGCTACTTCAACCCCGATGTTAACCTGACCATCGCCGACGGAAAAATAACCGCCACAGTCTACAACGGCACCGGCGAGCGGATTTACGGTGAGCTGGCTGTCGCGACGCCCTATGAGACATGGGACATTGAGGGCTTCAACGAAAACAGTCTTGGCAGCGTCAGCCCGCGGACGCAAAAGTTCGATGTACTGCCGGGCGAGTTTAAAAATTATGTTTTTGAGGTAAATATCGCCGAAAGTGAGCTGCTGACATCCTACTGGGCGGTGGTGAAGCTAATGGCAAACGGCAGAATTCACTTCGCCTACAGCCGCGTCATCGGCGAACACCACAACATGTGGGCACATGAGTTCGGACGGGTTATCGGCGAGGACAACGGGTCAATTAGAAAGCTGCTCAAGCTATAATTCAATAGTCAAGCAAATCAACAGCCGCCGTTGTTAAAACGGCGGCTGTTAGGCTTATATGGATGTGCGTTTCGAATACTGTGAGTTGAGAGAATTATGTAACAGGATAAAAAATATTAGGGGTGGTTAGCTTTTAGGGAAATACGCGTTGAAACGACATCAAAGTCCCAGCGCTTCGAAAATTCTGTCGGGTGCTTCGCTGTCGTCGGGGACGCATAGGTCGAAGTCGCGCACGCGGTTTAGCTCGCCGCCGACCCAGACTGTCAGTATATTGTCAATCGATATAATCTGCCGCAGAGTGTCGAGCTCATCAGAGTTTAGCTCGTTCGCGGTTACAATCATGATGTTACCGGCGTCAAGCATGATGTTGCACAGCTCGCCGAGCCGCCGGATGTGCTCCTGTCGTTCCTCAGGCGAGACCATCGAGCTGCCGCTTTTAATGTCGGAGCCGACACCGTAAAGCAGGTTGCCGATGCCTAAATAATAGGCGATTCTGCCGCCGTCGAGCAGCTTTTTTTCAAGGGCGCGGGCGACGGTTTTTTTATCGGTATCCGTTTTGCCGGTGATAACGACCAGCCGCGCATCCTGCCCGTAATAGGCCGCGCGCTCCTGCGCGGTGATACTGCTTCTAATCCATTTGATGTTGCGGCGTATGAGCTTTTCGCCTATAACGCCGTCGGCGTCCGCCGTGCCGGTGATTATACCGCCACCGGAAATTTCGTAGCCGTCGACGATGACGAAACGGCCTGTTTCGGCGTTATCGGCGGCGGTGTCGTAGGCGACGGGACGGTCGAGGTGAATAACGCAGTCCGCCACCTCGTGGCGCTCAACATGGCAGCGCTCAATCCGCTCAAGCGTCGACGCGTCGAGCACGCCGGACACATTGTCGAGACGGCAGCCGGTCTGCGCGGAGCCGAGCTTGATTTTATAGGGCTTGTCGGGCGAAAACGGTTCGCGGCCTAACCAAAAAACAGAGGCTTTGATTTTGCTGCCGTACATGGGCGCTCTTTGGCCGATTACGGAAATCAGCTCGCCGCGTTTTGCGTAAATCTGCTCCGTCATGCAAAAGCCCGTCGCACAGCCGGAGGAGACGGCGCTTTTCGGCAGCTCGTTAAAAACCTCAATCGATTTAACCGTCGTCTTCTTTCCGGAGGGCAGAAGCATAATTTCGTCGCCCGTGTGAAGTGTGCCGGACGAGACAGTGCCCGCGACGATGCGGCGTTCGTCGTTTTCATTGGTGAATTTATAGACGTCCTGCACCCACATACGAAACGGCAGACCGTCGGGCGGGGCAGTCTCCTCGAAAGCGTCGAGCGCTTCAAGGACGGTTACACCGTTATACCATGGCAACTCGGCGCTGTGGGAAGCGATATTGTAGCCTGACGCGGCGGAGACGGGGATGAAGCAGGTTGGGTTTAATCCGATTTGTTTTAAAAACTCGGAGTATTCGGCGGAAATACAGTTATAAACACTTTGGCGCTCGATTCCGTCGATTAAGTCGAGTTTGTTGACGAGTACGGCCACCTGCTTGATACCTAGCATCGACAGCATATAACCGTGGCGGCGCGAGTTTTCGCAGATGCCCTCATGCGCGTCTATAACGAGCAGCGCAGCCTCCGCCCTTGAAGCGCCGGTTATCATATTTTTTAAAAACTCTATGTGTCCCGGCGCGTCGATGATGATATATTTCCGTAATGTCGTCTTAAAAAAGCAGCGTGCCGTATCTATGGTGATACCCTGTGCGCGCTCGTCCTTTAAGGCGTCGAGCAGGAAAGCGTATTCAAACGGCTTTGACGTGCGGCGGCAAAGCTCGCGGACGGCCTCCAGCTTGCCGTCGGGCAGCGAGCCGGTGTCGGCGAGCAGACGTCCGATGATAGTACTTTTACCGTGGTCGACATGGCCGACAATGACGATGTTCATTTCCTTGCGTTGTGAAAAATCACATATATCCATCTTTTCTAAGCTCCTCCAGACCGCCGCCGTCCTCTTTGTCCTGCGCCCTGCCGGAGCGTTCGGCTATGTTTGCGAATTTGCCGGTTTTCAGTTCCTCGATGATTTCGTCGAGGTTTTTAGCCGTTGAGTCGACGGGCAGCGTGCACGGCCAGCAGCCCAGCGAGCGGTAACGCTTGCCGTTACCCTGATCGAAATAGAGCGGCACGACAGGCACGTTTTCGCGGCGGATGTATTCCCACACGTCAAGCTCTGTCCAGTCGAGCAGGGGGTGGATGCGAATATGTGTGCCGGGCTTGAAGTCCGTCTTATACTGTCCCCAGAATTCGGGCGGCTGGTCTCCGATGTCCCAATCGTTGTTATTGTCGCGCGGGGAAAAATAGCGCTCTTTTGAGCGGCTGCCCTCCTCGTCGGCGCGTATGCCCACAATGACGCCCGTATACGGTTCGGTGTTTTTATCCGGTTCATAGTTTCCTGTCGTGTGATTCATGCGGTAGCGCGGCCACTCGCCCGACAGTGTGTTTTGCAGCGCGAGGGTCTTCAAATTGCGGCAGCATTCAATCCGGCTCGCGTTGCCGTCGGGGAAGGTGAGCTTTTTTTCGAGCGCCTCCGCGTTTTCGCCGTAAACCATGTCGAGATGCCATTCACGAGCTAATCTGTCACGGTATTCAATCATTTCGGGAATTTTATAATGGGTGTCGATGTGGACAAGCGGAAAGGGGACATGACCGAAAAAAGCCTTGCGGGCAAGGCTTAAAAGCACGGTCGAATCCTTGCCTATTGACCAAAGCATACATAAATTGCCGAAGCGGTTATAGGCCTCGCGCAGGATGTGTATGCTTTTATTTTCAAGATTGTCAAGATGGGTCATTTATGATTACTCCTCAAACCTGTTATCAAAGCTGTTCAATATAAAGAAGCCCTTGTCATTCAGGCTGTTTTTTCTGTTGTAGCGCATTGGCGTTCCGTTGCCCTGACGGAAAACGCCGCCCGCCTCCTCGACGACGCACTGCATAGCGGCTGTGTCCCACTCCATTGTGAAGCCAGTGCGGTAGTAGACATCGGCTTCACCTTCTGCAATCATACAGCCCTTGAGGGACGAGCCGGAGCTTTTTGTGCCGCCGATTTTCGCGCTGTTTTTTGCGAGAAGAGCCGTGAGCTTTTCGTCGGCGTGCGAACGGCTGGCCATGACGGTTAAATCAGAACGTTTGTCGGAAACATGTATTCGCTCATTTTCGTTGAAAAGCTTTTCACAACCGCTTTCAGTGATATTTCGCGCGTAAGCGCCGAGACCCTTTGCGGCATAATAAAGCCTGCTAAGCACCGGAGCGTATACGACTCCCATAACGCTTTTGCCGAGATAAGAAAACGCGATGTTGACGGTGAACTCACCGTTTCGCTTGATAAACTCCTTGGTACCGTCGAGAGGGTCGACGACAAAGCAGCAGTCGTTGTGAAGCCGCTCTCCGCCGTCCTTTGACTCCTCGGAAAGAATCGCGTAACGTGGATATTCCGCCTTGAGCGCGGCGCAGATAAGCGCGTTTGAAGCCGTGTCGGCGTCTGTTAAGGGCGAGCTGTCCGCCTTGTAATCGACGGTAAAACCCTTATTGTAAATCTCCATGATTTCTTTGCCAGCCTCAACCGAAAGCTGGGCGGCAAATTCAGTCATTTTACGCAGTGAACGGAGCAAGTCTAGATAAGCTATGATCGATTGGGCGGCTTCTTCCTCGTTACATTTGGTGGTTTTTATAACAAGCTCCGGGTCTTCGGGCGGCTCGTAGGGCGAAGAAATGCCGGTGAAGTCCTTGATTTCGCCGGACATCGCTCGTTTATAAAGCCCCTTGACGTCGCGGCGGACACATTCATCAAGCGGCGTGTCAACAAACACCTCAACAAACGGACAGCCCGCGCTTTCGCATATACTGCGTGCCGCGCTGCGGTCAGCGGCAAAAGGTGATATTAAACTGACAAGCGCGACGGCTCCGCTTTGGGCGAACAGCGCGGCGACATGCGCGGCGCG
>CAZDWM010000168.1:0-5201 GCA_964509145.1 uncultured Eubacteriales bacterium | reverse complement strand
AAAGCCTTGAATTTTATCGGATTTAAGCTGGACAGACTTCAAATGAGACCGCACATTATGTTCAAGCTCTTTGTCGCTGCGGTGACTGGGACGTTTACTGATTCCGCGTTTAAGGTCACTGATATCATACGGATTGCTCACATACTGCACCGCCTTTGCATGGTTACCCTGCAACTATTACAAACGAACACTACGAAATATATAATATCGGCATAGTCCCTAACTGTCTCGACACTTTTTCACTTAAAAAGCATTCAACCTCCGCACGCACATCATTCCGATAGCAGTATTTACCGCGCCCGCGCCCTGTCATAATCTCTTTGTCATATAGCTGTACGGCGTTGGGGAACGCCTCGGTGTTAATTGCATTTTGTACGAAGCTGTAAGTCATCAGTATGATTTCAATAAATCCGTTCTTCGTAACCTTTTCGCTTAGTTCATCCGCCAACCGTTCTATCAATTCACCGTACAGGCGCTTCCAATCCGGAAGCAGAACCACGGGCGCAATCAACAGACCCACAGGATATCCCGCTCCTGCAACGTCGTTAAGCGCGCGGATTCTTGTTTGCAGCGGAGAGGTGCCTAATTCTATGCGGTTTATGATTTCCGGCGGATTAACGCTCATACGAAATATGGTCTTCTCCCTGTGGTCAAGGTTAAGCAACGGGTTCACGTAATCGAATTTTGTCGGAAACGTCAGTTTTCCGCGACCCTCACACGCAAAGCGCTCAATTGTATATTGCAAGTTATCCGTTATGGTGTTTTCCAGTAACAAATCGCTGTTGCTGCCGATTTCGAAGGTTTGCGGTGCAGGCGCGGCGGCGTCTTTTTCGAGCAGCCTGTCCAGCATTTGTTCACGGTTGACAAACAGACGTAAATATGCACATTTATTATAATTACAGACCAGATAGCAGTATAAGCACATCGCCCTGCAACCCGAGGATGTATAGGGCACCAGCCAGTCCGATACCTTGTGGTTAGGCACATATCGGTGCGTTTTCCTGACACCGACGATAAGATGGCTTTTCAGTTTGGTGAAATCTTTGTTATTTGCAGCCGTCATAGCCGGTATCCGGTTATGATTTTCTATCTGTATCCATGGTAAATCTGCGTATTTATTTTGGAGCTTTTGTCCCAGCATATAATCAAGCGCATCCGGCTCATAATACACCGCGTCAAAGTTTAGATTCGTTTCTGATTCCCTCATTTATAAAAAGTATATTGAATGTTCCTTATTATACCCATAAAGGTCTTCACTTAACGGGAAAGCCTTTATAAAATCGGTCGTTATTGCATCCTCTTTGCTGATAATTATGGTACCGGAACTGTCGAAGGCTGCAATTTCAATGCTTGCAAGTGGATGCTGAATCGAGACAGGATTCTTCCAAAACCCGGTATAACCGTCAACATACGGCAACGGATATTCTAATATCTCCTTTAGCCTGATATCTTTATCAAAGCCAGATAAAACGACCCATACCCATTGCAGGTCATAGTCTTCAACAATTTCAGTGAGCTCTTCCCCGCTCAGCCAACAATACTTTCCTGATATTAATTTTTTAGTAAGCTTCGAATAGTAATAAATGTCACAATTAGTAACCAACCAGTTGTACTCATTTTGAATGTTACCCAGTGCTGAAAACAAACTTAATAAATGAGTATAGCTTTTTTCGCCCTTTTCAAGAATTGCGCCTTTCAAATTAGCCCTCCCCCAATTATATTACTATATGGCATCATGTCTATAATATCATTTGTCAAGTATAATGTCAAATTAAATAATTATAAGCTTGGACACACAATCACATAAACCGACATATGATGCTTTGGGTAGCGATACCCGAAAACATTATGGAGGTGAGATTTATGGGATGTTGCTGTTGTAAATGCAAATGCAGCCTTTGCGGCTTGTTAGGAGTCGTTATCAGTTTGGCGCTCGGCGCGATTTTTACAGCGCTGACCGCCTTTAATTTAATATCGAACATTGTTGTAATACCCTTCGTAACGCTCGGTCTCTCGGCCTTGCTGCTTGTCTTACTGCTGGCCGGTCTAGCACTGGCGTCCGTCACCGGCAGAACCGCGCTGTCGAAGTGCCTGTGCGAGTACACGCCTTGTCTGCTTGTCGGAATTTTGGGAACACTTGTAGCCTCCGTCGTCAAGCTGGCCATCGGCCTGCTTCCGTTGCTGGCCTCGCTGATTGCGCTTTTCGCGTTAAGCGTGTTCTTCGTATATATGATACTCGGTCTGATTGAGTTTATCTCCTGCGTTTCAAAAAAAATTTGCTGTCAAGTACAGTGACGGTAAGCGACTATCAAGACGTTTAAAGCAAAGTTAATATAAACAGGAGGCATCGGTTTTTCGGCCGGTGCCTCTTTCAATTAAGATGACTTGTCATATCACCCAATGAACATCTGCGTCCAGTAATGGCCGTCCGGCACATAACCGACGCCGATTTGCTTGTAAGCGGAGTTAAGAATATTCGCCCTGTGACCGCTTGAATTCATCCAGCCTGTCACAACCTCGTGCGGCGTCTTGTAGCCCATCGCAATGTTTTCCCCAGCAGTGTTATAAGAGATTCCAAAATCCTTAATCATTTTAAACGGCGTGCCGTAAGTCGGGCTTGTGTGGGAAAAATACTTGTTGTCGTGCATGTCCTGCGACTTGTAGCGTGCAATACGCGACAACTGCCAGTTTGTCTTGAGCGGGCTTAAACCGTGCTCGCCTCTGATTTCGTTAACCAGCTCGATAACCTCGTTTTCGTATCCCGTTACTGAGGAATCAACCGTCGGTATGGTAAGCACGTCGCCGGGGTGTATCAGTGCAGGATTCTTGATTTGCGGGTTTGAGTGGATGATTTCGCTCAATCCGACTTGATATTTGACCGCGATTTTCCACATGCTGTCGCCGCTGACAACGGTATAGGTAGCGGCGGCGAAGGCGGGCATAACCGCCGAGATTGATACAAAGCACGCAAGTATAAAAGCGCTCAATATTTTAGTGACTTTTTTGATTTTTTATCACCGTCCTTTCAGTTAAAGTATTTGCGAATACACCGCGTTCTTGCGAGGTAAGTTTGCTTAACGCAGTGAGAATCAAGCATTGAATAATTGCATGATATGTGTTATATTTGACTTGTAAAAAATGCTAATTTAAAGGAGGACGCAGCGTGCTTATTGTCAATAAGGTGTTAATGTTGATTGCTGCAATTTGGATTATGGTCGGAGGTTTTATTTTCCCGAACAAAAACAGCGCACCGGATAACATTCCCGTTACAGCAGGAACGGGAGAAGCCGGAGACGGCGGTATTATCATTAATGTTGATATCAATTCATATGTCACGCCATTTTTAAATAGCGCCGCAAAACGCGAAAACGCTGACGCGACTGTATTATACCCGTTTGTAGACCAATATACCGGCACACAGGTAACCGATTTGTCCTTAAATGTCTTCTGCCAATATTCCGCAACACCGAGCGAAGTTTTTTCCGACGCGACATTCAAACATAACCAGAAAATTGAAAATGGTATCGCCGTTGATTACAAGGCGCTGTATGAAGGTATTAATTCTTTTTACAGCCGCGATATTGACGTTTACGACACCTGGTTCAAGCGCTGCCGAGAAGACGGCATCAACCCATGGATTTCCATACGCATGAACGATTGCCACTGCCCCGACGACAACGCCAGCTTTCTTCGCAGCGAATTTTTCTACACGGCTCGCGAAAACGGCTGGATGATAGGCGAAGACTACGGTTATCAGCGCAACTGTTTAGACTATTCCGTGCCGCAGGTACGCGAAAAAATGCTCGCCTACATCGGCGAGCAGCTTATGCGATATGATGTTTACGGAATTGAGCTTGACTGGCTGCGCGAAATATATTGCTTTGACTACATCAACAATCCCGATTGCGCCGGTATCATGAACGACTTTTTGCGTGATGTCAACGCTGTTGTAGATGACGCGGCAGATAAATGGGGGCACGACATTAAAATTATGTGCCGCTTGTCACGTTCGCCGGAGCAGAGCCTTAAATTCGGCTTTGACGCGCAGACATGGGTAAACGAAAAACTTGTCGATGTCCTCATAGCCGCACCGCACTGGACGACCTGCGACAGCGCCATACCGTTAAATGAATGGTTTGCGCTTGCCGGAAACAGCGGCGTCAGTGTCTGTGCCGGAATAGAAATCAACATATTAACCGGCACGGATATGTACAACACCACCGCCGAGACTGTCGCCGGTTATGCCGCGCAGTATCTGACGTCAGGTTCGGACAAAATTTATCTCTATAACTATTACCAAAATCCGAACACGCCCGACGCGACGCTTGAGGAAATATACCGAACCTGCGGGAACCTCATTACACTGATTGAAAAAGAGCGCCGCTTCGTAGTCACAAGCCAAGACCTCTGCCCCGACGGATTTACGCCCTACTCTCCCCTGCCGCATAACCTTATCGGCAACGAACCGTTCGAGCTTAAAATACACACCGGTTATATACCGTCCAATAGTAACGTCCGGCTGATTATCGGGCTTTCAAGCGGCGGCTGTCATGCGTCAGAACTTACCGTATCAGTAAACGGCAAATCCTGTACCTACATAGGACCGACTACAGTTTCATTTAAAAATACAGGTGAATTAGCAAAGCTTGGCGAAAAAACCAAGCTGTATACATTTGAAATCCCCGCCGACAATCTGCCAAACACGCAAACCGTCACTTTCACGGGCGACCTGTTAACACGGTACAAGCTCGATTACGCCGAGATATCGGCCGAGCCTGCTTAGTTTCATATCATTAAATATCTTCATATATGCTCATCAGCCTTTCAGACCATCGGTCTAGCCCGTATGCCGACATGACGGTTTTGCGGTTGATATCCGCCTGTTGTTGAAATGCGCCGATTTGTTTTACCGCATTAAAAAGCGCTTCCTTTAGCGCTTCGGCGCTGCCGCTCTCAAACCAAAAGCATTCGGGTATTTTAAGGTCGCCCTGCGCAGGAATTTTACTCGCGACGGGAATCATCCCGCAGTAAGCCGCCTCAACGAGCGCGTAACAGAAGCCTTCCTCACGCGACGCAGATATGAAAATGTCGGCCATGTGATAATATGCGGAAATATCGTCACGCGGGGGAACAATTGTAATCCATTCGGGAAAACCGCCGCACATTTTTATTATTCTGTCGCGGACAATGTCCTCGTTTTT
>CAZDWM010000167.1:0-5203 GCA_964509145.1 uncultured Eubacteriales bacterium | reverse complement strand
AACCAACTCAAGTTACAACAAATATTGAAAAAGGTCCGTTCATTATAGTAACAGGACACGATTTAAAAGACTTACACGCTCTTTTAGAACAAACAAAAGACAAAGGTGTAAACATCTACACTCACGGTGAAATGTTACCTTGCCACGCTTATCCTCAATTGAAAAAGTATCCTCATTTGAAAGGTAACTTTGGTACAGCTTGGCAAAATCAACAAAAAGAATTCGACAATGTTCCAGCCGCGATTCTTTTCACTACAAACTGCATTATGCCTGTAAAAGAAAGCTACAAAGACAGAGTGTTTACAACTGCTGTTGTTCAATACCCTGAAACAGTTCATATTGACGACAACAAAGATTTCACTCCAGTAATTGAAAAAGCACTTCAATTAGGCGGATACTCAGAAGACAAAAAAATGACTGGTATCAACGGCGGAGATGTTTTGACAGTAGGTTTCGGACACCATACAGTAATGTCAGTTGCTGATAAAGTAATTGAAGGTGTTAAAGCAGGAGCTATCAAGCACTTCTTCCTAGTCGGCGGTTGCGATGGCGCAAAGCCAGGCAGAAACTACTATACAGATTTTGTTAAACAAACACCGAAAGATACAATTATTTTGACACTTGCTTGCGGTAAGTTCAGATTCAATGACCTTGACTTAGGAAATATCGGCGGTATTCCAAGATTGCTTGATATGGGTCAATGTAATGATGCTTACTCTGCAATTCAAGTAGCGGTTGCTTTATCAAAAGCATTCAACTGCTCAGTAAATGAATTGCCGTTATCACTTGTACTTTCTTGGTATGAGCAAAAAGCGGTTTGTATCTTACTAACATTGTTATACTTAGGAATTGAAAACATAAGACTCGGACCAAGCTTGCCAGCTTTTGTTTCTCCGACAGTATTAAATGTCTTGGTAGATAAATTCAAAATCAAACCTATTACTACTCCAGAAGAAGACTTAAAAGCAATTTTAGGTTAATAATTTGAGGGGGCATTTGCCCCCTTTTATTTTCACAGAGGTCAAAATGAATAAAATAATTGATTTAAAAAATATTGAATAAAGAAAGTGTATAAGAATGGAAAAAGATTGCAAAAATTGTATAAATTTCAGAAAAGTCGTTATGATTGGCTGTGGTTTTGTTGGTGCAGCGTCAGCATTTAGCCTTATGGAAAGCGGACTATTTAGGGAAATGGTTCTAATTGATTCTGATAGAGCTAGAGCTGAAGGAGAAGCCTTAGATATAAGTCACGGTGTTCCTTTCGCTCGTCCAATGAAAATTTATGCAGGTGATTACGATGATATAGAAAATGCATCTTTGATTATAATAACTGCAGGTGCAAGCCAAAAAGAAGGCGAAACAAGATTGGATTTAGTAAAAAAGAATATCTCAATCTTTAAATCAATTATTCCAGAAATTAAAAAAAGAGATTTTAATGGTTTGATGTTAATTGTTTCTAACCCTGTCGACATTTTAACGTATGTCGCGACAAAACTCAGTGGATTTCCAGCAAATAGAGTTATAGGCTCTGGAACTGTTCTAGATACTGCGAGATTAAAATATGCAATTGGGGAGCACTTGAATATAGATAGTCGTTCAGTCCATGCATTTATAATCGGCGAGCACGGTGATAGTGAAATGGTGGCTTGGAATAGTGCCAACGTTTCAGGGATAAAGCTTGATGATTTTTGCGAAATGCGAGGTCATTACAACCATAAAGAAGCAACTGAAAAAATAGCAAATGATGTAAAAAATAGTGCTTACGAAATTATTTCTAAAAAGAAAGCTACATATTATGGTATTGCGATGTCTGTAAAACGGATTTGCGAAGCTATAGTTAGAGATGAAAAATCAATTTTGCCAATATCTTCAATGATGAATGGAGAATATGGAATTAATGATGTAGCATTAAGTATGCCATCAATTCTTGGCAAACACGGTTTTGAAGAACATGTTCCTATTGATTTATCTAATGAGGAAATTATAAAGCTTAAATATTCAGCAAAAACATTAAAAGAAATTATAGACCAAAATCAAATATAGGAAAATTTATCAAATGCTTAAATTAGAAATGTCAAAATGAATGAAATAATTGATTTAAAAAATATTGAATATTCACAAGCCGATATAAATAAAGAATTGGTTTTTGACAATCAGCAGAGTTCCTTAACTCTAATGTCATTGAAGCAGGGAGCGAAGCGTGAATTACATACAGACAAAGAAGATGAAGTAATAATTGTTATTGAAGGCAATGTGATTATAACTATCGGGGATGAAGAATTTGAGCTTACTGAAAACCAAATGATAGTTATGCCAAAATTAATTTCTCACGGTTCAAAAGCCCTTACAGACACAAAAATGCTTTTATTAAGACCAAAACATACTCATTAAAAGGTGAAAACATGATATCAAAATTGATAGATAAAATGATTAAATATGAAACAGGATGCCCCAAAAGGATTAACCACTTTTTGAAAGTTTATTCTTTTGCAAAGCTGATTGCTGAAAATGAAAATCTTTCAGAAGACATGATGAAGATTGTTTTTGTCGCATCAATTGTTCACGATATCGGGATAAAAATAAGTATAGATAAATACAACTCAACATCGGGTAAATATCAAGAAAAAGAAGGTCCTGCTGTTGCTAAAAAGATGCTTTCAGCGTTGGGTTTTAAACAGGATTTGATAGATAGGGTTAGCTTTTTAATTGCTAATCATCATAGCTACGACAATATTGACGGTATTGATTACCAGATTTTAATAGAAGCTGATTTTTTAGTTAATATCTTTGAGGACGGGCTTTCAAAAGAACAAGCCGTACACATAGAAGAAAGATATTTCAAAACGGCGTACGGTAAAAAGTTATTAGAAACAATGTATTTAAACTAAAGGAGGTTTAAAATGGACAAAATAGATAAATTAGTAGAAATACTTGAAAGATTAAACTTAGGCGAAAGTCCTGATGCAGTAAGAGAAGAAGCACAAGCATTTCTTGCAGAGGTTGACCCGACAGAACTGTCTCTAGCGGAGCAAAAACTTATACAAGCAGGAATGGCACCAGAAGATTTGAGACATCTTTGCTCAATGCATATGGAAATGTTAAAAGGCGAACTTGAAAAAATGACAAGTAACCTTGAAGTAGGGCACGTTATAGATACATTGGTAAAAGAGCACGAAGTGATATTGAGTTTCCTCGATAAGCTTGAAGAAACAAATCAAGAAATCCAAAAGTTGGATGCTTACAACTCAAATAATGAAGTATTTGCTAAACTTTTGCATATATCGGAGCATTTAATTGGAGCAGAACCACATCACCAAAGAGAAGAACAAGTATTATTCCCTGAAGTTGAAAGCAGAGGTGTTACAGGACCTACAAGAATTATGGTTATGGAGCACGAAGATTTGAGAAGGTATAAACACGATGTTCAAGACCTTGTTAAAGATGTTGCCAATATGGACTTTACAGAGTTTAAGAATAGATTAAATGCATCTTCAAAACTTTTGATTATGACGCTAAGAGACCATATATTTAAAGAAAACAACATTCTTTATCCGACGTCACTAGAAGTAATACAAGATGCAGACACTTGGCAAAAGTTGAAAGATGCCTGCGATAAAATCGGCTATTGCTGTTTTACACCAGAGAAATAATTAAAAGGAGAAAAATTATGACAAATACATTTGCAAAAAAGGTTTTAAACCTTAAAGAAGCCATAGAATATCAAGACAATTCTATTGTAAGTAAGACTATCACCAACAACACAAATAGCTCATTGACGTTGTTTGCTTTTGATGCAGGACAGTCCATTGCATCGCATTCAGCTCCTGTTGATGCTGTAGTACAAGCTGTTGACGGTGAAGTTGAGATTACAATTTCAGGCGAGAAGTTTCTCTTAAAAGAAGGCGATATTATATTGATGCCAAAAGGTGAACCTCACGGACTTGAAGCAAAAACTAAATTTAAAATGGCTTTATTTAAAGTTTAAAGCCTTAACATCTGATATAAAGAATGTATTAATACTTCAAAGTCTTTAGAATCTCTCCACAGGCATTCTGCAATATGGTGATGCAGAAAAATTCTTCGTGTATTTTGAATTAGAATTCTTTTGATTCGACAATAAAGAATTTTGAACTTTTTAATTTCGGTTGGTTTAAAACTTTTGCACTCTTTGGCTGACGGTAGAGGACTTTCGGTTACAAATAATTTTTCGTTATAAAAATAAAAATATGCGGTTTTATCATAAAATTTTCTGAGCCTGAATTGCTGTGGCTTTTTCTTGAAATACGAATCCAGTTCCTGCAACTGGTTTTCATAAATTGTTTTTCTGAAATAAGTTGAGAATGTTGCGATTATATCATCAGATAGATTACATATTTTTGAAGTTTTTGATACAGGGACTTCGGCACAGAAACATTTGATTATTAAATCAAGTTCTTCTTTTGTCCTGAATTCAAAGAACAATGGAAGTTTTTTGTTTTCTTTTTTTGTTTCTACTTGACAAAAATAAGTTCCGTCACTCCTTTGTTTTATTGCTCCCTCAGATTTTAGTTCAAACAAAACCTTCTGTAATTCAACTTCAGGAATTGAGATAATCGGTAAAATATCTTCGACACAAAATTTGCCGAGTCTTTTAGCGAGTTTCAAAATCTTACTTTTCATCAAAAAGCTCCTTTACTATGACTTCGTCAATTTGATTCAATTTGTTAGTATCAGCAAGGTTTTCAGCTCTATTGATAAGTTTTACGAGTTGACGGAATTGAAGATTACGAGATTCAACATATTTTATTGCATCTGCGGTAAATTCAACTTCTGACAAAGTGGCGATAATTTCTTTAAAATCATCTTTGCCGATTTTTTCAAATTTCAATTTTGCAAAAATTCTGTCGTTAATATGTCCGTATTTTAGTAGTTTTCTGTTTGATAACCCCATTCCGACAAGCAGAATCGGCACTCCCAATTTATCGTGGATATCCCTTAAAGTTTCGATTGTATGCGTATTTGTAAAAAGATAATCAATCTCATCAACCACTATAACCTTGGGTTCGGCTTTTAATTTGCCCTCGATTTGTCTGAATAAGTGTGAGGATTGCCTGCACGGTTCTTCGTCAAGCTCTTTCACTATTTCTGATAACAGCCACCTGCTTGTCATTTTATGATTACAGCGAACATAAATTGCATCGTTATTTGTAACCCACCACATTAT
>CAZDWM010000166.1:0-5219 GCA_964509145.1 uncultured Eubacteriales bacterium | reverse complement strand
TGGCGGCTCCGCACGTGGCGGTTGCCGTCGCGCTGCTGCGTTCGGATTCAATAAAAACATACACAATGAGCGAAATCGAAAGCACGCTTGACTTCAGCGCTGTCGACTTAGGTGATTCGGGCTGGGATGCCTACTACGGCGCGGGCATGGTTAATTTGCAATACGCATATGCTGACGCTTTGGGAGACGTTGTGTTCAGCAAGACCGATTATGCCTGCACACAGCCCTTCGACCTGACGCTTTCAAACAGCGATACGAACGCGGTTATTTATTATACCTTGGACGGCTCGACGCCCTCCATAACAAGCGGAACTTTGTATACGGTGCCGATTCATATATCGATGTCTGTCAGGGTTAAGGCTGTCGCGTATGTGACAGAAAACGGCAAGGTGACTAAGTGCAGCCAACAAAAAAGTATAACATTTTACTTTTACGGCGTGGATGTTGATAACGCTTTCACCGTATCATCCGCCGGAGTACTGACAAAGTATTCGGGCGTCCTGACCGACGTCACCGTCCCGCCCGCCGTTAACGGCGTCACGGTGACCTCCATTGGCAGCAGCGCGTTTTCAAGCTCGTCCGTTGTGACGGTGTATTTGCCCGCTTCCGTAACCAAAATCGGCGACAATGCGTTCAGCAGCTGCGCCACAGTTCAAACGGTCTGGGCGCCGGGCGTGACCGAAATCGGTATGTCCGCGTTCAGCGGCTGTTCCGCTTTTATGAATCTGACCGACCTTTACTTCCCCGAGCTGCTGACGATAGGAAAGTATGCGTTTAATTGCTGTTACAACTTAAGAGACATCAGCCTTTCTAAAGTTCGGAAGGTAGACGACTTTGCCTTTAAAATGTTCAACGTAATGGCAAATTATGTGACAGATTTGTATCTTCCAAGCTGTACCGTTATCGGCAGTTACGCATGTTCATGTTTTCGGGCTTTGTCAAACATTTACATACCAAGTTGTGTGACAATATGTACAAGCGCATTCCAGCATTGCATTCTCACTGAATTGAATCTGCCCTCAGTAAAATATATCGGCAACTTTGCATTCTATATCAACAATATTAATAGTGTCTATTTACCCGAATGTTTAATCATTGGTCCATTCGT
Source organism: uncultured Eubacteriales bacterium (assembly GCA_964509145.1). Classification (GTDB taxonomy): domain Bacteria; phylum Bacillota; class Clostridia; order Oscillospirales; family Acutalibacteraceae; genus UBA1425. Next base: position 4,111 of record CAZDWM010000166.1, on the reverse strand, counting down.
GTTTTATTATTATGCCACCGATCTAAGCAGTGTCTACATTCCGAAGGTTCAGAACATCGGCGAAAGCGCCTTCGGGTTCTGCTACTCATTGACTTATGTCGACATGCCGGAGGTTGAGGAAATCGGTATTTCGGCGTTCGTTCGCTGTGACAATTTAACAGGCTTTAACGCCCCCAAACTGAAATATCTGTGCACAGACGCCTTCGTATACTGCGGAGAACTGACGGAGCTTAACCTGCCCGGTATTATCAGCATTGATAATACATGCTTTTCTGATGATGTCAAGTTAACAAAGGTAACGCTTTCGAGCTGTATTACATCAATAGAGGCAGATAGCTTTGACGGCGTTAACTCATCATGTGTTTTCTACGTCTATGAGGGTACCGTCGGGTACATCTTCGCGGCGGAACATGGGTACAGTTATGTCAGCCTGTCTATAGACGACAGTATGTTCACCTATCAGAAAGTAAACAATTCTGAAATCCATATCACCGGTCACAGCTCGGAGTTGCCCGAGGTGCTGACAATTCCTTCTTTTATTGAAGACCTGCCGGTGACAAAAATATGCGCGAATGCTTTCAGCGACTGTACACATATTATATCGCTGAAAATACCGACCCTTGTAAAAATTGAGGAAGAGGCTTTTTCGGGTTGTTCGAATTTGACCGATATCTTTTTGCCGGGCATTGAGACCATCGGCGACAAGGCGTTTTATCTTTGCACTAGCCTTAAAGATGTCGAGATAACGACAGCAAAAGCTGTCGGCAGCAGGGCGTTTTACGGCTGTTCGTCAATGATATCCGCAGAAATCGGGGAGAGTATTGCGACAATTGGAGCCTCAGCCTTCGGTTACGCCGCCGACGGAAACCGGATTCCAGATTTCTTTGTTTTGGGCTATACCGGCACCGCGGCGGAAACCTACGCCGGAAACAACGGTCTTGTTTTCCACGCCAAATTTAATGAGCTGACCTCGTTTTACTATAACTTTTGGAACAACAACGGCAACACGGAAATATGTATCTCTTACGTTAACGGCGATACCGTAGGAAGTATCATTATCCCTTCAAGCTATATGGGAATCCCCATTTCTAAAATCGATGATTACGCATTTGCTTACTGTGCGTTTATAACAGGTGTAAAATTACCGTCTACCGTAACAAACATCGGTACTCATGCTTTCAGCTCTTGTACACTTCTCAAATCAATCAACCTTGACTATATAACAAATATCGGTGCAAGTGCTTTCCATTCTTGTCACTCTTTATCGACAATAAGTGCTCCGTTGGCAACCGCAATATTGACAGGTACTTTTAGGGGATGCGCTTCTTTGGTGTCTGTTGATATTACGTCCGCGGTATCCATCTCAAACGAAAGCTTCTATTCCTGTACATCGTTAACCGACATAACGATGCCAAATGTTGTTTCAATCGGAAATTATTCTGCATTTTGCGGTTGTAATAAATTAGTAAATGTAGATGCTCCTTCGTTAACAACACTCGGTTCGCTGGCATTTTATCAATGCTCCTCACTGAAAAGCGTCAATATGCCAAGCCTGATATCAACCGATTATAATGTATTTGTGGATTGTGTTTCATTGGAATCGGTAAACGCGCCATCATTAACAACTATCGGTGATGCAAACTTTTATAACTGTTCCTCTTTAAAAACGATTACCTTGCCTGCCGCCGTGACTGTCGGGCCATACACGTTTGGTGATTGTACTTCGTTGACAAGCGCAAATCTGCCTGTCGCGACAACAATCTCTGAAGGCGTATTTGAGAATTGTCCCTCTTTATCCTATGTGAACATATACAATGTTACAACATTGGGTTCATTTAACGACTTTCATATTGATGAAGACGCCTCTTCATCCGATATCAGCACATACGATACACCGACATTTAATACGGCTGAAGAAACCGGCACTTTCGTCGGCAAGGTATTTTCGCTTTGCCCAAGCCTGAAAGCGGTGTACCTGCCGAATATTACAAAGATGGGTACCTCCATGTTCCCGGATTCCGGCGTTGAAAAAGTCGTCATCGGCAACACAAGCTTCACTTATTTGGAAGGCTCAATAGACGCTCTGCCGGGTTTAAGCATCTACGGCTATTCCGGCTCGACGGCGGAGACCTACGCCACAGCCAATTCAATACCATTTGTCGCGATTGACGCGTTAAGCCTCACCGAGGATTTGAACGAAACATATATCCTCAATAAAAATGACACCGCCGTTTTAAGTGTCACGGCGGCAGGCTTTGAGCAGACCTATCAATGGTATATGAATACATCCGCCTCAACGACCGGCGGCACAGCCATAGAAGGGGCGGTCTCCCCTACCCTGACTGTCACCGACACCGACACGGTCGGCACCAAATATTATTACGCTGTCGTCACCGATTGGGACAAAACGACGACGGTCACTTCGAGTGCCGCCGCGGTCTCGGTTTACGACTTTGAGATTACCGCCGACGAGCCCACCTGCACAGAACCTGGCACACGGACATACACCTGCCGCGTCACCGGCTTCACCTATTCCGAAACCATACCGCCGCTCGGCCACAGCGTCGTCAACGGTGTGTGCACGCGCTGCGGCGAAGTATTGTATACGATTTCAAACGGCGCGGCGGACAGTGAGAGCGGTTATCTTTACGGCTTCACACCCGGCATTACAAGCCTTGACGGTTTTGTCACGGCGGCGGAGGGCTACACGCTGTCGGTTACGCCCACCGAAAACGGCTGCGGCACAGGCACGACAGTTTCGGTGCTTGACGGCGGCGGCAACTCTGTCTACACCTGCATGGTTGTCATCTTCGGCGATGTCAACGGCGACGCACACTACAACGGGCAGGACGCGGACATCGTCGAGCGGCTCATAAGCGGCGAGCTGACACGCACGGACGTCGGCGAGGCGGTTTATTTTGCCGCCGATTGCAGCCACAGCGGCACGGTTTCGGGCTACGATGTCACGCTGCTGCGTCAGGCGCAGCAATATCTTGACACAGGTAACGTTGGCGGCTATAACGGCTGCATCTCGCAGACAATTCCCGCAGAAGATGAAAGGGTTGACGACGGACAGGTGACTGTCATAATAACTATGGGCATCTGGGACATCTTTTTAAAGTTGTTCAAGACGCTGTTTACCATGTTCTTTCAAAGGCTCGGCATCAAGGTCGGTTGATATCCGTCTCTGAATATTAACGCAGAAAGCCAGGAGCTCTTAATACGGCTTCTGGCTTTCTGATATGATATAATACCTGTTGAACGCCAAAACGCTAATTGTTGTCATTATAATTATTTAATCCGCGTTGAAGAAACTGTTGACTTTTTCGTGGGAACGTGTATTATAATTGTTGAACAGTTATTCAATCGTTCATATAAGGAGTGAATATCCTATGAATTCGAATTTTCCCGATTTTGACCGTTGTGACTGTACCGTCATCCATGAAGCAGTCGTCAATGCCGTGCACAAGCAGATGCCTGACGATGAAACCCTGATGGATCTCGCAGATTTCTTCAAGGTCTTCGGAGACTCAACACGCATCAGCATCCTGTGCGCCGTATTAAAATCTGAAATGTGTGTGTGCGACATCGCCGCACTGCTTGGCATGACCAAATCGGCCATCTCTCACCAGTTGAGGGTGCTTAAGCAATCTAAACTCGTCAAATACCGTCGTGACGGCAAGGTGGTCTATTATTCCCTCGACGACGACCACGTTAAGAGCATTTTTGAACAGGGTCTGTCGCATATTGAGGAAAAGTAAGCATGTTCTTTTTTTGCGCAATCGGTTGAACAAGTGCTCAATTGTTCATTTTTGCATATGATATTGAAATTGATTCCGCAAGGAATTGTGATGGGTGAAGCTTGAAAGATAAATTTTCAAGCAGGAAGTTTTGTCCTTATGCGCCCTACAGTGTGGCGCATATCGGCTTCGCCGACCGGTCAATACTTCCGGCTTATGAGAAAGGAATGGTCATAAGAATGGATGAATTTATTAAAAAAACGTGCAATTTTAACAGCTTATGCTGCGCCAACTGCGCTAAAATCATCGAACGCGAGGTCGGCGAGCTTGCGGGTGTTAATTTATCAAAGGTAGACTTTCCACTAAAGGTG
>CAZDWM010000165.1:0-5244 GCA_964509145.1 uncultured Eubacteriales bacterium | reverse complement strand
CGCTGGAAGCTACGTTTTTGATATAAGCGGTAAACGGCAAGGTAATATTTGCAGCGTCCTCCGACGGCGCGCCTAAATGAACGGTGATGAATGAAGGAACGGTCACAAACGGCATAGACTTTCCCTCCCAATTGTGAAATTGTCTAATTATGTTGATGACCCAACTGTTAGGTGTATTTATTAAACGCTTCAATCAACGCGTTCCACGTTAGCGGGCCAACCTCGCCGAGCTGCGGAATGTCCGATATCCCCTGAAAGGCCTTGACCGCCGCCGTCGTCTTGGGACCGTATACACCATCCACTGTAATCAGAGGTACCCTTTTGTCGTTCTGAGCTATCTTGCGCAGATAAGTCTGAACCTGCCGAACAACCTCGCCAGACGATCCGGATGTGATGAAATACCCTGGGTAAAGCGGTGATTCAAATGACATATATCCCTCGGGCAGTGTAGCGAGGAAGGCCTTATATGCACTTGAGAGCATGTTCCATGTGTTCCGCCCGACAATACCGTCCGCCGTCAGACCGTACAGGCTCTGAAAAGCCTTAACGGCTTCTTCAGTTTTAGGTCCGAAAATACCGTCAATCGTTATACGGGGCAGTTCATTGTTGAACCTTGCGAAAAAGTCAAGGTAGAACTGTATTTCCTTGACAATTAGCCCTCGGCTTCCTCTCTTGTAAATTGTGTTGAAATAGCGTTCGATTTCACTGGCAAAGATACCCTCACTGTAAATCTCCGAAAGATCCTTGACACCATTATAGATAAATTTAAGCTTATACCATGTCGCCTTGCCGACAATGCCGTCGACGGGCAGGTTGAAAATCTGCTGAAACGCGATGACCGAACGCTGGGTCGCGCCGTTGAAGACGCCCTCATTGACCGTAACCCTTGGAATGGCAGGATAGTTGATGGAGATGCGGTTAAGCTGGCGCTGGATGGTGCGAACCTCCTCATCAAATGAGCCCAGCCGTAACGGAACGCCCGGATAAGACTCTATGGGCGCGGCGACCTGCGCATTGTACACAATATAGGTATTGTTGCCGAAATAATTCTGGAGAATTTTTTGGGCGTCCAATCCGCTTTTTCCGAGGCTTAAACTGCCCCACTGCGAAAGCCCCTCGCAGGTTACAGCCGTCCCGCTGCAATACTGCGCGGCAAGCGGTTGTACCTGACCTCCTCGCACGATATAGCTGTTGAAATATTCGTCCACGAGGCTGTTAATTGTGCCGAATATTTCTCTGCCGGGTATGAACGCCTGGTCGTAGGCGGTGGAGTTGGTAATGTCGAAGTTGTAGCCCCTTGTGCGGTAATACTCCGTGTAAACCCTGTTGAGCGTAAAGGACTGTATGGCGATTATATTTGCCTTGAGCGTCTCGACAGGCCATGTGGGGTAAATTTCCGTGCTCGCCACGTTTTTAATGTATCGTGTGTAGGATATAACGATGTTTTCCGCAGGGGCGGACGGAGGACCTAGATGGACGGTTATAGTTGTCGGAACTCTGACCGGTGCCATATGGTTCCCTCCTTACTTAATCACTGGTTGTTCTTCAAATACTGTATACTGTTCGGCCGAACCGACCCTGGGAACCATTTCGCAAAACTGTATTGTTTCAATACCGTCAAATATCGCACAACTGCGCTGAATAACCGTCACATACCGCGGGTGCGACACAGTGACGTCGTAGGTAGCGTAGGGCGCGAGTACCGAGGGATAGGAGGAGAGGGCTTTGTCGGGTGCCGCGAGCGTCATGCCCGTAGCCACGCCGCTGATGTCCGTGAACACCCTGTAAAAAACATGCGGCTTACCGTCAAAATCCTTTGTAACTGCAACCTCTGCGTTGCTGACGGGAAAGCTCTGCTCGGCCGCCGCAACCTGTACCCTTAACGAGCCTGATTTTGTGTTTGCCTGTTGAAATGCCTCAAGGCTGGGATAGGTTCTTACACTGCCGGAGCTGTACGGAGGGTATTCCTGCGCGTTTTTTTCAAATAGGGCGGATTCCGAAACCGTTTCTTCAGGGGAGGGCATTGTCACCTGTTCGATTCGCATGACGTCGGGGACTTGCTTTGCCGGTTCGGTTACCGCCATAACCGCTCTTGTCTCGAGCCTCGTCAGACCTGTTTCCGGACGGATTCTGTCCATGACTCTGTGGTTGTTGTCGCTGCCGTTGGCGTTGTTGTCGGCGGCGTTGAGTTCGATATACAGCTTGCTGTTTTCATATTCCGATACCATATCCTTTTCTCCCGGCGTTTCATTCAAAACTTTGTTTGACTGAGGCGTGCTTGCCTGCGGCATCTGCGGCATATTTGTTTGCGGCTTGGGGATATTTCTGTTCATTTCATCTTTTTCCGTCATGGCCGCTTCAACGGCCATAATTTTTGAATCGGTCAGCTGTGTTTTGTCTGTCATTTTCTGGGGATTCCGTTTGTTGAATTCAATAAGCTCACGTCTGTATCTTTCAATCATTGTCTGAACATTGTCATTCATCACGTTATCACCCTTTCGCAAAATTGCATCTACATTCAGTATATCGGATTGACGAAATTTTGACACAAATAAAAAATACCCGTCCGGCAGCAAGAGCACTGCGGACGGGCAATCGGCGTATCATATTTTAACAGTATATATGTTGTATGCGGTTAAACCTCGAAAACCCCGCCGACGACGGGCGCACAGATGAATACATCCTTGATGAAGGCTTTCAACTCCGCCGCGCAGACCTCGGCTGCCTTGCGAGCGGTGAAAACGCCGAAAACCGTCGGACCGCTGCCGCTCATCTGGCAGCAAAGGCAGCCGTGGCGGCGCATGACGGTTTTTATCAGTACCCTGTCGGGAACCTCCACAAATTGCTCGAACACGTTTCCGGCAAGCTTCATCAGCCCGTCGAAGTCGCCCGAAGCGGCGCAGTAAAGCGCACCTGTGCAGTCGGGGTGGGTTATACACTCACAAGCGTCGAAGGCGGCGTAGGCATCCTTGGTGGAGACGGAACAGGCGGGCTTTACAAGGACAAAGCAGACGTCGGGAATACCGGGGAGGGCTGAGAGCACCTCACCCGTATTCTGCGCGAGGCGTGTGCCGCCCGTCAGGCAAAAGGGAACGTCCGCGCCGACCTCCGCACCGACCTTTAAAAGCGCCGTTTCACCGAACCGCGCGCCGTACATTTTGTTGAGCGCATATAAAACGGCGGCCGCGTCGGCACTGCCCCCCGCAAGACCGGCGGCGTGGGGGATGCGTTTGGTGATATCAATTTTAACGCTCTCTCCGGTAAGACCGGCGCAGGTTAAGAACTTTGCCGCGGCTTTATAAGCAATGTTGTCCTCATTTGAGGGCAACGAGGGGTCGGAGCAAGTCATGATAATAGCGCCCGACGGTGAATCGGACACCTCAACGGTGTCAAACAGGTCGACAGACTGCATAACCATGAACAGGCTGTGATATCCGTTGTCGAGGCGGCGGAGAATGTCAAGAAAAAGGTTGACCTTGGCCGCCGCATTAACCGTTACCTTCATGTCTCGTTCCCTCATTCAAAGATAATAAGATTATTCAATCGGAATTTGAATCGGCTCCCGGTTTTGGAAGAACGTAAGCTTCTTGAAGCCGCAGCGCTCGGCCATTGCCATGCCCTCCTGAATACCAGCGCCGAGGTCTGTGGCATAATGGGCGTCGGAACCGATGGTTATAAGCTCGCCGCCGAGCTCGCGATAACGGGCGACTATATCCTCGTCGGGCATGGTTTTTCCAATCTTTTGGCGAAGACCGGAAGTGTTGATTTCGAGCGCGCGGCCGTTTTTAACAACGGATTTCAAGATACCGTCGATTTCCGCGGCGTAATCGGCGATATTGACTGGGATGTTATGCTCGCCGCAGATGTAGCGCAGGGGATAAGTGAGGTGCGCGAGAGTGTCGTATTTTCCCCAGTCGGCAAGAAGCTGCTCCTCGTAAAAATACTCGCGTAGCAGCGCATTGATACCCGACGCGTCGTACTGCGTATAATCAAGGAACCAGAAGTCCTGCATATTACGCAGGTTGTGTACCGAGCCGATGACAATGTCATATTTCAGTGTGTTAATCAGCTTTTCGGCCGTATCCACATCGTACATCGGCTGGCCGAGCTCCACACCGGCAAATACAAGCAGCTTACCGGTAAAGGCCGAACGTGCTTTGACAATCTCAAAATAGGAGTGAAGGGAGCGCTTGTCGTGACCGTCGCGGATGAAATAATCTATTTCGACATGGTCTGTGAAAGCAATTCCGCGAAGACCGTTAAGCTCGGCACACTCGCACAGGAACATCGTCGAGTGATGTCCGTCGAACGAGTTGTCGGTGTGTGTATGGAGATCAAGAATTTTTTTGTAGCTCATTGATATCAACTTCTTTACAATTCTATTAACAATATCATCATATCACACATTTTTGAACAATTAAAGAAAAAATTGAAAAAATGCGCATATTGTGATAAAATAACATGGTCTATGATTTGGAAAGGGGTTTTAAAGGTTATGAAAGTTGTGATTACCGTTGTCGGTAAGGACGCCGTCGGCATTCTCGCCAAGGTGTCTACCGCGTGTGCCGAAAGGGGCGCCAATATTGTTGAGGTCTCACAGTCGATTTTGCAAGACATGTTCTGCATGATTATGATGGCTGAGACTGACGGGTGCGTTAAGGGCTTCGGTGAGCTGTCCGAAGCGCTGACAAGCCTCGGAACGGCGCAGAACCTCGCAATTCACGTGATGCATGAGGATATTTTCAATTCCATGCACAGGATATAGGTGTGCGAAATGATAAATACACACGACATTCTTGAAACCATCCACATGATTGAGGACGAAAACCTCGACATCCGCACGATAACGATGGGAATTTCGCTTCTCGACTGCTGTGCGGGGGACGTCGGTACGACATGCGGCAGGATATACGACAAAATTCTGAGATACGCCGAACGACTTGTTCAGACCGGTGAAGATATCGCTCGCGAATATGGAGTAGAAAAATTTGGTAATCCACATCTTGAAGAATTGGTGGAAAAATATTCAGACTCCTTAATAAAGGACAAATATTTCGATTTTACTTCAATTCAAATTACGGCACTCGAATATTTCGAAAACCATTATTTTGATGATTACATCAAGGCCCATCAAAAAATTAATGACTTATATATCGATCGGAATAAGTGGATGGAAATGAGTCTAATTAATATTGCGAATTCAGGTATTTTCTCATCAGATAATACGATTAGAAAATATGCCGA
>CAZDWM010000164.1:0-5421 GCA_964509145.1 uncultured Eubacteriales bacterium | reverse complement strand
CAGCTCTCTTTGGTCTGGCTCGCAATCCTTTGGCTGCTAATAATCATGATGACCGTCCGTTTTTACAGCTTCAGGCATGCCGCGGGGTTCTTGCAGATACCCTACCTGCTCTGCGTAACGTTTGCCGGATATCTAAACTTCACGCTTTATATGCTTAACAAATAGTTTTATTAAATAACAACGGGGTGTCGGCGTTTGCCGGCACCCCGTTGTTTGTTAGTGCTGTATTGCAGAATTGCTCTTCCATTTTTTGTGTCGTATCGAAAGCTTGTCGCAGGCACAAGCTAACTTTGAGGTGAACGAAATGAAAAACTACGCCGAAGGGCCGGAAATTCCTCTTGCGCTCGGGCTTGCGCTGGCACAGAATGTGACGGCTATGAACTGTTTCGCGGCATTGTCTCGCGAGGAACAGCAGCGAATTATTCAGCATACAAGCAGCATCATGTCGAAAAAGGAAATGCGCGCGTTTGTACAGTCGCTGATTGATTAATTTTTTACACAAACCGCACGCGGTATCTTCTAAGCCAGTAGTCAAACTGGAGGAAGTAGGCGAGAATCTGCGGTGCGGTCATTAACTGACCGTACCACGGATATTCTAACGTGTCGTCCGCGGAGGTCAGCACACGGTCAATTTTAATGTATTCCGCAAGCGGTGAACCGCCGGTCAGACGCTCGCCGACAAGCTTTTGCATTGCCTTGAGATAAGCGGGGTTGTGCGTTTTCGGATAGGGACTTTTCTTGCGCTCGACAATCTCGGGCGGCAGAATGTCCTTCACCGCCAAACGCAGCAGCCCCTTTTCCCTGCCCATGTAGTCCTTATATTCCCACGGCACGGAATACAGGTACTCAACAATCCTGTGGTCGCAGAACGGCACACGCACCTCAAGCGAGCTGTACATGCTCATTCTGTCCTTGCGGTCCAAAAGCGTCTGCATAAACCAGTCGAGGTTTAAACGCATCATCTCCGCCATGCGGCTTTCAAGCGGCGACATGCCGGGCAGCTTCGAAGCGCTGTCAACTGTCTGCCGGTACCTCTCGTGAACATACGCCTGCGGGGCGATGAGACGCGCGTAATCGTCCTTTAAAAAGCCGTAGCGATACGTGGTCGACTGCGACCACGGGAAGCCGTCCGTCTCCCGGATTTCCTTGTCGCGGTACCACGGATAGCCCCCGAAAATTTCGTCGGCGCATTCGCCGGACAATGCCACTGTCCCGTGCTCCTTAATCTTTTCGCACAAAAGCAGCAGAGAGCTGTCCACATCCGCCATGCCGGGCAAATCGCGCGCGTCGACGGACGAAAACAGGGCGTTGACAAGCTCCGGAGTATCAATTTCGACGCGGTGATGTTCGCAGCCTAAAAATTCGTTCATGATTTCAATATAGTGGTTGTCGCTGTTCGGCTGGAATTTGCCGCTCTTAAAATAAAGGTCGTTGTCCTTATAATCGACGGAAAATGTGTGGAGTGTCTCTCCCCGCGCCTTGAAGCAGGTGTTGCTGACGGACGCGATGATGCTTGAGTCAAGCCCGCCCGACAGGAACGTGCACACAGGCACGTCGGAAACGAGCTGGCGCTTGATGGCGTCCGTCACGAGGAAGCGCACGCGCGCGACGGTGTCTTCGAAGCTGTCGGTATGCTCTCTGCGCTCCACATTCCAGTATTTCCTTATTTTCAATCCGTCGGCTGCGTAATAACCGCATTCGGCCGGCTTAATCTCATTTACGCCTTTAAAAACGCCGCAGCCCGGAGTTCTGCCGGGACCTAACAGCATGATTTCGGATAAGCCCCCGATATCCATCTCCGGCTCGATTTCCGGATGAAGCAGCAGCGCCTTTATTTCGGATGCGAAGACGAAGCCGCTTTTCGTCAGGGCGTAAAAAAGGGGCTTGACGCCCATTCTGTCGCGGCAGACGAACAGCCGCTTTTTACGGTGCTCCCATATGGCGAAGGCGAATATTCCGTTGAATTTTTCACAGCATTTTTCGCCGAACACGGCATAGGCTTTGAGCACGACCTCGGTATCAGACCGCCCGTCGAATATGATATTACGCTTTTTAAGCTCGTCGCGCACCTCGTCGGTGTTGTAAAGCTCGCCGTTGTAGACGAGGGTATAAACCTCGTTACCCGCATCGTAGGTCATCGGCTGACGTCCTTTTTCGAGGTCAATAATCGCGAGCCTTCGATGAAGCAGCACTGCCTCGGGCGAAAAAAACTCCCCGTGCTGATCGGGTCCCCTGTGTGCGAGCGAATTTGACATCGCCGAAAAATCCTTCTCGTATGCAATGAGGTTAAAATTGAAAGAAACCTGTCCCGTTATTCCGCACATGCTTGATGCCTCCTTAAACTTAACAATAGTATATGATGCGTAACACGGGAAATATGATTGTTTGGTGTACTATTTCTGTATGGTATCAAAATGCTTAATTGCCTGTTATATCATTGCTGCTCAGCTTCCTCCTGTGCGACATCCTCAAGAGCCTTCATTAAGTCCTCCATATTGTTGAGTTCAACACCCTTGTCAAGGATATAATATTTCAGTTCAATCGGCAGCGACTCAAACTGGGTTCTGATTTTTTCTGATACATATGACATTTCAAGTCCCTCCTTTGTAACTTATTATGCCTCGTCGTTTTTCTATTTCCGCCATGCGCGAAAGGTAAATCCTGCGGAAGCTGTTGTTTTTTGCATAGAACGGACTTCTTGATTAAAACTATTATCACCATTTATAAAGGAATCTGATTATGAACAACCCAAACCATTTAATTAACGAAAAATCACCCTATCTGCTCCAGCACGCCTATAACCCCGTGGACTGGTATCCGTGGGGAGCGGAGGCGTTCGACAAAGCGGAACGCGAGGACAAGCCGGTATTTTTAAGCATCGGTTACTCAACGTGCCACTGGTGCCACGTCATGGCGCACGAGAGCTTCGAAAGCCCCGAGGCAGCGGACATCCTGAACAACAGCTTTATCTGCGTCAAGGTTGACCGCGAGGAGCGCCCCGATGTCGACGCGGTTTATATGGCGGTCTGCCAGCGCATGACCGGCAGCGGCGGATGGCCTATGACCGTCATTATGACGCCGTCGCAAAAGCCGTTTTTTGTGGGCACTTATTTCCCGCTCAACTCAAACCGCAACATGTTCGGGCTTATCGACATTTTGAAACAGACGGTTAAGCTCTGGCAGAATGACCGCCAGCGGCTTTTAAAGTCGGCTGAAAATTTCGTCAGCAATCTCACCCCCGGTGCCGTCAGCTTTAAAGCCTATGACGACGACCCAGACGCCGTCCTTCACAAGGCATACAGGAGCCTCTCGGCGGAGTATGACAACGATTTCGGCGGCTTCGGCAGAGCGCCGAAGTTCCCGACTCCGCACAATCTGATTTTTCTTATGCGCTACGACCACCGCTACAAATGCGCTCATGCCGCAGAAATGGCCGTCGGCACCCTGCGTCACATCGCACAGGGCGGCATCAACGACCATATCGGCGGCGGCTTCTCGCGCTACTCAACCGACCGCGCGTGGCTTGTACCCCACTTTGAGAAGATGCTTTACGACAATGCGTTGCTTGTCCTCGCCTACCTTGAGGCCTACCAGCTGACGCGCGATGAGGCGTTCGCCGACATTGTGCGCGACACGCTCGGCTATGTTCTGCGAGAGATGACCTCCTCAGAGGGCGGCTTTTACGCCGCGCAGGACGCCGACAGCGAGGGAGAGGAGGGCAAGTTTTATTTTCTGTCCAAAAAGGAAATCATGTCCCTGCTCGGCGACAGTGACGGCGAATATATCTGTGCGTTCTACGGCATCACGCCGCAGGGTAACTACAACGGGCAGAATATCCCAAACCGCCTGTACAAAACGGGACGCGCGGACGAGCGGCTGTTAAAGCTGCGCGAACGCGTACGGACATACAGAAGCAGCCGTATCAAGCTTAACACGGACGACAAAATTCTCACCTCGTGGAACTGCCTGATGGTGATGGCTCTTGCTGCCGCCTACGGCGTGTTCGGCGACAGACAATACCTTGACGCGGCGGTTCGGGCGGCGGATTTCGTCGACAAAAACCTCTGGGCTGGCGAAATGCTCCGCATCCGCTGGCGCGACGGAGAAGCCGCGGGCGAGGGGCTTTTAGACGACTACGCGTGGTACGGCCTTGCGATGCTTTATCTTTACGACGCGCTTTCCGACAAGGTATATCTCTCAAAGGCAGAAACGGCGGCGAGCATTATCATGACGTCGTTTATGGACGTTACCGACGGCGGTTGCTATATCAACGCGTCCTACGGCGAGCAGTTGATCGCACGACCCAAGGAGGTATATGACGGTGCTATGCCGTCGGGCAACTCGGCGGCGGCTTATCTTTTTGCAAGGCTCATGGCGGAAACGGAATCCGGCGGTTTTGCGGACGCGGCGGAAAAGCAAATCGCGTTTGTATCGTCCTCCGCGGCGGAAAACCCGTCGGCGTACTGCTTCGCTCTGCTCGCCGTCATGCAGGCTAAAAGCGGCAAAAAGCTCGTCTGCGCCTTGAACGACGACGCGCTTCAGGGCGTTAAAAAGCAGCTTTCCGCCAACTATCACCCGCTCACAAACGTCACCTTCCGAAAAAGCGACGACGGCCGTCCTGCCTTTTACCTGTGCGAAAACGGCACCTGCCGCTCCCCCGCCGACGACCTCAACGACGTACTCGGGCAGCTGTGACTCTAAAATATAAAATAAGGGCTGTATCAAAACCCCGGTCAATCAAGACTTGACCTTGCATGTTATGTGTACTCTGTGTAACAGCAACACGATGCAGGGAACGTCTTGGCCGTTCCGCAATGAGAGTTTTGATACAGCCCTTTTTAATTTCCGCATAAAGGTACTGTGCTTTGCATCCGTTTTTGTCCTGCTTTTTCTTTAACCTTGTTGTATAAACCAGATTATTTCATATACATCCCGACAATGTCCAGATTTTTATCCATGATAATGGTAAAGGTCAGCGACGCGTTTTCATATTTGCAGACCAGAATCGCCAAGGCGTAGTCCTCGTCGGTTGATTGGCTTTTTTGTCCGGCGGTTGTTTCGGTGGTGTATTCAACAAAGGCTCCGGCGTTTTTCAATGATGTGTCCCAACCGGCTTTTAGCTGTTCCGCCGTCAGCTTTGATTCAAGGTCGTCCCTCAATTCGGCGCTGACAGCCGAATAGTCGAGCGTGTTAATAACCGTGATGACTTCCTTCGCGCGGGCAATTACCTCATCCTCGGAATAATCCTCCGACAGCTTGGCGGAAGCGCACGCTGCAAGCGACATCACCATCAACGCAGCAAATAAGAGTGAGCATGCTTTTTTCATTTTATACATATGACCCTCCTTTTCTGACTGCTTGAAGTATTGACCGGTCGGCGAAGCCGATTTGCGCCGTCCTGTATGGCGCAAAAGGGCAAAA